>CAINLW010000020.1 GCA_903850545.1 uncultured bacterium
ATAGATCTTTCAGCTTTTGCTGCAGGAGACGTTATTGAAGTATCAGCTATTTCAAAAGGAAAGGGATATCAGAGCGTTATCAAGAGACATGGTTTCAAAGGTCAACCAAGAAGTCATGGACAAAAACACTCAGAAAATGCACCAGGTTCTATTGGAGGAGGTTTGAGAAACAGAGTTCCAAAGAACATGAGAATGGCAGGTAGAATGGGAGGAGATAAAATCACAGTAAAGAATCTTAAAGTCCTAGGCGTCGACCAGGAAAATAATCAACTTTTGATAAGCGGTGCAGTACCAGGAAGAAGAGGTACTCTCGTAGAAATCAGAGGATAATATCATGGAAAACACTAAGACAACAAAAAGGAATATAGATAACAAATCTCCAGCTAGAATAAAAAAAGCTGGTGAGAGAAAAGAAAAGAAGGTGCTTGCTGAATTAGCGCCAGCAAAAGTTTACAGTCAAAGCGGAAAAGAAGTTGGTGAAGTAAAATTACCAGCAAATATTTTTGGACTTTCATGGAACGCTGACCTTGTTCACCAAGTTGTGACCTCAATGCTTTCAGATAGCAGAGTTATTTACGCCCATACAAAAGATAGAGGACAAGTAGCAGGAGGAGGAAAGAAACCATGGAGACAAAAGGGTACAGGACGCGCAAGACACGGTTCTACAAGATCACCAATTTGGGTTGGTGGAGGTGTTGCTCACGGTCCAAATGGATTAAAGAATTATGGTAGAAAGATAAACAAAAAGATGAAGATAAAAGCTCTTTATACTATTCTTTCTAGAAAATATAAAGATGGAGAAATCCTTTTTGTAGATAAGTTTGAAATTGCAAAACCAAAAACCGTAGAAGCTATAGGGATCTTGAAATCTTTGAGCAAAATAAAAACTTGTTCAGATATTTTCACAAAAAGAAAGAACAGCGCAACAATTGCAATTTCTGGAAAGAAATTTGCTTTTGAAAAGAGTTTCTCAAACATTGGTAATGTAGAAGTCGATGAAGTTAGAAATATAAACCCAGTAGATTTATTGAACAAGAAGTATCTCGTAATAGAGAATCCAACTGAATCAATCAAATTTATTGAGGCTAAAATGGCAAAATAAAAACTATGAAAAACACACAAGAAAAAAATCATATTTTGTCAATAATAAAGAAGCCAAGAATTACTGAAAAGGCAGGAATTAAGTCTGAATCTCAAAATGTTTATACTTTTGAAGTTACAAAAGAAGCTACAAAGAAGACTATAGGTGAAGCCATGCAATTGATATACAAAGTTACGCCTATAAAAATAAACATTGTAAATTTACCAGCCAAAAAAGTTACAGCCAGAGGAAAGAGAGGAGTTAAACAAGCTGTAAAAAAAGCTCTTGTATTCTTGAAAAAGGGAGATAAGATAGCATTTATATAAAATCACCATGAAATTCTATAAACCAACATCACCGGCTATAAGAAATATGTCCACTGTTACTTACAGGGGTATTATTACTACAAACAAGCCGGAAAAATCCCTTACAAAAGGACACAAAGATAGCGCAGGTAGAAACAACAGAGGAAGACTTACGATGAGACATCAAGGAGGTGGAAACAAAAAACTCTTTAGAAACGTAGATTTTATTTATGACAAAAAAGATATTCCAGCAACTATTAAAACAGTTGAGTATGATCCTTACAGAACAGGATTTATCGGACTTGTTTTTTACAAAGACGGAGAAAAGAGATACGTTCTCCTACCAAAGGGAATGAAAGTAGGGGATACATTTATCGTTTCTGAAACCGCAGAATTAAAAGCAGGAAACAGAACCACACTAAAGAGAATCCCAGTAGGTTCATTCGTTTATAACATTGAAATAAAAGTTGGAGGAGGGGCAAAACTTTGCAGATCAGCAGGAATTTTCGGACAAATTGTTGCAAATGATGCAGGTTATGTTCACATCAAGCTTCCATCAACAGAAATAAGAAAGGTTCAGGAAAATGCATGGGCATGTCTTGGAAATGTTTCAAATGAAGAGCAATGGTTCGTAAATGTTGGAAAAGCCGGAAGATCAAGACATCTTGGTATCAGGCCAACCGTTAGAGGAACCGTTCAAAACCCTTGCGACCATCCATACGGAGGAGGAGAAGGAAAACAAGGTAGAGGTTTGAGATTTGCTAAGACTCGTTGGGGTCAACATGTCGGAAAAGGACAAAAGACCAGAACACCTAAAAAATATTCAAATGATCTAGTTGTTTCAAGAAGAAAGGTAGGAAAGGCGAAGGCAGAAAAATAAAGAGATAAAGAAAAGAGAAGAAAAAAAATAAGTGGGCGACAACCGAAAGGTTGTCGCCCACTTATTTTTTTGTATTCCTTTACTATTTTTTGCTGTTTCGCTCTTTTGAGCTCATCGGTCGAAACACACATTTCGAGACAGAGGGGGTTTTATTATTATAGGTTACCCCCGACCTTTTTATTTCACATTTTTCTTTATGATCCCTTTTGCTTTGTTGTATTCATCCATCAACTTTTTCATTTCATCCCTATATTCATTTTCGTCAAAGTCTGGATAAATATCTCGATCTTTGGCCCAAACCGAGATGTTGTTTTGGTAGTTTGTTAGAGCCATCAACCCGCACATTTTATCACTACATTTTTTAAGATCCAGCTCAAATTCTATCTCAGCAATTTCCTTTACAACTTTTCTCAACTGTCCACCGTTGTCAGCAATAGTCCAACTGAGAAGTCTCGCTCTTCCCGAGGGACCTTCCTTTTTTATATTCTCAAGGTATATGGGCAGAACGACCAGACTTGTTTCAAGTCTATCTCTTTCACCTACGAGGTCTACATAATGAGTGACCTTAGCAAGTTCATCATTACCCTTTTCATTAGTGACAACGATGTTTTTACGGTTATGGCAACCACTTACAAAAACAACTATCAACATAGAACAAACGAATTTGATCATATTTATCCTTTTTAGAGAACGTTTTCTTTGTTTATTGTAGCACGCCTGTATATTAATGTCAAATAGGTAAACGGGAGATTAAATTTGGTCGGACAAGGAATTTCCTTGTCAAAAATATCTTACAATATTTCGGCACTCTTATGTATAGGAGTGCCGATATTTAAGTTTTGTTCCCAAATTTTTTATTTGACAGTACAAGGTAATCCAGTATACTGTTGATTAGTTGTATAGTGAAATAAGGAGGAAACATGCTCAATAAAGAGAGTCTCGGAAGAATACAGAAAGGAATAAAAATCCTTGAAACCGAAGGGGCGGGAGGTATATCAACCGCTTCGAATATCCTTGGAACTGAAGGAGCAATAGCGGCTCTGATTGCTGGTATTCGGGTAAATCTTGGATCCATGAATTCCTACCCGCCAGATCCGTCGATTGACGATAAGGTCGCTTTGATTCTTACAAAAAATATGCTTCTTCAGCGATAAACGGCTCGCTTCGTCAACAAAGACCCACTCTTTGTTCGGTGGAGTGAGTTTTTGTTTTAAATTTAATAATGGTTGGACAAGGAAATTCCTTGTTAAAATGATAATTTTATCTATAGTGCTTTTTAAAAAATACCACCACTCCTATGTATAGGAGTGCGGTATTTAAGTTTTATTTTGATATTTACCCCACACCTTTCAAGGCCTAATTTTGCTTTTTCATGAAAGACATCAGTGTTACTAAATATTTATTGTGAGATAGGGGTCGTAAGTTAAAATTTTTCCGTCAAAATACAAAGCAAGACCTTGATAGGTGTGGGGGTTTACTTTTCTTCATTTTCTGCTAATATATTGAGTATTAAGGCCAAAGACAATTAGCTATCCGAAAGGATTGAAATTGCCCCTAAAACAATGATTACATTGTTCGGGCGAGCTGATCGAGGTCCAACGACACTCTTAAATGTCGGCCTTACAAGGTCGATTTTATTTTATAACAAAAATATTCATGATAACTAAAGCACAAAAGAAAGAATTAATTGATTCAATCGCAAAAGCTTTGAAGAGTTCAAAGTCAGTTGTCTTTGCAAATTTCCATCATTTGGTGGTTGCAGACGACATGGCCATGAGAAGATCACTCCGAAAAGAGGGGGTAGGATATTTGGTTGTTAGAAAAACATTAGCAAAGATTGCTCTTAAAGAAGCTGGAATAGAAGGAACTATGCCAGAATTTGTTGGAGAACTCGCTATTGTTTATGGTGATGACCTTACAGCTCCAGCAAGAGAATTCTTTACTTTCCAGAAGAAATATAAAGACAATGTAAAAATTGTTGGTGGTATTTTCGAAGGCAAGTACCAGACACTCGAAGAAATGACAGCAATCGCTATGATTCCTTCACAGAAAACTCTATATGCTCAGTTCGTCAATCTTATTAATTCTCCGATAAAGGGATTTGTCGTAGCACTTGATCAGATTGCAAAAGCGAAGACGGTTTAGTTGAATTGTCATCCCTGCGAAGGCAGGGATCTAGGTTGAATCAATTCTGGATTCCTGCCTACGCAGGAATGACACAAGAAGATAAATTTATTAAAAATAATAATTAAAACAATGGAAGAAACAAAAAACGTAGAAGTTCCTGCTAAATTCAAGGATTTGGTAGCAACAGTAGAAAAAATGTCAGTATTAGATCTTCACGAGCTTGTAAAGGTTCTTGAAGCACACTTTGGAGTATCAGCTGCAGCAGC
>CAINLW010000021.1 GCA_903850545.1 uncultured bacterium
GATTCGCTTCGCGAATCGCCTTTTGTATTATTTATTTATTTTCAAGATATTCTACAGCTTTTTCTAATTCCACATCACGATGATTGATTACATCTTTAGGTGTTATTTTTACTGGAATATCTGGTTCAATTCCTTTACCTTCTATTTCTTGACCATTATTTCTCAACATTATCCATTTTGATGAAACTCGTAAAACAAATTTGTTTTCACCTAAACTTAAATCAACTTTAACAGGATTTCCAGACCCGCCACCTGTTGTTTGTCCCACAGTAATAGCTCTGCCTGTATCTTTAAGCATAAGTATAAACATTTCAGTTGCACTAAAACACTTTAAATTAGTCAAAATTACAACCTTTTTATTTAAATACTCTCCGTTTGGATGTAAAATATATTTTTTTTCAATTAATTCATTTTGTTTTCCATTTTTTATTAAAGTTCTACAATATTGAGTATCCTTATCAATAAAATATGCGGCAATTTTTTCTGCCAAATTACTTGCTCCACCGCCGTTTCCTCTGACATCAAAAATTATAGAATCACAATTTTTTAATTTAGATAATTCATCTTCAACTAATTCAGCAATATTCTTACCATCAACTTTAATATCTTTACCCCAACTTGTTACTTTTAGATATCCAATTTTTTCTGATAAAATTTTACATTCAACGAATTTTTTACTTTTTGACTCCCTTTCAGAAAAACTCGTTTTAATTTCAATAGTTTTACCTTGAGCATCTATTGTTTTCAACACAACATTTTCTTCTTTTTCCGAATTCTTAATAAGTATTAAAGCTATGTATATTCTATGTTGTTTTGTTCCACCCCCTATTTCTTTCATTCTCTCCTCAATTAATTTTCCAATCGGTATGTTGTTTAAACATACAACTTCAAATGTTTTATCATCAACATCTACCCAAAATTTTTCTGCTTTATAATATATACTATGCTTTAAAACATATTTTCTTTCGTTAGTATTTTGTATTAGTTCCGTGTGACCATCTTCCAATAAAGCAATGGCAATACGTACCTGTCTGACTAATATGGTCCGATCCAAAAAATTATCTATATTTTCTAATATTGAATCTAATTTATTTACAAAGGCCATTTTTCTCTCATTTTCATATTTTGGGGAAAAAATAAAAGTATTTAAGATAGTTTCTTTTACTTTATTAACAAAATTTATACGCTCTTGTTTTTCATACCTATTGATATTTTCAATATCAAAATAACTTAGTTCATTTATTTCCATTAATTAATAATATCACAAAATTATAACTATATACAAAAGGCGATTCGCTTCGCGAAACGCCTTTTGTATTAACTTTTGACTTTCAACTTTAAAAAACAAAACTCGCCCTTCAGCGAGTTTTGTTTTTTTACAATCCCTCATTCTTCAATTCCTCAAACTTTTTCTTTGCATCCTTAGAAAGCCGTGTTGGAATCTTAATGTTCAATTTAACCAGCAAATCCCCTCTTCTATCCTCATCTATTGGGATTCCTTTGCCTCTAATACGCATAATTTGACCAAATTCAGCCCCTTCGGGAACCTTAAGCTCAATATCACCATCGAGCGTTTTGAGGTTATATTTTGCCCCTAAAACAGCGTCGGTGAGTTTTATATTCAATTCGGTTATAAGATTTTTACCATCCTTTTTAAACAAAGGGTCTTTTCTAACACGAATCTTGATATATAAATCTCCAGAATTTCCACCTTTAATCGATTCACCAGCGCCAGTCAGTCTTACTGTTTCTCCGTCATTTATATCAGCAGGAATACTTACCGAGAATGATTCTTCTTTCCTAGAAACTCCAAGACCGTGACAAGCTGAGCATTTTTGTCTAGGAATTTTTCCTGAACCTTCGCAAGCTTCGCAAACTTTTTCTGTAACTATTGGACCAAAAAAAGATCTTTTTGTTTCTTGAATTATTCCGTGACCTCCACAAGTTGGGCATGTCTGCATTGATGTTCCGCTTTCTGCACCGCTACCATCACAAACTTTACATTTAGAATTTTTTGTAAGTTTAATTGTTTTCTCTGCTCCAAAAACTGATTCAGAAAAATTCAATTCTAGATCAATAGAAATATCTTTTCCTTTTTTAACTTTTCTTCTAGATGATCTTCCTCCACCTCCACCACCAAAAAAATCTCCAAAAATATCTCCTAAATCAAAATCAACATTTTGCCCGCCTTGAAAACCAGAAAAATCAAATCCTTCAAAACCACTAAAACCACCTTGTCCTTGATATTGCTGTCCACCGCCAAATCCTCCGGCTCCAGCACTTCCATAAGTGTCATATTGAGATCTTTTTTGATCATCAGAAAGTACCGAGTAAGCTTCGCTAGCTTCCTTAAATTTTTCTGCGTTTCCACCTTTGTCTGGATGATGTTCGTGGGCAAGTTTTCTGAAGGCTTTTTTAATGTCTTCTTTGCTTGCACTTTTATCAACACCGAGTGTTTTGTAATAATCTTTGGACATGATTTTGGTTTTTTTGTTCTTTGATAAATTTGATTTAATTTGTTATATTCACACTGGAGTTTAATACTGGAGGTACATATGATTATGAAGTATGAAGTCTTCGTAAGTAATGATGGTAAGAGATTAATCATCATTCATCGGGGAAGCACCGTCTCAAGCGAGGAAATCCTGAAAAAAAACGGCTTTAAAGTCGAGGATTTCAAATTGTTTCTTGAGGTTTACGAAAATCGCCCCCCTGAAATAACAATAATTGAAGCTTGATAACAATTCTCTTCTCAAGCAAGTTCGGAATCCGCGTTTACGCGGATTCC
>CAINLW010000022.1 GCA_903850545.1 uncultured bacterium
GCTGCTCGTGGAATTTTTCAAATCGAACACGCAATCGCACTATGTTTAGTGAAATGATGCTGATCGGTCGGTTTTCAATGCCTCAATTGAGCATTGAAAAGTTTGTGTAAACTAAAAATACAAAAGACAGTGGGAAAGACTACACCAAGTCCTTATTTTTTAGTAAGGCTAGGAGACGGAACAAAAGAAAGAACAAATATTAAACAAAAAAACAGTCTGAAAAGACTGTTTTTTGTTATCAAAAGATACACATTGACAGTATTGATATGGTATGCTATCCTTCTTATAGCCAAATCTAGGAGGAAATAATGAAAAAGATATTATCCATAACAGTTCTTTTGTTTTTTGTTGCTTGGGCGACGTTCGATATTTTCGCCTCTGCTAAAGCGGTTCACAACAATATGCCTGCTTTTTTAGTACCACTTAGCGTAGAGTTTGCCAAGGAGTGCAAGGAGGTCAGGTGGAAGTACGGCGTTGGAATCATAGACGAGAATATGACAGCTCGCCTTGATGATATAAGGAAGCGTCGTGATATGTTACTGAAGCAACATAAAATAAAAAGCTTCAAAGTGCGCTGGGAGGTTGAGGATTTTGCTGTTGATGGACAAAGCTTCAAACCACACGCCCACTTCTCAGGTTGGTATTTAAATTAAACCAACCTGAAAAAGCGAGTACCTGGATTCATTCCGGGGCTCGCTTTTCTTATTGTATTTAAGCACTTTTTCTGATATATTTTCTTCTGTCCACATAATTTTATTAAATGGTTTCTATTGTGCGCGTGTAGCTCAGGTGGTTAGAGCGCGTCACTGATAATGACGAGGTCCCAAGTTCGAGTCTTGGCACGCGCACAATAGATGCGATTTGTGTGGTTAGAGCGGAGAAAAAGCTTCCGAGTCTCGCTTTTTTTCCTAATCATGACTCGGTCAAATTAGACGAGTTTTGGCACGCGCACAATGCTTGTTAGCAGTATTAAATCTTGAATAATACCAGCCTGATAAAATCATTTTGGTGTGGAGTGCTAAAAATGGTTGCCAAAAATTATTATGAATAAGAAAAAATTGTTTCAATGGTCTTTGTATGATTTTGCAAACTCAATAATTTTTATAAATTTTCTTTTGTATTTTTCGACGTGGATGATGGTTGAAGGGGGACTATCAGATTTTTGGTATAACGCTATTTTTGCCATAACATCTATTATGTTGTTTTTGTCAGCTCCGACATTAGCTTCCTTTACTGATAAGTATGGTGGAAGAAAATATTTACTAAATTTTGCAACCATCGGGACATTTTTAGGCTATGGATTTGCCACCTTTTTTGCATATTTAGGAACGCAATACATTTTTATTATCGCTATTTGTTTTTTGCTCGGACAATATTTTTATCAACTTTCCTTTGTTTTTTATAATACCTTGATTGAAGATGTTTCAGACATTGAACATAGGGCAAGAGCTTCTGGTATTGGGCAATTTTCTAATAGTTTGGGTCAGGTAGTTGGTCTACTGATTGCTTTACCTTTGTCATCTACTAGATTACAGCCGTTATTTCCATCTTTAATCTTATTTATTTTACTCTCACTTCCAATGATGACTTGCTTTGTCGACAGCAAACCTAAAAATAATCGTTTAAGCGTGAAAGTTCTAAGAGAAGGAGAAAGGGAATATTTTAAAAGAATGATTATTTTCTTTTCAGTTTCCGTCGCAGTCCCGATGCTCGTTTCTTTCTTTTTCTTTAATGATGCATTAGTTACAATATCAAACAACTATCCTATTTATATGGAAAGAGTTTTTGGTGTTTCCGACAATATTAAAAATTATTTACTTTTAGCTATACTTTTGATGTCAGCTATAGGAGGAGTTGTTTCGGGTTGGGTAGCGGATAAAATTGGAGCATTAAAAACACTCAAATTTATATTGATAGGCTGGATAATATTAATCCCCTTGATTGCTACATCTAAAGGTTTGTTTTCATTATCAATTTTTTCAAGTTTGGTAGGCTTATTAATAGGTTCTGTTTGGACAGTTACAAGGGCATATCTAAGTGAAATATTAAAAAAAGAGGAGTTGGGATATGGTTTTTCTTTTTATACTTTAGCAGAACGTTTTGCTACATTATTTGGTCCATTAACTTGGGGAGGGGTTATCGCTGTTTTGGGAATACATCAGGCAAGTTATCGGATAGCGATGTTGTCTATGACCATTTTTGTTTTTATTGGCCTGGTTATCTTATTAAGATGGAAAAGAAATTAAAAAATTAAACAACTATGAAATTATTTCTTACTTCATCAGGATTAAGTGATACAAACGAGAAAGATTTTCTCGACTTTTTGAGTTGTAATCCAAAAGGGTTACGTGTTGCTTTTATCCCGACTGCAATGAATCAAGAACCGGAAGAAACAAAACAAAAGTATATTCCTATTGATGTTGCTGATTTGGAAAACCTTGGGATGAAAGTTGATTTTATTGATCTTGAAAAATTAAATGAGAAGAATATAATTTCAACTTTTTTACCTTTTGATATCATTTATGTTTATGGAGGAAATACTTTTTATCTTATGTATCATGCAAACAAATCTGGGTTTTCAAAATATATTAATGAAATTATTAAAAATAAAGTTTATTTTGGAGTAAGCGCAGGAAGCGTTATCGCTGGACCTGATATTTCTATAGCAAATTGGGGAAAAAGTGGAGATCGTAACTCAATTGGACTGGAAAACTTCAAAGGACTTTCAATTGCTTCGTTTTCTGTTTTACCACATTGGAACGGACAGATACCAAAAGAAGTAGCCAGTTATACTTTCGAAGTAAAATATATTAAAGATGGAGAAGCGGTTATTGTAAAAAATTAATTTTAAAATATTATGGCGAACAATAATATAGAAATTGAAATTCAGGTTAGTGTTGAAAAACCTAAACCTTTAATAAAATTTTTAGAGAAGAATGGTATTTTTCAATCAGAAAATCGTCAGATAGATGAATATTTTTCTCCTATACGTAATGGTTTTCTAGAAGTTAGACCAGTGAGAGAATGGCTACGACTTCGTGATGTTGATGGAAAATGTTCTATAAATTATAAGAATTGGCATTTTGATAAAAAAGGAAAAAGCAATTATTGCGATGAATTTGAAAATAAAATAGAGAGCATGAAACAAATGAAAAAGATATTTTCTGTACTTAATATAAAATCAATCGCGGTGGTAGATAAATTAAGAAAAATTTGGACATATAAAGATTATGAAATTGCAATTGACTCAGTGAAAACTCTAGGTGATTTTGTTGAAATTGAATATATTGGAAAGAATAATAAAATTAATCCGAAAAAAATGACTGAAGAAATGGTCAATTTTCTTAAAAAAGTTGGTGTAGGAAAAATAACGAGAAATTATGTCGGTTACCCATTCCTTGTTCTTTTTCCAAAGGAAGCTAAATACGAAATACAGTAATTTATAAGTAAAACAAAAAGGGCTTTTGCAGTAGCAAAAGCCCTTTTTGTTTTTGATATATTATAGTAATATCAAACAGAAGGGAGCGTGGTGGAATTGGTATACACGCAGTGTTCAGAACGCTGTACCGTAAGGTTTAAGGGTTCAAATCCCTTCGCTCCCACCGTATTATATTTTTTATATGAAATACGATATATTTATTGAAATAGCAAAAATACTTAATATGGAACTCGGTATCACTCCCGTTCTTTATGGTTCACTTGGATTAAGTCGTGTTGTGGGCGAAAAGTTTTTGATAAACGATATTGATATCCTCATTCCAGATGTCTTTCTAAAGGATAAATTTTCGGAGTTGATTAACGTTATGTTACGTTTTGGTTTTTCTGTATTTAATCATAAAGAGCATCAATTTGTTAGAGATAGTGTTAATATTGAGTTTGCATGCACATCGGTTCTGGCCGACATTAATCTTTCTCTTGAAAATTTGAGGGTTTGTAATGTAAACGGCATTACTTTTAGAATGCTTGATGTTAACAATTATCTTTCTGCATATAAATTTTGTTTGACCGATGGATATCGTAAGACTAAAAAGACTGATTACAAAAAAATTGAGATTATAGAAGAATATATGAAGACATTATGAAAAATTATAAAGAATTTTTTAAAGGAAAAAAAATAACAATGCTCGGTCTCGGGCTTCTTGGACGTGGTTTAAACGATGCCAAATTTCTAGCAGAATGCGGTGCAGATTTGATTGTGACCGATTTGAAAACCGAGGAACAGTTGAAACCAACATTAAATAAACTTGATAAGTATAAAAATATTAAATATGTTCTTGGTGAGCATCGTCTAGAAGATTTTACACATAGAGATTTTATTATAAAAGCTGCCGGTGTACCTTTAGATTCTCCGCATATTTTAGAAGCAAAAAGAAAAAATATTCCAGTAGAAATGGACGAAGTCCTTTTTACAAAGTTAGTAAAAGACGCGATTACTATTGGTGTGACTGGAACAAGAGGAAAAACTACGGTTACTTATTTGGTTTACGAAATACTTAAAGTAGCTTTTCCTGGCAAAGTTCATCTAGGAGGAAACATAAAAGGACTTGCAACTTTGCCATTGTTAAAAAAAGTAAAATCGGGAGATATTGTTGTTATGGAACTTTCTTCTTGGCAATTGCAGGGTTGGGGAGATTCAAAAATGAGCCCTCATATTTCTGTTTTTACAAATTTTATGGACGATCATTTAAATTATTATAAAAAAATCAGTAAATCTGAAGAAGAAGCAAAAGCAAAGTATTTTTATGATAAGTCTAGTATATATATAAACCAAAAAGAAAAAGACTTTTTAATTTGTGGGGAGGGTATGGGTAATAAAAAAATAGAAACACTAGGTATAAAAATTATATCTAAAAAAGAAGACGTTCCAAAAAATTGGAAATTAAAAATAAAAGGCGAGCATAATCTTGAAAATATTGCCAGTGCAATAAAAGTAGCCGAAATTTTGAATGTGTCAGAAAAAATTATAAAAAAAGTTGTAGAAAATTTTGCTGGTGTTGAGGGCCGACAAGAATTTTTGCGAGAATATAAAGGGATAAAAATTTACAATGACACAACAGCAACCACCCCAGACGCTACGATTGTTGCCCTAAAATCTCTTCAGGGAGGAACCTTGAAGGATAGAAATATTGTCCTAATAATGGGTGGAGCTGACAAAACTCTCGATATGAGCGAACTCGTGAAAGAAGTGCCAAAATACTGCAAAAAGGTGATTTTACTCCCTGGAACGGGTACGGAAAAGCTGGGTGGTAAGATTGACGGGGTACTAGTCAAAAGTCTTAAGGAAGGGCTAATAGAGGCCTTAAAATGGGTAAATAAAGGCGATATATTATTATTTAGCCCTGCATTTGCTTCTTTTGGGATGTTTAAGAATGAGTTTGATAGAGGAGAGAAATTTGTAAAATTGGTTAAAAAATTGAAGTAAATATACGAATATACGAATTATGCGAATGATACGAATGGCTACGAATAATAAATAAGAAATTATAATGCAAAAAAATATATTAAAATCAGCTAAGAAAATTTATTTTATAGGTATTGGTGGTATAGGAATTTCCGCTATCGCGAGGCTTTTGCTGTTGGAAGGAAAAAAGGTAAGTGGTTCAGATATTTCCTTATCAGAAGTAACCGATGAATTAGTAAATGAAGGAGCAATTATTATAGAGGGTCAAAGTTTGGATGATATTCCAATCGACACAGAATTGATTATTTTTACCGCCGCTATTGAAGTTGCCGATCAAGATTTATATAAAAAAATTAAAAAATTAAATATACCATCACTTTCATATTCTGAAGCGCTCGGAATAATTTCAAGTTCAAAGAAAACAATTGCCATTTCAGGAACACATGGCAAAACCACAACAACGGCGATGATTGCCAAGATTCTCATGGAAGCTAAGATTGATCCATCAGTAATTATTGGAAGTATGTTTTTGGAAACAAAAACAAATTATGTTGCTGGTCTAGGTGAATATTTGGTTGTTGAGGCCGATGAATACCGCAGGTCATTTTTAAGTCTCCATCCATATATTTTAATTATAAATAATATTGATGCAGATCATCTGGATTATTATAAAGATCTAGCTGATGTTCAAAGTGCTTTTTATGAATTAGCTATGCGCGTGCCAAGTGACGGTTTGATTATTTGTAATACAGAAGATCTAAACGTTAAACCAGTCATCAAAGATGTTAAATGTAAAATTATTGATTATACAAAAATTAATTTTAATGGAGTAACATTAAAATTTCCCGGTGAACACAACCGCCAAAATGCGAAAGTTGCATTGACTGTGGCAGAAGCTTTAGGAGTTGAAGAACAACTGGCAAAAAAAGCATTATCAAATTTTTCAGGAACATGGAGACGTTTTGAATATAAAGGTAAAATGAAAAATGAAGCTTTGGTTTATGATGATTATGCGCATAATCCGCAAAAAGTTGAAGCAGTAATAGCTGGTACCAGAGAAATGTATCCAAATAAAAAAATTATTGTTGTTTTTCAGCCACATTTATTTAGTCGAACAAAAATTTTACTTAGAGAATTTTCTCGAGTATTTAATGTTGCAGATAAAATAATTCTTTTGTCGATTTATCCAGCACGTGAAGCATTTGATCCAAGTGTTTCGTCTGAAATTTTAGCAAACGAAATTATCAAATTTAGTGGTAAGATAAATGGAGAAGTTGATGTAAAAAACAAAGAAGAAGTTTTAAGAGAGGTAGAAAAAATTACAGATAAAAATAGTATCGTATTATTTATCGGAGCGGGGGATATTTATAAACTTTCGGAGCAATTAATTAAATAATTTTTATGTCAAAATTTTACGTAGTAGGAACACCAATAGGTAATCTAGAAGATATCACTTATAGAGCAGTGAGGATTTTGTCCGAGGTTGATTTGATTCTTTGCGAAGACACAAGGGTTACAATAAATCTTTTGAATAAATATGGAATAAACAAACCGACGATGAGCTATCATTCTCAAAGTAAACTTGCAAAACTCGACAAAATTATTGAACTGATTGGGGAAGGAAAGACATTGGCTTTGGTTTCTGATGCTGGTACACCTACAATTTCTGATCCAGGGTCTGTTCTTGTTTCAAAAATTCGTGAAAGTTATAAAGATATGGAAATAATTGCAATTCCTGGTCCAAGCGCTTTAGTTTCAGCACTTTCAGTCTCTGGACTTCCTGCGTCAGAATTTGTTTTTTTTGGTTTCCTACCACACAAAAAAGGCAGAGAAACTTTATTTAAAGAAATATCGCAAACTGAAAGAACTGTGGTTTTTTATGAATCCCCACACAGAATAATGAAAACTTTAGACTCCTTAAAGAAATATATTGGTGAAAGAAAGGTTGTGATAGCAAGAGAAATTTCAAAAATTTATGAGCAGGTGATTTCTGGTACAGCAAGTGAAACAGAGGCATATTTTTTGAAAAATAAGGACAAAATTAGAGGTGAATTCGTTGTTTTGATAAGTGCGAAATAACCTTAATGCGTAGGCTTACCCCATATAATAGTTGTATAATATGGCTATATCTAGCCATATTATGGACACTTGCAATTATGTGTTTTATATTATAAAATTATAATGCAGTAAGAGGATATTATCTTATTGGTAAAAACATACATATGATAAAAATTTCAACAATATTTGCCCTAGGCATATTTATAGCAGCGATACCTTTCACCGGATTTCCCGATGATAGTGCTTTTCCTTTAAAAAAGATTCTTTACATTTGTTCCGGTTTGCTCGTTGCATTTTTGTCAGTACTTATAAGAAAAGAACTAGAAGAAGTTTTAAGATATATGTATACTGATGTTGTAAAAACAAACACATTTTCTGAAAATAAAAACGAATTAGAAAAGGAAGAACCTGAATTGGTGGAAGAGGAGGAGAAGGATGACAATGAACAATAATAAATTTAATTAAAAAAGACTATATTAAAATATCGTCTTTTTTAATTTATATTTTGTTTGTATAAAAAATTTGGTATAATTAAAACTGAGTCATTAATTACGATTGATCGTAATTTGTATAAATAAATGGATCCAGAAAAAATCACATATTTTGGAGAAACTGATCATCGTGGAAAACGAGTTAAATTTGGTATTAAAGCAAAAGATAGGACTAAGCATGTTTATGCTATTGGTAAAACAGGTATGGGCAAGTCCAATCTTCTTGAAATTATGGCGGTACAGGATATTCAAAACGGCGAGGGGATGGTTTTTATTGATCCTCATGGAAAATCCGCAGAATTACTTTTAAATTACGTTCCACCAGAAAGAATAAAAGATATTATTTACTTTGCTCCTTTCGATATAGAGCATCCGATATCATTTAATGTTATGGAAGATGTTGGTCCAGACAAAAGACATCTTGTCGTGTCTGGTCTTATGAGTGCATTTAAAAAACTTTTCGGAGAGGAAAGTTTTTCTGATCGTATGCAATACATTCTTCAAAATACGATTTTAGCACTTCTTGAATATCCTGGAGCAACGATGCTTGGAATCAATAGAATGCTTACAGATAAAGTATATCGAAATAAAGTTGTGGCAAATGTCACAGATACTTCAGTAAAGGCATATTGGACTCAAGAATTCGCTTCTTATACTGAACGTTTTGCTGCTGAAGCAACGCCAGCGATTTTAAATAAAATTGGGCAGTTTACTTCAAATCCTTTGATTAGGGATATTGTTGGTCAGGCTAAATCAAGTTTCGATTTTCGTAAAATAATGGATAGTGGAAAAATCATGATTGTAAACTTGTCCAAGGGGCGAGTAGGGGAGGCAAACGCAAATTTGCTTGGTTCCATGCTTATTACAAAAATTTATCTTGCTGCTATGTCACGTGCAGATATACACGAAAAGGAATTAAACAAACTTCCAAATTTTTATTTATATGTTGACGAATTTCAATCTTTTGCCAACGAGTCGTTTGCCGATATTCTTTCTGAAGCAAGAAAATACAAGTTAAATCTTACTATTGCCCACCAATATATAGAACAGATGTCAGAAGAAGTTACAGCGGCTGTTTTTGGAAACGTTGGAACGATGATTGTATTTAGAGTCGGAGCTTATGATGCAGAGGTTTTAGAAAAAGAGTTTGCTCCGCAGTTTACAGCTGAGGATTTAGTGAATATTGGTATGTATCAAATGTACTTAAAACTAATGATAGACGGAGTAGGGTCAGCACCATTTTCTGCTACAGGTATGCCACCGTTTCCTGAACCAATTATTTCATATAAATCTGAAATCATTGAAAGTTCAAGAGAGAATTTCTCAAAACCAAGAGCAGAGGTAGAAGAAATAATTAAAAAGTGGAATGAAGAAGGAAGAGTTGTTGGCAAGGGACCTCATGCTAAGGAAAATATTGCCAAAAATACTTCTCCTTTACCTTCTTTCAATCAGAAAACAACACCACCGGTGTCTTTTTCTAGACCCCCATTTATTCCAAATAATATGAAAATGGTGGATAAAAATATTCAAACAAAGGCACCAATAATTGCTCAAGAAATAAAAAAACATGAATCATTTGTTCCAGTTTTAAAAAAACCAGAGCATATTATTCAAAATAAATATAACCATGGTTTACCGCCAATTGAAAATGATGCTAGCGACGATTTTTTACCACTGAAAGATTTGGCAAAAAAAATACTTGTAGAGCCAAACAAAGTTTTTCCCGCTAAATTGGACTCTAATTTGACCGGGGAAGAAAAACAAGTTGTTTCTTCAGTAGCTAATGGTAAAAATGCTGAAAAAAGTTATTCAAAAGTTAATAATTCAGGTCATTTAGATGATTTGAGATCTGCTCTTCAGTCTGTAATTAAAAAGAACGAAACGAAAAAAGTACAAAATCCAATTTTTAAAAAAGAAATTAATCCAAAGAAGGAAGAAAAAGAGGAAAACCCCTCGATATTGCCCGGGGCAAGTAAGAAAAGTGATGATGTAAATACAAAAAATACTCATTCAATTAATCAATCAAAAGAAATTTCCGAAGAAGATTTAAAAAAAGTCTTTGGAATATAATTTATGTCTAAATGGTTTCTGATCACTCTTGCAATTGTGTTTCTAGCATCAATTATTGCTACTCTTGTTCGTATTGAAGGTAGGAAGAATGTGAAAAGATTAGAAAACGAAGATTTGTCAGCAGACGATTTTGAACTAATCGAATAAAAAAGACGGTTAACACAAAAAAGTTGGCCGTCTTTTTTTTAAAATAAATTTTTAATAATTCTTAACTTTGCAAAAAATACTGCCCAAAACCAGTTTGGATATTTGCCAAAGTTTTTGAACACTATTTTTAAATGGTTCCATGCCATAGCGAGCTTTTTTTTGCGAGATATTCCTTCCGAATGTCTCGTATAGGCAGTTGTGACTTCATTAAGGTTTTTCATTTTTTCGAGTGAACCTAATCGAAGAAACAAATCTAAGTCTTCAACACAAGAAAGTTTTTCATTGTAACCACCAATTTTTTGCGTCGAATCCTTTCTGTATAGAACACTTGAATGGGGAATTTGGTTTGACGTGAGTATTTTTTTTCTGATATCTTTATCCACAATTTTAAAATCGGTATTTTTAATAAAATTGTCTTTTTCATCAACAATTCTTATGTTTGAACCGATTAAAACGTAGTCAGGATTATTTTCCAAAAAATCAAACTGTTTTTGTAATTTGTCTTTGTCTATCCAATAATCGTCACTATCAAGTATGGCAATATATTTACCTCTTGATAAGGAAAGACCAAGGTTTCTGTTTTTTGATATTCCTAAAGCGAGGGAGTTTTTGTAATATTTTATTCTTTTATCTTTGTTTGTAAAAGTTTTAGCAATTATCTCTGTATTATCATTCGAATTATCATCAAGAATTAACATTTCCCAGTTGGAAAAACTCTGTTTTTTTGCACTTTCTATCGCTTTTGAGATGAAACCTGCGCGATTGTAAGTAATGGTTATTATGCTTATTTCTGGGTTTAAATTTGTATCCATGTTGGTGGCAATAAATCTTTAAAATCTTTTGTGTGTCTATTATTCCATTTTTTTGGTGCGATAACAATTTTATTTGGATTTTGATTAAGCCATGCAATCCAAAATGCGAAACTGCTATTTGTAATAATGTTATGTTTGCATTTTGTTGCCATCATAAATCTTTCATAATCTGTAAAATTATGTGGAACAAATATAATCGGCATATCAGTTTTTATATTATTTTCACACCACTCTATATCATCTGATTCAACAAAAATAGTTGGATTTTTAACTTTCTCTTTTATTAATTTAAAAGCGTTTTCATAATATTCCATTCCGAATACAATATACTCTAAGGCGTATTTTTTATTGCTAACAAATTCTCCTCGGCGAACATTTACACAAACAGAATTTGTATTTTCTATCTTATTTAAAATATTATAGTTTTGAATGTTATAATTTTTAAGAGTTATTTCTTCCAGAAGTTCCTTTCTGATTGGTTCAAGATATTTATAACTTTGCCAAAATCCTTCCAAATAACCATTTTTTTGATTTAATAATTTTGGAATATACCCAATACAAAATTGTCTGAAAATTTTAATTTTTAATAATTCTTGGATTTTTGAAATAATTCCAAGTGGATATCTTACTTTTTTGAATATTTTGTCAGTAGGTATCTTTACTTTTGTATTAAAATATCCAAGAAAATACTCTCTCGGCGTATCATTTTTGTAAACCAAAAATTTATATTTTACTTCAATTCCTTTTTTGATAGACAAAAGTCTTCCAAATGCATATTGAAATAATTGATTTCCTGGACCACCTTTTAATCTTATTATTATCATACAATCATTTATTTTTTATTAATTCACAACCGTTGTATATATTAGGTGTTATTACAATTACACTTATAATACATATATAAACATTTTATCATTATAATCCTGAATTCAATATTCTATCGCAACTCCAGTTTTGTTATATAATACCTCAAGAGGTGTCAGACCTGCAAATCTTTTTCTCGGTCTAGTGTTTATTAAATACTCAACCCATTTAATATCTTCATCCGAAACTTTTGCAA
>CAINLW010000023.1 GCA_903850545.1 uncultured bacterium
ATTGTTTTAAAGTCTAAATATTATTACTTTTGTATACTTTTTTATTTTAAAAAACATTTCTAATAATTAAACAAACAATTCATTTCATTAATCTAAATTATGTCCTTATGAAAAAGTTTTTATCCGGTTTGGTTCTGATATGTGTTTTACAAATAAGTGTGAAAGCTCAGGAACTTCAGAAACCTATTAAATCTGAAATTAAAGATGTCACAGTCTTTTTAAGTGGTGCCCAGATAACAAGAACAGGGAGTATCAATTTGAGTACAGGTACTACAGAAGTTGTTTTCGGAGACCTGTCTCAGTATATAGTACCCACAAGTATCCAGGCAAGTGGTAAAGGCGATTTTACCATTTTATCGGTTGTTCATCAGATGAACTATCTGAAGAATCAAATAAAATCCAAAGAACAGATTCTTCTGGAAGATTCATTGGAAAAATGCAAACAGCAGCTGGAATATCAGAAGGGCTTGCAATCTGTTTATACTCAGGAGTCCAATATGATTATAGCCAACCAGTCATTGGGTGGGACTAATGTAGGTGTGAAAGTACAGGATATAAAGGACGCGGCGGAATTTTTTCGCACCAGGTTGTCAGACATTAAAATGAAGCAGATAGAAATAAATGCCAAGATAACAAAACTTAATGAGAAAATAACCAATATAAACAATCAGTTGGCTACCTTAAATGCCAATATGAATATGCCTTCAAGTGAGGTTATTGTTACTGTAAGCTCAAAAGAAGCTATACAGGCAGGTGTCACCATAAATTACATGGTAACCTCAGCAGGCTGGACACCCAGTTATGACCTGAGAGCTGTAGATATTAACAGTCCAATTTCGATGAACTACAAAGCTAATGTCTATCAATCATCAGGAGAAGACTGGAAAAGTGTAAAACTTACATTATCAACAGGTAATACCAGTCAGAGTGGCACAAAACCTTATATAAAACCCTGGTATCTCGCTTTTTATGTGCCTTATACATATAATAATGAATACAATGCTTATAATCAACAGCGTCCTCAAGCACCCAAAGCATCGGTAGCAAGAGAAGAAGTGAGTAAAGTAAACGAAATAACTGTTGCAGATGCTGTATCATCATCAAGCTATACACAAGTTGTAGAAAACCAAACAAATGTAGAGTTTGATATCAGTATTCCGTACACAATATTATCAGACAGTAAGCAACATGCAGTTGATATTCAGACGTATTCTTTACCTGCTAAATACCAGTATTACTGTGCGCCTAAGGTTGACAGGGATGCATTCTTGCTCGCCAGAGTTACAGGATGGGATCAATACAATTTATTGTCAGGAGAAGTAAATTTGTTTTATGAAGGCACTTATGTAGGCAAATCGTATCTGGAAACGCGCACTGCGAAAGATACGCTGGACATATCCCTAGGCAGAGATAAGAACATCGCCGTAACAAGAATAAAACTTAAAGATTTCAGCAGCAGTGCCTTTATAGGTATGAATAAAAAAGAACTTTCAGCCTGGGAAATCAATGTAAGAAATAAGAAGAAACAGGATATTAATATCGTTGTTGAAGATCAGTTCCCGATTTCAAGTGATAAAGATATAGAAGTGGAGCGTCTCGAAATGACTGGAGGCAAATATAACGAAAGCACCGGCATTGTTACCTGGAATCTAAATATTAAGCCGGGAGAATCAGTGAAAAACCTGGTTATGAAATACTCAGTTAAATATCCCAAAAGTAAGACTGTGGTTATTAACTAAAGCAAGATTCAAGCCCCAAGCCCCAAAAAACAAGCCCCAAGCCCCAAAAATTAAGTTCCAAAAAACAAGCTCCAAATCTCAAGAATAAAAGAAGGTAATTTATTCCCTTGAAATTTGGAGCTTGGATTTTAATGCTTAGGGCTTAAATTAGTTTTAAAGTTTAATTTCAGTAATTTTCATTATAAATCTGCATATAAGCCTTTGGATGCAGACAAGCCGGGCAGATTTCCAAAGCTTTTACTGATTCATAAACATAACCGCAGTTGATACATTCCCACCATACTTTGCCATCTTTTATAAAAACCTTATCTTCTGAAAGGTTTTGTAAGAGTTTAAGATATCTTTTTTCGTGTTCAGCTTCTACTTTGGCAATCATTTTATAAGCTGTGGCAATTTCCATAAAGCCTTCTTCTTTTGCCACCTCTGCAAAATGGGGATACAACAAAGTCCATTCTTCATTTTCGCCTTCTGCAGCAGCTTTTAAGTTTTCAAATGTTGTCCCTATGGAGCCTGCAGGATAGCTGGCAGTAATTTCTACAACCCCGCCTTCCAGAAATTTAAAGAATCTTTTGGCATGTTCTTTTTCCTGATTTGCTGTTTGTTGAAAAACGTTTGCTATTTGCTCGTAGCCTTCTTTTTTAGCTGCCTTTGAGAAAAATTCATAACGATTTCTGGCTTGAGATTCACCTGCAAATGATTTCAGAAGGTTTTGTTCTGTTTGTGTTCCTTTTAATGATTTTGTCATGGTATATTGTTTTTAATTATTAATGTTTTAATGATGTAAGTAAAGTTGTTTTCAGATAAAATTTCCGTTATAAAATTAATCTATTTTTTATCAAATAGGGGGCAATATGCTGAAATTTTAAATAAAATTAATTTTATAGTTTTACTATTTTTCTGGTCATTATTAAGCCGCTGTAATAAATCTTTACAAGGTACACACCAGTTGTTTCACTGCTCAAATCAACAGTGGTAACAGTTTTCAGATTTGAAAAGACATAAATTTCACGACCCAGAATATCCTGAATTACTATCTTCTCAACAGGTTTTATGGAAGCATCTATATAAAATATGCCTGATGTTGGATTGGGATATAGCTTAAAGATTTCTGATGTCTCATCAGGAGCAATAGAAACGGTAATTATATGAATAGAATCTGATGCAGAAATACAGCCGTTACTGCTGGTATAAACCACATAATAATAGCCATTCTGAGTGGTTGTATATGTGTTTCCCGTTGCATTTGGAATAATGTTCCCATTATAATACCATTGATTGCTGTTAGGATAGCTGGAGGTAAGGACCAGACCATTAACTGAAATAACGGGTTGTGATGGTGTCGGAGATATATTTATAATAAGAGTATCAGAATTTACACCATTTCCACATAGATTGGCTCCAGACACATAAAGCTTTACAGTTCCGCTGAATCCTGATGTCCAGTTAATGTATATAGATGAGCTGTTTCCTGATACTGAACCTGCAGAAGAGGGTATAAGCACCCACTGATATGTGATTGCATTTTGTGCTGTTGACGAAAAGCTTGTTGATATAGTTCCCTGACAAATAACAGAATCACCTATGGGTTTATGAGGTTTTAGCGGCAAGGGCTGGATATGTATCAAAAGACTGTCTGAATACGAGCTGTTACATGTTCCATTAGTGGCATATAAAGAAAGGTGAGCATTTCCGCTGAATCCTGAAGTCCAATAGATTGTAGAAGAAGTGTCAGAAGCGCTAACAACTCCAGCTCCTGAAGGATTGAGTTTCCAGATGTAACCTGTGGCCCCTGCCACACCTGATGAAATATAAGTAGTGCTAGTGGTGTTCTGACATATTAGTGTGTCGCCTGATGGCTTGTTGGGAGCAGAAGGTGAAGCATAAATAGTAAGGACTACTGGTGTAGCATTACTTTGGCACGTGCTAATAGTTTGTGTAACATAGTAAGTATAAATGCCAATTGCTGACTGAGCTGTTGCAAAAGAAGCTCCAGTATAAACCAATTGAGTCAGTGAAATATCGCTATACCATTTAATAACACCCGTACCAGTTGCTGTTAAGTTGGGAACTGGCGAACCAAAACAACTTGATTTGTCTGAAGCTGTGGGTGCAGCAGGAATGGCATTTATTGTCAAAGAAACCGTTGTAGCAGGACTTACACAATTGTTGCTATTTGTTTGTGTTACATAATATGTATGAGTACCTATAGCTGTCTGACCTGTTGCAAAGGGGATTCCTGTGTGAACAAGTGTTGTGAGAGAAGGATTACTATACCATTTTATAGTGTCTGTGCCAGAAGCTGTTAAATCAGGAATGGCAGACCCAAAACAGGCTTGTTGATTGACAGATAGAGGCGCAGAAGGTAAAGAATGAATGGTGAGAGTTACAACAGCAGCCGCGCTTTGGCAGTTACTTATTGTTTGTGTTACATAATAGGTATAAGATCCTGCTGCTATTTGTCCTGTAATGAAAGGTGTTCCTGAAAAAACGAGATTTGTTAACGCTGAGTTGCTGTACCATTTGATAGTACCCGTACCACTAGCTGTAAGGCCCGGAACAGGTGAGCCAAAACACACATCTACATTGCTTGCAGTTGGTGCAACAGGTGTATCATGTATAACTAAAACAACAGTAGTAGCAGGGCTTTCGCAACCGCTTACAGTCTGGGTAACATAATAAATATAACTACCTGTTGCAGTCTGTCCTGTAGCGAAAGAGTTACCTGTATGTACAAGGTTTGTCAATCCTGCATCGCTATACCAATGAATTGATGTGCCTGTAGCAGTCAGATTAGGAATAGATGATCCAAAACAGGCATCAACGTTATTGGCAGCAGGCGCAGAAGGTATGCTATGAATAGAAAGTGTTATAATTATAGATGAACTTTGGCAATTGTTCCCGTTTATTTGCGTCACATAATAAGTATTGTTACCCACTGCTGTTTGTCCTGTTGCAAAAGAGCTTCCTGTATGAACAAGTGTCGTGAGTGAAGAATTGCTGTACCACTTAATGGTATCCGTTCCTGTAGCTGTTAGATCAGGCACAGGAGAACCAAAACAGACCTGCTGATTGCCTCCCGAAACTGGAGCAGAAGGTAAAGCATAAATGGTGAGGGTTACTGGTGTAGCAGTACTTTGGCATGTACTAATAGTCTGTGTAACATAGTAAGTATAAATGCCAATTGCTGTGTGAGCTGTTGTAAAAGTAGCTCCAGTATAAATCAATTGAGTCAGTGCAATATCGCTGTACCATTTAATAACACCTGTACCAGTTGCTGTTAGATCAGGAACAAGATTTCCAAAACAAGAAGCAGCATTATTGGCTATTGGTGAAGCTGGAGCGGTGCTTATAGTCAAAGTGACAGTGGTTGCAGGGCTTTCACAATTGTTTACAGTTTGAGTGACATAATAAGTATATATGCCATTGGCCGTTTGCCCTGTTGTAAAAGTATTTCCTGTATGTAAAAGATTAGTAAGCGTTGTGTCACTATACCATTGTATAGCTGTTCCAGTGGCAGTTAAGTCTGGTACAGGCGTGCCTGAGCAAGCAAATACATTACTTGCTGCCGGTGCAGATGGTAATACATTTATAGTAAGTGTTACAGTCACAGAAGGACTTTGACAGTTGTTACTGTTTATCTGAGCTGCATAATACGAATAGGTGCCTGGAACAGTTAGTCCGGTTGGGAAAGGACTTCCGGTATGTACAAGTGTAGTAAGAGCCGAATTGCTGTACCATTTTATTGTATCAGTACCGGTAGCTGTTAAATCAGGAACAGGAGAGCCAAAGCAAACGTGTTGATTACCACCGGAAACTGGAGCAGCAGAAACAGGATGAATGGTGAGAATTACAGTTGTTGTAGGGCTTTGACACCCATGAATAGTCTGAATAACATAATAAGTATATGTGCCAATAGCTGTATGACCGGTACTAAAAGAAGCTCCGGTATAAACAAGGGTTGTTAAAGCAGTATCACTATACCATTGTATGGTTCCGGTGCCACTGGCAGTCAAAGCAGGTACCGGTGAACCAAGGCATACATTAACATTGGTAGCCACTGGCGCTGATGGATAAGGATAAATGTTAACCGTTAAGCTGTCTGAAACCAAACCATTACAAATACCATTGGTAGCCGATACAAAGATATGAACTGCCCCTGCAAAAGAATTGTCCCAGTCAACTGTAAGCACTGTGTCAGTACCTGAGATAGTACCGGCATATGATGGATTAATAGTCCAGATATAACTAGTAGCCCCCGTAATGTGATGTGTATAATAAGTAGCGTTAGGTGGGTTTTCACAAAACGAAGTATCTCCCTGTGGTTTAACGGGTGCCGGAAAAGGATTGTTAATGGTAATATGCAATACCGGTGAATATGAACTCTCACAAATCTGGTTGGTGGCTTTTACTTTTATAGTTACTGTACCAAAGAAAGTGTTATTCCAGTTCACCACGGCTGTTTGTCCTGAAGGTGTTACAGTTCCTGCACTTGTTGGTGTCAGCTTCCAGATATAACCTGTGGCCCCTGCCACTGTATTTGTCGCATAAGTGCTGTTGGGTGGATTGATACAAAGCAAAGTGTCTCCCTGAGGCACATTGGGCACGCCGGGGTAAGTTAAAATCTTAACTTTTAAACTGTCAGAATAACTTCCCTGACAAGAACCATTGCTGGCGCTCACTTTAATGTAAGCAACACCAGTAAAGGTATTATTCCAGTTGACAACGGCACTCGTTCCATTGGGCGCTACTGTTCCTGCCGTTGAAGGATTAAGTATCCACGCATAAGATGTGGCATTGGTAACGGCACTTATGGTGTAAGTACTGTTAGATGGATTAAGACACAATAAAGTATCTCCAAGAGGCTTATTTGGAGTAGCAGGGTATGGTAAAATAACGACTAACAAACTGTCAGAATAGGGGCCTGTACATGAACTATTTGAGGCTGAAACTTTTATATATGCATTTCCTGTATATGTATTATTCCAGTTAACAACAGCTGATGTGTCCGTTGCAGTGAGAACTCCTGCATTGGCAGGATGCAGTACCCAGTTGTATGAAACCGCATTGGCTACATGATGCGTTGTATAAGTAGTGTTTGATGGATTGGCACACAACGAAGCAATCCCGACAGGTTTTGCAGGTGCAGCGGGTAACTGGTAAATACTTATGTTATTTGTTGTCACATTGCTCATTACGCCTGGGTTTGTTGAAATTGCCCTTAAATGGTATCCGGTTCCTGTAGTGATATAAAGGGGTATCAAGCCACTGAAAGTACCTGATGTTATGGATGCAACAGTGTCTATATTGATAGGGCTTGCAAAATTGCCACTTGCGTCTGATAGTTGCAGAATAAAAAGATTACCTTGAATAAATATGCCTGTTGCTGTGTAGCTTACATTAATTGTGTTTCCCACACAATATGAAAGTTGAGATGGCTCATTGAGCACCAAACCTGCATCGCCGGATACTATGGCTTTGCCTGATATATATTGTGCCGTAATGGGTGTATATGTATTATCTGAAAATTCCAGGGGTGTTGGTGTGTTAATGAAATCGAGCATGGTAAAAGACCCTGCAGTACCTACCAGATGAAAACGGACTTTGAAAAGTACTGATGAATCGGCAAGCGTTACGCCTGTCATTGAAGGGTCTGACCACGAAAACATCAATTTGCCGTTATTTATCTGAGTAGTGCCAAAACCTGCAATGCTCATGCCTGTAAGCCCATACATGCTGATGGTATCATAAGCGGCTATAGTCTTGTTAAATCCAATCGTTCCCTGCATGGATACTATGTTGTCGAAATTCCAGCTTCTGACGGCTATATCAACCATAGAGCCCTGAGGTCCTATAGCAGTATCCATCTTTATAATAAGCTCATTAGATGAGGGATGTCCTGAGATTTTAATGAACCCATTATGAAGGTTATAATTAAGGACATTGTTTAGAGAATCAGCAATTTCAAGTGCTGTAGGGATGCTGACGAAATCTAGTGGTGACTGCTGGCCGGGGTTACCGATAAGATGAAAAATCATGGAGAAAATAGCCGTTGAATCAGGTTTGTTGATACCCGAAAAGCTTGAATCGTTCCACGAAAACGTTATTTTGCCACTACTGATGAGTGATGTGCCAAAATTGCCGGCGCTCAGGTTCGGTAAGCCAAAACCGGTAAAATTCTCAAAAGTTACTATAGCAGGATTAAATTGTAAAGTGCCTTGCAGGGAGTTTATGTTAATGAAATCCTTTACCCTTGCAGAAACTATTACTTGTGAATTTGCCGGGGCCGTGATGGTATCCATGAATAGTGTTACCGCCTGCTGACTGCTTTGGCTTTGTATTAACACGCTGCCATTGGAAGCACTTACATTCTGTGTTACAAAGGCAGCATTAATAATTTCCAGAGCTGTAGGCGTATTGCTGAAAGTAAGCGGAGACGTCTGTCCTGAATTACCTATAACATTAAATTTGAAGGAGAAGATAACAGCTGAATCAGGCAGATTCTGACCTATAAGCTGAGTCTCATACCATGAGAAAGTTATTTTTCCACTGGCGCTTTGGGTGGTTCCAAAGCTGTTGAAATTCATATCAGGCAATCCGAAATTCTGTACTGAAACATACGACAGCAGAAGCGGGTTGAATTGAATGGTCCCCTGAACAGATATGATATTAATGAAATCTTTAACCTTTATAGGTACTGTTATCTGGGAACCCTGCGCCGCCTGTTGGTTATCCATTATCAGCCAGACATTTGCCCGTGTGTAGTGAAGCAGGACAAAAAAAGCAATTGTTAAAAATAAACGAATTTTTTTCATTTTATATTTGTTATTCAACCCCTTCAGGGTTGTAGTTTATTATATTTTATTTATACCATAGGTTGCACCTATGGCTATTGTTATTAAATCCCTTCGGGATTTTGCAATTCTTATGTTTAACTTAAAAGGATTAATTTCAAAAGATTTAATTTTTGTTTTTTGAATGAAATTACAGACAGCACCTTTGATTAATGTAATTAAGTTTCTTTGAGATTTTGCAATTCTATAATATAGTTTCAGTGTTTTAAATTTAAAAGTAAAAACTTCTGCTTTTTTCAGGTAACTAGAAGGTCCTTTTGTGGTTAATGTTATTAAATCCCTTTTGAATTTTACAGTTCTATAGCCTAACTTTAATAGCTTCGTTTCAAAAAAGTCAATTTTAGTGCTTTGCTGAAAAGAGCTAGGAGAGCCTTTAGTAAATGTTATTACATCCCTTCTGAATTTTAATAAGAAATATTGTAAATAAGATTCAAATGGATTGGCATTATTAGTAGCAAATTCATTGACCGTTCTGCTCTTTCCCCGAAGGGGAAAAATATTAATAGCCCCGCATGCAATGCGGGGTTTAGTATGCAAACATGAAATGCAACCCTGAAGGGGTTGAATAATACTACAATAAATATTTTTCATCGAAACTTATTCCTTGTTCTTTCAATAATTCAATATATTCTTCTCTAAAACTTATTTTTTCATGATGTTCTTCCTGATTTTTTACATATTCTATTAACCTGTCCTTGTCTTTTGCAGAATAAGTAAATGCTCCATACCCGTCTTGCCATCCAGTAAAATCTTTAAAAATATTGTTTTCTTTTATCCATTGTGTACTTGCTGTTTTTAAGTCTTTTACTAAGCTTGCCAAGGCAACTGTAGGATGAATATGGGTAACAATATGAATATGATCTTCTACACCATTAATTATATATCCATGACAATTTTTATTCTTCAAAATCCCCCAAAGATATTTGAATAGCTCACCACGGCCATTTTCCTTTAGAACAGGTAATTGGTTTTTAGGTGAAAAAATAATCTGATATAATATTTGTTAGTTATGTTTTTATCAATATATAAAACCGCATACATCAGTTTGTTTCCAATGACTGGAAAATTTTTACTATTCTTCCTTCCAATTGTTTTGCCAATAATGCTTTTAATTGTTTGGTGGATTATAAGGTATCGATGGATAACAATGAAATTTATCGAGTCTCAGAAATCATGTTTACTGGAAATAAGAATTCCAAAGGAGATTACTAGATCGCCACAAGCAATGGAAATGCTTTTATTACATTTGACTAGAAGCGGAGTTGATGGTTATGCAATGGCGTATTTAGAAGGCAAAACTAGACCGTGGTTTTCTTTTGAATTGGTTTCAACAGGAGGACAAGTTAGATTTTTTATATGGTGTAGTCAAGCAAAATATAAAGATATGGTTGAAGCTCAACTTTACGCACAATATCCAAATCTGGAAATTTTTGAAGCTGAAGATTATACAAAGGGTTTTTACTATGATCCAGAAGTATTTCCACTTAGAGTTACTCAATATTATCTTGCTAAACCTGATATTTATCCTATTAAAACTTATGTTGAATATGAGATTGGAGAAGATTTAGAAGAAGAACATAAAGTTGATCCAATTACATCAGTTATTGAATATCTTGGATCTTTGAAGAAAGGGGAAAATGCATGGATACAAATTATGTTTAGGAAGCATGAAAGAGAATCTTGGATTCAGGGTTGTCTTGAACATGATGGAGACACAAAAGACCCTAGTCTAAAGGATAAAATATTGGTTTTTTTCTTTGGTGAATCAAGGGATATAAAAGCTGAGGCAAAAAAAGAAGTTGAAAAAATACGTGCACAAACATTAACAAAAGAAAAAGAAAAACTTGGAGATGAAAAAGTAATGAAATTTCCAAACCCAACCAAAACTCAACAGGAAGTAATGGCGGCTATAGATAGAAACTCAGCAAAAGCTCAATTTGATGTTATTTGCAGAGGAATATATATTACTGAAAAAGGATTATACAAGCCAGTACACAGTAGTGGTATGACAGGCGCATTTAAACAATATGCTTCTGAACATTTAAATAAAATAGCATCAATACATTCAGGGGTTGAAGATTGGGAAGATGATTTTGCTGCCGTTTTTCCATTTTGGAAAAAACATTTGACAATAAAGAGAGCAACTTTGAGTAGAGATTATTTATATGCTTATAAATTAAGATCATATTTTTACTGGCCCTACAAAGAATATGGCAGAGCAAAACCATGGATACAGTTTTGGAGATACACAAAACCAGAAAATACATATTATGCGATGTCAGTTGAATCATTGGCAACACTTTTTCATTTTCCTGGAAATATGGTTTCTCATACCCCAACTTTAAAAAGAGTCGAATCAAAGAAATCAGAAGCACCTTCAAATTTGCCAATATAATATATATTATGTCATCTGAGCCCACTCAAGTAGAAACATATCATCCTTTTGTATTCTTTAATTATATAAATAAGATAACTATCAAAATTGCAATTTTTATTTTAGCAATAATATTTTTATTTTATTTGTTGTTTTGTTCTGCTCCAAAGAATTTTCCTACAAACACAATTTATGATTTAAGGTCTGGTCAGACTATATCAAATGTTTCAGATAATTTTGTAAAATCAAATATAATTACATCAAGTTTTTTATTTAAAACATTTGTATATTTTTTTTCACTCGGATATTCAAAAGTGATAGAAGGGGACTATGCTTTGAATGAAAAACAAAATGTTTTTACACTTGCCTGGAGAGTTTCTCATGGAAAACTTGATATAGTTCCAATAAAGATTACTGTTTTTGAAGGATTAAACTCTTATGAAATTGCTGAGATATTGGCAAAAAAATTTCCATCTTTTGATGAAAAAGTTTTTTTAAGTTTGGTTGAGAAAGAGAAGTTAGAAGGATATCTTTTTCCTGATACTTATTTTATTATGCCAAACGCTACAGAAGCAGAGATAATACAAATGATGAACAGTAATTTTAAAGAAAAGATTATGGAAATAAATGCTGATATAAAAAAGTTTGGAAAAAGCGAAAGCGATGTAATCAAAATGGCTTCCATTATTGAGGAAGAAGCGAGAACCACAGAATCCAGAGAAATTGTCGCAGGAATACTTTGGAAAAGAATTTCTATAAAAATGGCATTGCAGGTAGATTCTTCTTTTAAGTATATAAATGGTAAGACAACAGCTACTTTAACCAACGACGACCTCAAAATTGACTCACCTTACAATTCTTATACAAATAGAGGATTACCGCCGACCCCTATATCTAACCCTGGTTTAGCGGCCATAAAAGCCACAATTAACCCACAAAATACACCGTTTTTATACTTTTTAACTGATAAAGATGGAAATATGCACTATTCAGTGACATTTGAAGATCATGTAGCGAATAAGCTTAAATACTTGAAGTAGTTATAAAGTTATAAAGTAGAAAGTTATAAAGTTAACAAATACCCGCACTCTCTATGATGAGAGTGCGGGTATTCGCATGTCTTTGCGAGGAAAGCGAAACAGCTTAGTTTTGAATTGTCATTCCTGCGGAGGCAGGAATCCAGTGTGAATATAATTTGGATTTTCACCTTCGCGGGATGACAAATGGGGCCTTGCTTGCAAGAGAGAGAGAGTACAATACGCGTATTGGAAAACATCCAATTTTAATAATTAATAAATAAAATTATGGAAAATAAACAAAGAAATTATTCACCTGAAGAAATAGCTGAAATTGAAAATAGGAGAATATTGGAGATGGCCGAATTAATAAAAGGAGGTGCTACGTATGAAGTTGATCAGACTGGTTACAGAAGCTTTAGTCTTACTCAAGAACAAAAAATTGGTAAATATAACGAAATGAACCAAGAAATTGAGAATTCCTTATTAAAAGAAAGTGTACAAAAAAAATATGGCGAACATATGATTCGTTCGAGAGAAGAATTGAAGAATAAAAAATTAAGCACACAACAATTATTTGTTTTATTGTATAATACTGGTACAGACCTATTTTATATTGATCATGGTATAGCCGATGGACGCTACTCAAGTGAGGGGGAGAAGCATGATAAAGAGATGAGTATTGTTACAGCTCAGTGGTATAATATTTTAAAAGAAATCATAAAAGATAAGAATAAATGGACAAATGAAATGTTAACTGAAGAATACAAAAAATTTATTAAAGAGGAAGATGAATATGAAAGACAAAATAAAAAATAACACAAAAACAGCATATCCCATTTGATATCTTATCAAAATATATATTTATTAATTAGTTCTCGATAAAAAATCAAAAAATCCCTTAAAGTGGAATTTTTTGATTTTTAAATATCTTAGTCAATTAAAACGGTAAAGTAAACGTCATCGCTGAATCATCTTTTTTGTCCCAATGAGAAGTATCGAGTTTGATATCTTTAATTTCTTTACCATCTTTATATTTCAACAATTTATTTTTTAAAGCATACTCATAAACATCTTTTGTAATACGAACATCATCAGTACAGTAGTCTATCACTTTTTGTTTTTCGCCATTTTTCCACCAGACGATTGCTTCACCACCATGTCCGGATTTATTTGTGTTAAGTGTTGCTTCAGCAACTGAGTCCAGTTTTAGCCTTCGGCCGATTGATTCTTTTATCTCTTTTAACAAATCCAAACTTTTTATTTTTGTCAAATCACCCGAGTAATATTTATTTAATACTGGAATATCAAAATGATCGCTGTTATAACCTATAAGTAAATCTGCTTTTTCCAGAATAGGCCAAAGGTCGCAAAGTGTTTCCTTGGTATAGCTTGAATATTTATCAGTTTCGTAATCATAGATACAACACACTGACATATCTAAAGACGTAGGGTCATTTGAGCCTGTATCTGGGAAAAAATTACTTGTTTCTATGTCAAAAACGATTTTCTTCATAATTGTTAGAAATTGTAGCAAAATATTGCCGTAAAACAAAGCTGTATTTTATTGAATAAAATGCTAGAATATCTAAGTCTCAGATTTGAGATAATTAATAAATAAAAACATGTCATTAATTAAAGATAGAAATCCACAGAAAGGTATGAGAGATTTACTGCCTAAACAAGTCGAGTTGAGAAATTATGTCTCAAGTCGCATTTTAGATGTGTACAAAAAATATGGTTTTTCCCAAATAGAAACACCATCTTTAGAAAACATAGAATTATTATCAAATGGTGAAGGTGGTGAAAATGAAAAAATTCTTTTCAAAATTTTGAAAAGGGGTGAGAAGCTGGACTTAAATAACATTAACGACGAAAATTCTTTAGTTGATATGGGTCTTCGATATGATCTTACGGTTCCAATGTGTAGATTTTACGCAAACAATAGAGCTCAATTACCCCAGGTTTTTAAAATCGCTCAGTTTGGAGATGTTTGGAGAGCCGAAAGACCTCAAAAAGGAAGATTTAGACAGTTTAAACAATTTGATATTGACATCATTGGAGACAAAAGCACTAGCGCAGAAATAGAATTGATTTTTGCAACATCTGAGGCACTTATGAGTTTGGATTTCAAGAATTTTAAGGTAAGAATAAATGACAGAAGGATTTTGTCTGGTCTAGTTAAGTATTGTGGATTTAAGGAGTCAGATTATAACAAAGTTTTTGTTATTATAGACAAGTTATCAAAAATAGGTATCGAGGGCATAAAAGAAGAATTTAAAAAGAGTGGTTTTTCAGATGATTCAGTAAATATGCTTATTGAAATAATACAAAAATTAATTGAAACATCTGTCACAATAAAAACTATAGAAAGTATTTTACCGAATATAGATAAAAATGTTCTAGATGATCTTAGTTTTGTTATTGAGACAGTGAGCAAACAGGCAGGACGAAATTATTCAATAGTTTTGGATATTACTCTTGTTCGGGGTATGGGCTATTACACTGGCCAGATTTTTGAAATCGAAACTGAAGGATATAAAACTTCTATTGCCGGTGGCGGCAGATATGATAGTTTGATTGGTAAATTTTTAGGTGAAGCAACTATACCGGCTTGTGGTTTTTCTATCGGATTCGAACGAGTAATTTCAATTTTAGAGGAACAATGTTTTAATGTTCCAAAACCAAAAAGGAAAATAGTGTTGCTATATTCTGAAGAGGAAATATCAAATATCAATGAAATATTTTTAACTGCACAAAAATTGAGAGCTGAAGGCAATATCGTTTTGGTGGAAGAAAAAAGTAAAAATCCAAAGGTACAGCTAGATAAACTTATGGAACAAGGTTTTGATTCATTTGCTGTTTTTTCTAATGGCAAGGAGATCGAAGTTAAGACTCTGGGGCAAAAATAATTTTTGTCTATCTATTTTATATGAAAAATATCCAGTCAGTTTTGACTTTATATAAAAACAGAGGAGAAACACCCCTTGAATGTTTAGAACGATTCAAAAAATACAATCCTGAATATAATGATGAAAAAATGACTTATGCGGGGAGACTCGATCCGCTTGCAGAAGGTTTGCTTTTGGTTTTGGTTGGTGAGGAATGTAAAAATAAAGAAAAATATTTAGGTTTGGATAAGGAATATGAAGTTGATGTGCTTTTTGGATTTGCAACTGATACATATGATTTACTGGGAAAAGTGACTAATGTGTGTCATTCCTGCGAAGGCAGGAATCCATGTTCAATTAAATTTGTTATGGATCCCTGCCTACGCAGGGATGACACAATAAAAATATTACTACAATCCTTCGTTGGTAAATTCTCTCAAAAATATCCTATGTACTCATCAAAAAACATAAAAGGAATCCTTAAAGCACGAAAAAACGGAGGTCTCACCTTAAAGAGGAACGGAGTGACGGGAAAAGGTGAGTCCTTGGTTTTTTCTGATATTGAAGATGGGATTATTGAAAAAAACGTTGAAATAAAAAGCATCGAATTACTTGGTGAACGAATAATTTCAAAAAACGACTTAGAAAAATATATAATTGATTCTGTTAATTTAGTAAAAGGGGACTTTCGCCAAAAAGAAATTCTAAAAAAATGGCGTTCTGTTCTGGATGGAACCATTCGCGCGAATAAGGGATATATAAAAGATTGCAAACACGGTGTCATTCCTGCGGAGGCAGGAATCCAGAATACATTTAACCTAGATTCCTGCCTTCGCAGGAATGACAATACAAATCAATTTCTTGTCATTTCAATTCGAGTAAATTGCACCAGTGGAACTTACATGAGAAGTTTGGCTAATTCTATTGGGGAAAAAGTGGGAATTCCTGCGTTGGCGTTGAATATAAAAAGAACCCGAATATACGAAAATAAAAGCAACGAATAATTACGAAACCCTACGAAAATTAATTAATACTCAAGTTTGTCATGGCGAACTTAAGTTTTATAGTGTCACTCTCATTAATGAGAGTGACAAAATGGTGCTGACCCTATTTATTCATTTACTTTGCTATCTTACCCAATTGATAGACAATTATAAAGAATTTGACAAATAGTAATATTATAGTATACTGTACGATAGAGGAGGGACTATGAGAAAACCAAAACGGAACTCAAGACTGCAGGGACACTACAACGCTGAACGGCGTGCAGGTTTATCACATCGTCAATTCATGGTTGGCGAGGGTATTTCTGAAAAAAGCGGTGACAAACTCCTTAAGAAATGGAGGAAGCATAATTCGTAGTAGAAGTTTAAACAACCATGAAAAAAGCGGCCCTTAACCGGACCGCTTTTTTGTAATTAATTATATTTCCTTTTCGCGCGTTGTCTTTTGGTATTCGTCAATAGTTTTTAATATAATGACTCCTGATACAATTTACAATTATTCAGTATGGGAAATATAATTCACGACCGTGAATTATATTTCCCGTACTATCTCAGGGCTTGCTTGCAAGAGAATGAGTCGAGGAGTACAATACTAATATTGGAAATATCTCCAATTTTATTAATTAGATTATAAAATAAAATGGACAATAACAGGACAAATGAAGGATTGGGTGGAAGTTCAGCAGAAATTCCTACAGTAGAAGGTTTGAAAAAATTAAGGATGGAACTTGAACAGAAAATGTTGGTTTCTAGTATAAAAAAAGAAGGTGATATTAAAAAGAAATTAGTAGACAGAGAAGTTTTAATTGCAGAAGAAGCAGAAAATGAGGTTCTTTTTGATCGAGCTGTAGAAACTTTAGCATATTTTGATGGATTAAAAAAACAAGGATTACTTACTGCCGAAGAAGATATTCAAGCACTAATTGATTTGGAAAAAACAATTATTTCATTAGATGAACAAAGAAAAGGTATTTCAGCAAAGCATGATTCCATAATGAGTATTCCTGAAGTTGAGGGGGCTGTGATGGATGAAGCACTCGCTGAAGACAAAAAAAGAAACGATAAACAAAACAAAATTGAGGAAAGAAAGAAGATGAGAGAGAGGGCTGTTGAATTTGTTAAAAAAATTGATAATTTAGAATCTGATATTGTTGAATATGATAAAAGGGGATCTGAATTCTCTAATATCGTTGCTCAAATGTATAAGATTTATAGTCCAATTGCTGATAAAAATATTGATCTATATAATTATTTAAACTCACAAAATGCAAATCTAGATTTTTTTTCGACTGAAAAGACTGCGTGGGCTTGGTGGAGCACAAAATCTAAATCAAATCAAAAAATGTTTTCCAGATATTTTAATGCTGTCAAAGAATACAAAAAGAAGTTGGGAATGTTTGATTTTGCAAAAAAGGGTGTACTCAGTCAGGTTTTGGATAATGAAAAAATGTTTATTGATATGGACACAAAAATGGAACAGTTTGAATTAATAAGAAATTCTTTGTTTAGTAAATTTGATGAATTAAGTCTTCAATATAAAGATCTTATAAAAGCTGGTTATAACTGGGATGGCGAAACTTATTCAAGTTATGCTGATGAAAAAGACACTGTAGAATTTAAAAATCCACAAACTGGAGAAATCCTAGAAATGATTTATAGAAAAAATGGAGGAAGATAACTTATAACAAAAAAGAGCGACCAAAGGTCGCTCTTTTTTGTAATTTATTTTATTTCCTTTTCGCTCTCTGTCTGTCGGTATTCGTCAAAAGCTTTTTTCTCAGTCTTACATTTTTTGGAGTAACTTCTAGATATTCGTCATCTTGCATAGTTTCAAGACCTTTCTCGATATCCATTCTCATTGGTGGAATAAGGTAAAGAGCTTCGTCATTTCCGGAAGTTCTCATGTTTGAGAGAGCTTTGTTTTTGGTTGGATTTACTTCCAAATCTTCACCATTCAAAACATGTCCAATGACCATACCTTCGTAAATCTCCACAGCTGGGTCAATGTAAAGCACGCCTCTTTCTTGTAAATTCCAAAGTGAGAACGCCATTGTTTTTCCAGTTACCATACATGTCATAGAACCAAATTCTTGTTTTTGTATTTCGCCAGCATAAGGTCTAAAATCTATAAATCTAGAACAAAGTATTCCTAAACCTTTTGTGTCAACGATAAATGATCCTCTGTAACCCAAAAGTCCTCTAGTTGGAATTTCAAAAATCATACGAACTTGATTTTCCTTGATTTTCATATCTTTCATTATTCCTTTTCTTTTACCAAGTTTTTCAATAACTGTTCCTTGGAATTCTTGCGGTACATCAACAGTAACTTCTTCATAAGGTTCGCTTGTTACGCCATTTATTTCTTTCAAAATTGCGTGCGGTTGAGAAACTTGAAGCTCAAAACCCTCTCTTCTCATGTTTTCAATAAGAATTGCAATGTGAAGTTCGCCTCTGCCGTAAACCGTCATCATATTTAGTCCGGTTTCTGACGGTACATCAAAGTCAACTTTGAGTCCGACGTTAATTTCAAGTTCTTTTTCTAGTCTTTCTCTGATTTGTCTTCCAGTAACAAATTTACCTTCACGTCCTGCAAAAGGAGATTCATTAACAAGGAAATTCATAGAAATAGTCGGCTCATCAATATTGATAGCTGGAAGAGGTTTTAATTCAGCATTTTCACCAATAGTTTCTCCGATATATGCATCTGAAATACCTGCAATCATAGCGATATCACCAGCAAGGGCTTCTGATACAGTATCTTTCATCACACCTTTAAAAGTATAAAGTCTGGTTATTCTAGCAGTTCTTATTTCGCCTGTTGGTTTAGTTATAAAAATCGTTTGTCCGTCTTTCATTTTACCATTATAAATTCTTACAACAGCAAGTCTCCCTAGAAAATTATCATAGGCAAGATTAAAAATTTGAGCTTCGAGTGGAGCTGAGGCATCATTTTTTGCAGGTGGAACTTTTTCAATAATCATATCCAAAAGAGGAGTCAAATCTTTTTGCTCATCTTTAGGATTTAGCATTGCCACTCCTTTTCTACCATTAGCATAAATAACAGGGAAGTTTATTTGTTCATCAGTAGCGCCAAGTTCCATAAATAATTCTAAAACTTCTTCGTGAGCTTCTTCAGGTCTTGCTGCATGTTTGTCAATTTTATTTATAACGACGATTGGTTTAAGCCCAAGCTCTAAAGACTTTTTCAAAACGAATCTTGTTTGTGGCATAGGACCTTCCTGAGCGTCTACAACAAGAAGAACGGTATCGATAGATCGAAGTACGCGCTCAACTTCAGAACCGAAGTCTGCGTGTCCCGGTGTGTCTACAATGTTTATTTTTGTACCTTTATAGAAAATGGAAGTATTTTTTGCATAAATAGTAATACCGCGCTCTTGTTCGAGTTTGTTACTGTCCATACTTACACCTTCTTCAACCATTCCTGTTTGACGAAGAATCCCATCCGTAAGGGTGGTCTTTCCATGGTCAACGTGAGCTATGATTGCAATGTTTCTTATTTCCATCCCGTACGAAATAGGACGCGGACGAAATAATTTTCATCAACTATCCTATTTAATTAATGTTTAATAAATTTATTTATTCCCGTACCAGACTCGCGTCCGCGATTTCGTACGGGATCCATATCCACTGATTTAAAAACGCGCCTAGGCGCATTCAGATTTATTATTTATACCAAATTTTATTAAATTTGTCCACAAGCAAAATAAATAATATTTAGTGTATAATAAAAACATATGAGAATATTAGACGATATCAAATTAGATTATCAGGATGTGTTATTGAGACCAAAAAGAAGTACTCTTAAATCTCGCAAAGATGTAATTCTTGAAAGAACTTTTACTTTTTATCATTCACCAAAAATTTGGACTGGTATACCGATAATGACCGCAAACATGGCAACTTGTGGAACTTTTGAAATGGCAAGAATTCTATCTGAATATAAGATGGTAACGACTTTTCATAAATATTATTCAATAAAAGATTATGAGAAATTTTTTAAAACTTTCGATAACCCAGATTATATTTGTTATACATCAGGAATACGTGAGCAAGATATAAAACAAATCAAATTAATGAAAAAGAAAGGAATGCTAAAAAAGTTTTCATTTATTTGTCTTGATGTGCCAAATGGATATTTACAAAATTTCCTTGAAGTAATAAAAGATATTAGAAAAATGTGTCCAGAACATATTATTATGGCAGGAAATGTTGTAACAAACGAAATTACTGAAGAAATTATTTTAGCTGGAGCTGATATTGTTAAAATTGGAATTGGTCCAGGATCTGCATGTACAACCAGAAGAATGACTGGTGTCGGATATCCACAACTTTCTGCAGTTATTGAATGTGCTGATTCAGCTCACGGAGTAGCCAATGAAAGAGGTGTTGGTAGAATAACTGCAGATGGCGGACAGCAATATCCATCAGATATTGCAAAAGCTTTTTGTGGTGGTGCAGATTTTAATTTATTCGGGTCTATGTTTTCTGGTTTTGAACAAAGTGGTGGAGAAACTATTATAAAAGATGGTAAGAAGTATAAAGAATATTTTGGCTCTTCCTCAAACAAAGCCATGACAGATTATTATGGAAAAAAAGCTGAATATCGTGCAAGTGAAGGAAGATATGCACTGATTCCACACAAAGGAGACATACACGATTTTATTCATGAGCTGATGGGTTCACTTCGAAGTACAGCAACATATATTGGAGCTAGACAACTTAAAGAATTTCCTAAAAGAGCAACTTTTGTAAAAGTAAACAGACAACTTACCTCATACCTTGAAAAATACGATATGGGAGTATAACCTAGTTATTTAAAACCACTGTTTGGTGGTTTTTTGTTTAAAATTAGATATAATTAACTTAATGAATAAAAGAATCGCAATAAAATTATTAGCAATAACAGCATTTATATTTTCTGGTTTTTTTACAACTGCTTTTGCTGACACTTCAACCTCGACTGAACTTATTAATGCCGAGATACTTTCTAATGTTTGGTATTCTACGACTACCATAAACGAAAATGATAGTATATTTATTTATGCAGGTTTTCAAAATCATTCAGCAAAGAGTTTAACTGTTACCGCAGGATTTTATGTAGATGATATCCAGATAACAAAGAATAATTTTAGTGCTGGTCCAAAAAGTTTAATTAAATTAGAAACAAAATATATTGCAGTTAAAGGTGAACATGTGGCACAAGTAAAAATACTTAGTATTGATTCTAGTTTAAATTCAGCAATGAAACTATCAGTAGATAATCTTTTAGCAAAGGAAACAGAAAAGAAAAATTTTTCAGTTAAACATGAAATTACAAAAGAAGAAGTAATAAAAACAGTAGGGGATGTGGCAGTAAACACTGTAAATACAATAGATAATCAGACAGAAAAGTTAGCGACTTATGTAGAGAGTTTGAAAGAACCTGCTTCGGCAAAAATTACAAGTTCTTTGTCTGATATTCCAAGTATTGCAAAAAAAACTGTAGGAAAGGTTCTTGGTATGAGTACTGAAAATACAGATAATACAAAAGAAGATGTACAACAAAAAAGTTTTTCTTTTTATAATATGTTTTTGAATATTATCGCTTATATTGTAAGACATTGGGTTTGGGCCCTGGTCATTATAGTTCTTATTGTTTTGTATATTTCGTTTAGATAATTAATTTACAAAACATTAATTCTCAATATAATAAAATTGTAGAGATATATTATGAAAAAAACATTGCAGAAAAAAATTATTCATAAAGCAAAGAAACATTCATGGATGTTTACTTCTTTTATTATTGTTGGAGTTTTTATATTTATTTTATCACTATCTTCATCACAAAATTTATTAAAATACGTTTCTTTAAAAGTTTCGCAGTTTGCGACTGTGATTTCTTCTACTCTTGTAACTGAAACGAATAGTTATAGAGCAAACAATAATGAAACAAGCTTAATTGTAAATAGCATGTTAACGAAAGCCGCACAAATGAAAGCTGAAGATATGGCTGTAAAAAGTTATTTTTCTCATATTGGACAAAATGGAGAGAAGCCGTGGTTTTGGTTTGATAAGGTAGGATATAAATATAGTTATGCAGGAGAAAATTTAGCAGTTGATTTTACTGAATCTGAAGACGTAACAACTGGTTGGATCAATTCTGCTAAACACAAAGCAAATCTTTTGAATACAAATTTTACAGAAATTGGAATTGGCATAGCTACTGGAACTTACGAAGGTCACCAAACAACTTTTGTTGTACAATTTTTCGGTAAACCATACTTTGAGACTAAGGAAAATAATGCTGTTATTACTGAAAAAATAACTACATCCAAATTAACATCTTTTGCTCCAGAAATTGCTGTTGCAACTCAACCAAATCTTCCTGAAGGTGAAGTACTTGGAGAAGTAACAGAAAAAGCTATGCAAACCAATGAAAATGATAGTCAAACAGAAACACTTGCAATAATTGGTGTCAGTTTTTTAGTTTTAATCGTTTTTATTATTAAAATTTTTACGATAGTGCATAAAAGAAATAACGTTTCCACTAATTAAATCTTTTTTATATTTAATCATTATTTGCAAATAAAATACTATTTGCTACAATATGCACTAACAACTTAATAGTTGTATCAAGAGAGTGGCGAGAGCAACTGGCTCGAGGACCCATCAGCAACTTGTTTAAGCAGAATGCTTAAATTAAGTGCTAAATCCAGCCAAATAACGTAAAAAACGTTATTATGGAAAGATAAGACTAGTCATCTATATCTTTCCTCTTTATGAGGAATTTTTAATTTACGAATCAACGAATTATACAAATGATACGAATGGCAACAAATAAATTCAATAATAATTATTTGTAACTATTCGTATCATTAGTTAGATTTGTATATTTGTATAGGAATTATGGAAAAAACTGCAGAGTTTGTTAGTCCAAAACATCCGGATAAAATTTGTGATCAAATATCAGATGCAATTTTGGATGCATGTTTAAAACAAGATGAGTTTAGTAGAGTTGCAATTGAAACGATGGGCGGACATGGTATTGTGACAGTCACAGGTGAATTGACAACAAACGCTTTTGTAGAAATTAAGGATATTGTTAAGGAAGTCGTTGGAAAAGAAATTGGTGTTCAAACAAACATTGTTAAACAAAGCAATGAAATATCAAGAGGAGTTGATACAGGAGGAGCTGGCGATCAAGGCATAATGGTTGGATACGCTTGTAATGAGACAAAAGATTTTATGCCAAGAGAATATGATCTTGCGAGATCATTGTGCAAATATATTTATAACACTTTTCCATATGATGGAAAGACACAGATAACACTTGATGACTCAGGTAAAATAAAAACAATTTTGGTTAGTTTTCAAAACGCTAATTCAAAAAAGTTGCAATTATTAATAAAGAAATGGCTTAAAAATAACAAAGAAACGGCAGGTGAAATTTTAACAAACACCGCTGGAGATTGGGTACTTGGCGGATTTGACGCAGACACAGGCGTAACAGGTAGAAAAATTGTTGTGGACGCGTATGGGCCTAGAGTTTCGGTTGGAGGAGGAGCGTTTTCAGGTAAAGATACTTCTAAAGTTGATAGGTCAGCAGCTTATATGGCAAGAAAAATTGCTGTTGATTATCTTAAAAAATATAAAGCAAAAGAAGTGTTTACAAAATTAGCGTATGCGATAGGAAAAAAAGAGCCAGTGATGGCCATTGCCGTAGTTGATGGAAAAGAGCATAAAATTACCGGTTATGACTTAACTCCTAAAGGAATAAATATATTTTTAAAATTAAATAAAGTTAATTTTAAATCAACATCAATGTGGGGACATTTTGGAAGAGAATTTTCGTGGGATAAATAAAATCTAATATAACTCATTTTTCTGTTATAATATTTGAGTGAATGAGCTGGATTTAGAAAAAAACAAAAAGGCAAAAGTTATCCTTCATATGGATGGCGATGCCTTTTTTGTTGGTGTAGAGGTTGCTAAAAATCCAAAACTTAAAGGCAAACCCGTTGTAACTGGTGAAGAAAGGGGGATTGTCTCTGCTTTTTCTTATGAAGCTAAAGCACTCGGCGTTAGTCGTGGAATGCCAATTTTTAGGCTAAAAAAGGAATTTCCAAATGTCATTGTTTTACCGGGAGATTACAAATCATACGTCAAATATTCTCAAATGATGTTTGAAGTAGTTCGAAGATATGCAGATGATGTTGAAGAATATAGTATAGATGAGTGTTTTGCAGACTTAACAGGTTTGGAAAAAGTGCTCAAAATGACTTACAAAGAAATAGCAGAAAGAATTAAACGAGAAATAAACAATGAATTAAATTTGTCAGTTTCAATTGGAATTGCACCCACAAAAGTTTTAGCTAAAGTGGCCTCAAAGTGGAAAAAACCTGATGGACTTACTATTATTGAAGAGAAAAATTATAAAAAATTTTTAGAAGAAACTCCAATAGAAAAAATTTGGGGAATTGGTCCTAAAACTTCAGAATTATTGAAAAGAAAAGGAATTTTGACAGGACTTGATTTTGTAAATAAAAAAGATTCATGGATTGAAGGGAATTTATCTAAGCCCTATTTTACAATTTGGAAAGAATTGAATTGTATAAATGTATTAAAATTGGATCCAGAATTGAAATCCGAATATTCATCAATTCAAAAAACCCGCACATTTCATCCAGTTACAAATGATAAAAAATATTTATTATCACAATTATCAAAACATATTGAAGAAGCTTGCAGAAAAGCAAGATATTATAAATTGGTTGCAAAAAGGGCTACAGTTATTTTAAAAACTAAAGATTTCAATTACTTTGATTTAAACATCAAGCTTGATGTACCGATAAATTCACCAGAAACACTTATGTCTTTAGTAAATGAAAAAATTAATAATATATATTCACCAAAAGTTTTTTATCGTGCAACAGGGATTGTATTGCAAGATCTTGTTTCTGAAATAACATTACAAAATGATTTGTTTGGAAATACTGAAAAGACAAATAAGTTAAAAATTATCCATAAACAAATTGATTTGCTTGAAAAAAAATTTGGAAAAAGACTTGTACATTTGGGATCCACACATGAAGCTCTAAAAATAATAGAAAAAGGAACAGATTCCGATGATTTAGATAGAGACTTGTTGTTTTTATAATAATCAGTGTTATTTCATTTACTTTGACTGATTATTTGTTATAATTCAGCAATTATTAATAATATGAAAAAAATATGAATAAATTGAAGGAATTCTTTTTAAAGTTGCAGAGTAATACTTATGTTAGTGGAGTTGTTTTTGGTATAATAATTGTATTGTTTATACAGTTTATTTTGACAAATAATTTAAACTCAAAAGTTGCCGGTGATAAAGTTACAAACTTTGTTAATAACACTTTACTTGGTGGAAAAGAGACAGTAAAACTAGATACAATAGTTGATTTAGGTGGAATTTATAAACTTGGATTTACTATCAGTGACAAACCAGTTCCTGAAGCATATATGTCAAAAGATGGTAAATACTTTTTTCCAACTGGGTATCCTATGGCAAGCAGTACAGAGGAAAAAAAAGATTCTTCAGATAATAAAACATCTGAAATTACAAAAAGTGATAAGCCCAAAGTTGAGTTGTTCGTTATGAGTTATTGTCCGTATGGAACACAAATTGAAAAAGGAATCATACCGGCCGTTCAAGCACTTGGTGATAAAATTGACTTCAATCTAAAATTTGTAAATTATGCAATGCATGGTAAAAAAGAATTAGATGAAAATTTAAGACAATATTGTATTAATAAAGAACAAAACAATAAACTTTTTTCTTACTTATCATGTTTCTTAAAAAGTGATAAATCATCAGAATGTTTAGTTACTTCTGGAATTGATCAAACTAAAATGAATTTGTGTGTGATCAACACTGATAAACAGTTTAAAGTTTCTGAACAATTTACCAAGAAAGAAAATTGGAACGGAGATTTTCCTCCATTTGATATTTTTAAAGTGGAAAATAAACAATATGATGTTCAAGGTTCGCCGACGCTTATTATTAATGGTTTACAAGTAGAATCTTCCAGAGATAGTGCAAGTTTGCTAAAAACTATATGTGGAGCGTTTAATACAGAACCAGAAGTATGTAACACCGCTAAATTATCTTCGGCTAGTCCATCAGCAGGATTTGGAGACGGAACCGACACATCAGGAGCAGGAACTGCAGATTGTGCAACTAATTAATTAACTAAAAAAACACCGTTAAATAAACGGTGTTTTTTTAGTTAATTCAATTTTACCAATTAAGTAGTTTATTTTGAATACAATAAGGAATTATTTTTTGTATTATTGAACCCGGCAATTTTATGTTTTCTTTTTTATAATTTTTATCAATAAATCTGTATTCTTCAAGTTCTGGGTCTTCAAAGACAATTTTTCCGATTAGAGTAACTAAATAAACTGAAAGACGCACAGTTGCATCATCATGGGCAGCTGGAGCTTCAAAATCGCCAATTTTATGTTCAATTTTGGCATCACAACCCATTTCTTCTTTTATCTCTCGAAGTAAAGATTGTTCTTCTGTTTCGCCAACTTCAGGATGTCCTCCAAGACTTGTCCAAACGTCTTTACCTTTTTTTCTTACCATAAGAAATTTATTGTCTTGTATCACAACAGCAGCGATTTTATGAATCATTTTAATTTTGTTAAATTTCTTGTGAATATTTTAATATTGTATCTTCAAGTAATTTTTTTGCGTCCAAATTTTGAAATGTCGGTAAAGCATCTTTTGCCATTTTAATATAAACCTTTCTTAAATTGTCTGCACAGGGATTTTTAATATGATTAATGAGAAAAAGTGTATATTCTATATCAGTCGCCTTCTCATTTACTTTATTGTTTTCCATTTGTAGATTATACCACCATTTATAGAAAATAACTCATAAACAATTTTTAGATAATTTTACGGCATTCTAAATAATACCTTTTTTCATTTGCTTCGCCCATTGAAAATGTTTTTCTTGGTAATGCACCGTCGAATATTACTGTTTTGAATAATTCTTTTTTATCAAGCACAGGCAAAAAGAATCCACAGTTGTTTTTTTCAGTCCCCATTTTACACACTTCTTTTGTTCCGTGGATATAATCAATATTTTTTGCTCCATTCTTTATAAATTTGTCCAAAAATGATTGTAATGTTCCTACTACAAGCTGGCATTCCGGCTTAACAAATTTCCAAACATAAAAACCATCCTGATTAATAAAACCACATTTTTGTTCGTCGGTATTGTTTTTAACAATATTTTCCATTTCTTTTTCGCTAGCAACTTTTTCGATAATTAAGTTTGGCCAGAATTTTTTTGCTTCCTCCACAATATTTTCTTTTAGTTCAAAAATTACCCTGTGAATCGGTTCAAAAACTAAAGCATCTGAGTATAAGTTTACAATTTCTACAAGAGCATATCTTAAGGGGTGATTTTCGGGCAAATTGTTTTTATGCATTTCCCAAACTGTTTTTGCAGTTGCTAATGAATGATTGCCGTCTCCCATGGCAAAAAGAAGAACTCCATGTTTGTTGGAAGTATTGTATTTATTTTTAAATAAGGAAGGATCAGCCAATTTTTCCAAAGCTTTCAAAGATGAGTCTATTTCATTTTCTTCAACAAGCCATCCATTAATATGTCCTCCATCGAGCATTAAATCAAAATCATATAGAGGTTTTTTGTTTAAATTTGCTGTTATCGGTTCAATAACTGTCATTTTAGGATCATCAATCAAAACCATAATATGTGGTGATTCTAATTGAGCGCCATCACGAATTTCTACTCTTGGTGGAATACGGCTAAGAATTGTTCCTTCTGTTGCACGAATTAGCGTTTGAGAACCGACAATAAAGTCATATTTTTCCAAATCTAAAGCGATTACCAATCCTTTTCGAATTTTTCCAGCAATTTTTCTTTCAACATACACAGCACCCTTTTTTGTTTCAAAAGTGTTTTCAGATAAATATTTGTTCATATTTCCACGGATTTTTTCAATTCTCTCTTTTTTATCAGAACTTTCCAGAAAAATTTCTGGTAGGGTAATTCTATAAGTTGATGGCTTATCTCCAACATTTTTTTCTACACTTTCCCAATATTCTGGTTGAGAAGTAAATTGATCACAAGCTACAACAGCCCACTTAGAAAAATCAGTATCTTTTCCGGGTATTAAAATTTCTGGTATCAAAACTCCCAAATCTTCATTTCTTTTGTTGCTCATAATTATGATTTTTATAAATTATTATTAATAAATTTTATCACAACTGCCAAATATTAACAAAAGATAATTATCTTGTACAATTTTCATTAAAAAAACACACATAATAACTTTTTAAAACTGGAGTCCTGAATTCAATATTCTATCGCAACTCCAGTTTTGTTATATAATACCTCAAGAGGTGTCAGACCTGCAAATCTTTTTCTCGGTCTAGTGTTTATTAAATACTCAACCCATTTAATATCTTCATCCGAAACTTTTGCAAA
>CAINLW010000024.1 GCA_903850545.1 uncultured bacterium
CGCCTACGGCGCCGCTCTTTTGTTTTGATTGTTATTTTATGATTCCCGCCTTTTTTAAGGTAGCAAATGCTCCGTTCTTTTGTATTGTTTTGATAGCTCTTGTCGAAATAGTTAAAACAAAAGTTTTTTTCAATTCAGGAACATAAATTCTCTTTTTTTGAAAATTAACTTGCTTTCTTACTTTTCCAGTAGGATTGAATTGTGTAGCTCTAGTTGCGTTGCTGTAACCGCCACCAACTATTGAAGTTTTTTTTGTTATTGGACAAATTTTTGCCATGGTATTTTAAAATTAAAAATTAAAACGAAAGAATAAAATTTGAAATGTTAAAAATAAGATTAAATATTCTTAATTTCTACTTTATTTTCACGTCTGCACATGTTATCATGAAAAAGTGCGAAACGCAAATGGAATAGGGTATTGGATGTAACTTCTTAGCTTTTTAGGAATTACTTCAATTAAATTATTTGTAGCCATTCGTATCATTCGCATAATTTTCGTATCCTAATGCAACTAGATGTAATTTTTCAAATATTAATTCTTATTTTTTCTGTAATAATCCATGAAATATCTCATGGATTTACAGCTCTTTGTTTTGGAGATAAAACCGCTCAGTATGAGGGCAGGCTTACGTTAAATCCAATAAAACACTTGGACTGGCTGGGTTCGGTTATTTTACCTTTATTTTTATATTTGACTCATGCAGGTTTTATGATTGGTTGGGCAAAACCTGTTCCTTATAATCCTTATAATTTAAGAAACAGAAGCGTGGCTGAGCCACTTATTGCAATTGCTGGTCCAGCGTCAAACCTTTTTGTAGCGACTATTTTTGGTTTTATTATTCGTGGTATGATATTTTCTGGTTATTCATCTTCATCTCTTATTTTAATTTTTAGTTTTGTTGTCCTAATAAATGTTAGTCTTGCCGTTTTTAATTTAATTCCCATTCCTCCACTTGATGGGTCAAAAATACTTTTTGCACTTTTACCAACAAATGCAAAACATACTTTTCATCATGTATCAGAAAAATATGGATTGTTAATTATTTTGGCGGTAGTAATGTTTTTGCCAAATTTCATATCTCCGATTATTTTTTCATTATTTAAATTGATAACGGGGATTTATTAATCCTATTTAAATACTTTATATAAATAAAGCCGTTGGGGTTAAATCCAGCGGCTTTTATTTGAATTATCCCGTCTATAATTAATGAAAGATATTGATCCCAAGATCTTTCGGCCCAAAGGGATAAGGAAAAAGTTCGCCGATTGTTAACACGGCAAGTTTTCCGTCTCCTGCGGGTGTTATTACCTGAACACTGGGATCACCATCTGAGTTTTCCCAGATAATCTGCCGGCAATGACCACACGGCCAACAAGGAGCACAAGTAAAATTCTTTCCCTGAGGACCACCGACAATTACTATTGTCTTGATTTTTAAAACTCCGTACTTTGCAGTAAGACCATCAATCGCACACTGTTCGGCGTGAGTTGTCTGGCTGTAGGTTGCTCTCTCAACATTACAACCTGCATGGAATTTTCCATTACTCATTACTGCTGCCCCGACTGCAAACCTAGAATACGGCGCCTGAACATTCAGTCTTGCTCTCGCTGCCATTCCAAGAAGTTTGTTTAGGTCATCTGAAAGATCCTTTGTGTCTATGGTCACAATCATTTTTGTCTCCTTATCTAGAGTGTTTGATTTACTGACTTCCGCTGATATTAATAACATATATATATTTGGTTGACAAACAATAAAGACCAATTAATTAAAAAGAACGCCATCTATGATGTTGCTTTTTCTTATGTTTTGTTATATTATCTTTTCACATTAGCTACTTGGCTGTATGCGTAATTGTTGCGTTTGATTGGAGACGATCAAACAAAGAGTTGTATAAGTTTTTAACGAGTTGCGGAGATTCACTTACTTTTTACCAAAAGTAATAATTTCTGTGATTTTTTTGTGTTAATTTATTAAAAAATATTAATTAAATATCGTGCCTACAATAAATCAATTAATTAAGAAGAATAGAAAAATCGCCAAGAGAAAATCAAAGGCGATAGCTTTGACAAGGGGTTTTAATACGTTGGAAAACAGACCTACATATTTAAACTCACCGTTTAAAAGAGGGGTTTGTGTGAAAGTTACAACAAAAACACCAAAGAAACCAAACTCAGCTATCAGAAAGATCGCAAGAGTTAGACTTTCTAATGGTATGGAAGTTACTGCATACATTCCAGGTATGGGACACACATTACAAGAACACTCAGTTGTTCTTCTAAGAGGCGGAAGAGTTAAAGACCTTGGAATTAGATATACAATAGTAAGAGGTGTGCTCGATGCAACAGCAGTAGAAGGAAGAAAGAAAGGTCGCAGCCAATATGGTGCAAAGAAGCCAAAAGCTACTAAATAACAGGAAGTAGCTGGTAGCTTCTTAGCTTCTTAGGGAACATAATTTAATGTATTTCCTAAAAAGCTACAAGCTAAAAAGCTAATAAGCTAAACAAACCAATGAGAAGAAAACTAAAAACAAAGAAAGGTTTAAAACCAGATTATAAATATCAATCTGAAAAAGTTGCAAAACTTATAAACTACATAATGTATGATGGTAAGAAAAGTACAGCCGAGACCATCATTTACGATACTCTTGAAATAATAAAAGAAAAAGCAAAGGTAAAAAATCCTGTTGAAATTCTTGAACTCGCCCTTACAAACACAGCTCCAAATATGGAAGTTAAATCAAAAAGAGTTGGAGGTGCAAACTATCAAGTTCCTATGGAAGTCAGACCAGAAAGAAGAGCTGCACTTTCTATGAAGTGGATTATAGATGCTGCAAGAACTAAAAAAGGTTCTTGTATAGCAGATAGATTGTCTGCAGAAATACTAGCAGCTTCAAAGAATGAAGGAGAGGCAGTAAAGAAGAGAGAAAATACTCATAAAATGGCAGAAGCCAACAAGGCCTTTGCTCACTTCGCCTGGTAAAATTTACTATCTTTTTAGCAAATTTCATTGTTGCAAATTCCGCTTATTCCTTCGCAGTACACTAGTACAGCTTAGTCATAATGCTCATTCGCGCCTCGAAATTTGTAAAAAATCTAAGTAAATTAAATATAAAATACATTTGTTCTTTTATTAACATTAATTATTTTAAGCTAAAAAGCTAAGAAGCTACTAGCTACAACCTAGTTTATGAAAAGAGATTATCCATTAGAAAAAGTAAGAAACTTCCTAAACCTCGCTTTGGGCGAGGTCGGACGAACATTTGAGAATACAAATGTTTTAGTCGGTATTACCAAAATTAACGAACAAACTATATGAAGCGCGACTACCCACTTGAGAAGGTTCGTAATTTTGGAATCATTGCACACATTGATGCTGGAAAAACAACAACATCGGAAAGAATTCTCTATTACACTGGATCTCAGCACGATATAGGTGAGGTTCATGAAGGAGAGACCACAACCGATTGGATGGAACAAGAAAGAGAAAGAGGTATCACTATTACCTCCGCTGCTATTACATGTTTTTGGAATCCATCATATATGCCAAAAACAGATGAAAGCAAAAAAGTAAGATTTAACATCATTGACACACCGGGGCACATCGACTTTACCGCAGAAGTTAAGCGTTCACTTAGAGTACTTGACGGAGCGGTTGTAGTTTTCGATGGAGTTGCAGGAGTTGAACCACAATCAGAAACAAACTGGAGATATGCTGATGAAGGAAAAGTTCCAAGAATTTGTCTTATAAATAAACTCGACAGAACAGGAGGAAGTTTTGAAAGATCATATCAATCAATTCTTGAAAGACTTACAAAAAATGCTGTAAGAATGCAACTTCCTATTGGTCAGGAATCTGATTTCAAAGGACTTGTAGATTTGATGAAAATGAAATCCTATTATTTCGAAGGAAAAATGGGAGAAAATGTTATAGAAAAAGAGATTCCAGCTGAGATGCTTGAAGATGCAAAAAAATACAGACTCGAGCTCGTTGAGAAAATTGCAGAAAATGATGAAAAGATGATGAATGATTATTTAGAAGGAAAAGAAATTCCAATAGATGAATTGAAGAGAGTTTTGAGAAAGGCGACAATAGACAATACAATAGTTCCTGTTTTTACTGGTTCAGCTTTGAAAAATACTGGTATTCAGCTTACCCTTGACGCTGTTGTTGATTATCTCCCATCCCCTTTAGATATTCCTCCTGTCAAGGGTATTGACCCAAGAACAGGTGAAGAGGTTGTTAGACATGCTTCAGATGAAGATCCTTTTACAGCTCTTGCATTTAAATTGCAAAACGATCCTTTTGTAGGACAGCTTACATATTTCAGAGTTTATTCAGGAAGTATTTCTTCTGGTACATATATTTACAATTCAACAACAGGTGAAAAAGAAAGACTTGGAAGAATTGTTCGTATGCACGCAAATGATAGAGAAGAAGTGGAAACAGTATTTGCCGGAGAAATTGCAGCAGCTGTCGGTTTGAAGAATGCAAAAACAAGCCACACTCTTTGTGATGAAGAAAATCCTATAATTCTAGATCAAATTGTATTTCCAGAACCAGTTATAACTTTGAGAATAGAACCAAAGACAAAAGCAGACCAAGAGAAAATGGGATTTGCTTTGAAGAAACTTTCAGATGAAGATCCAACGTTTAAAATTAAATCAGATCCAGAAACAGGCGAAACTGTTATGGCTGGTATGGGAGAGCTTCATCTTGAAATTCTTGTAGATAGAATGAAAAGAGAATTTGGAGTTGAAGCAAATGTAGGAAAACCACAAGTTGCTTATAAAGAAACAATTACTGGAGAAGCAGAAAAAGAAGAAAAATACATCAAGCAGTCGGGAGGAAAAGGACAATACGGTCACGTTCTTATCAAGATCAAACCAATGCAACCTCTTGAAGAAGGTAAAAAGATTCCTAAAAATGTCAGCAGATATGATGATTTTGAATTCATTAACTCAATTAAAGGAGGAGTTATTCCAAACGAATTTATTCCAGCTGTTGAAAAAGGAGTTAAAGAAAGTATGGAAAGAGGAGTGCTTGCCGGATATAAAATGGTAAATATTTCTTGCGAACTTACATTCGGATCTTATCACGATGTTGACTCATCAGAAATCGCTTATAAGATTGCAGCATCTATGGCTTTCCAAGACGCAGCCAAGAGAGCAAGACCAGTTATTCTTGAACCTGTGATGAAAGTTGAAGTAGTTACACCTGAGAAGTTCATGGGAGACGTATCAGGAAGTATTAACTCAAGAAGAGGACAAATTTTAGAGATGTTTGATAGAGGAATGAACAAAGTTATAAAAGCAAATGTTCCTCTTTCAGAAATGTTCGGATACGTTACAACTTTGAGATCACTTTCAGAGGGAAGAGCAAGCTCAACAATGGAATTTGGAAGCTATGAAATAGTTCCACCAAATGTTGCAAAAGAAATTATCGAGGTGCGTGGCACACAAAGCAAGTAATTGAAAGCCGCTGGAATACCAGCGGCTTTCTCTTGCTTTGGGTGAGACGGAGCGCGACGGCGTGAGTCGGGTTGAGGATTGGGTTGGGACCCAACCGAAAGACCTTTTGAGATATATTATGAGTGAAACGAAATAAAATATTCAAAATGGTGTACTGACCATGTAATGGTCGGCGTACTTTTTCATCAGAAAAAGATATGTGACCAGCAAAGTAAAATTTAATAATTACAAACAAAAAAAACAGGTTCGGATTACCGAACCTGTTTTTTTTTGTTCCTGAATTCAATATTCTATCGCAACTCCAGTTTTGTTATATAATACCTCAAGAGGTGTCAGACCTGCAAATCTTTTTCTCGGTCTAGTGTTTATTAAATACTCAACCCATTTAATATCTTCATCCGAAACTTTTGCAAA
>CAINLW010000025.1 GCA_903850545.1 uncultured bacterium
CCGCTTTTATAATTTTCTATTTTAATGCAGATCGACTTGGAAAGAAGTAATCTTCTGTACAAGGTGTTGAAAAGCGAGCATAGGAAGCTTTTTAAAGACGAAACGAGCTAAGGCAAGTGATTCGAGGTCGCATAAATTTTCAGCAGAAAATTATATGTGACTTGTGTTTTGTTGTCCGCGGTGGTGAGCTTTGGGTTGGGACCCAATGCGCAAGACCTTTACTGAATTTTTGTGAGTAAAGCGAAACATAAAGTCGAAAAGGTGTACTGTTCCTGTAAGGAAGTCGCTTATAGCGTAAATAAAACCTGGTGTTGAAAAACTGAATTCAGATGGTTTTTCAACTTTTCTTATGTTATATTTTATCTTATGAAATCATCCGAAATACGTCAAAGATATCTAAAATTTTTTGAGAAAAGGGGACATAAAATTATTCCTTCAGCCTCTCTTGTTCCTGGAGATTATATTATTCCAGACAAAGGATCTTTGTTCACAACTGCAGGAATGCAACCTCTTATTCCGTATTTACTCGGTGAAAAACATCCAGCTGGCAAAAGAATTGTAGATGTTCAAAAATGTGTTCGAACTGGTGATATAGAAGAGGTGGGAGACAATCGGCACCTTACTTTTTTTGAGATGCTTGGAAATTGGTCACTTGGAGATTATTTTAAAAAAGACTCAATCGCATGGAGTTTGGAATTTCTTACGAGTAAGGAAGAAGGTTTGGGTTTGGATCCAAATAGATTATATATCTCTGTTTTTAAAGGTTGGGACGGAATCCCTCGAGACGAGGAATCTATCTCTCTTTGGAAAGAGAATTTCAGAAAACATAATATTGAAGCAGAAGTTGCTGGAGAAGATGAAATAATAAAAGATCAAATAAAAATAATTCCTTTAGGTAAAGATGATAATTTTTGGATAGCAGGTCAAACTGGTCCTTGTGGGGGAGATACAGAATTTTTCTATGATATTAAAGTTGGAGAAAAACTAGAAGGTAAATTTGCGGATCTTGTAAAATCAGGAAGAATTGTTGAAATTTGGAATAATGTTTTTATGGAGTTTAATAAAACTTCAGAAGGTAAATATGAAAAACTTGCAAAACCAAATGTAGATACGGGAATGGGACTTGAAAGAACAACTGTTATGCTTCAAGGGAAAGATAATGTATTTGAAACTGATCTTTTTGAGTCATCGATGTTTTATATAAAATCAAATTCTTCTACATATGACGAAAGGTCAGCAAGAATTATAGCCGATCACATACGTTCATCTGTTTTTATTATTTCTGATGGAGTCATTCCATCAAACACTGAGTCCGGATACATTCTCAGAAGAATTATGAGAAGGGCAATAAGATTTATAGATAAGCTGGGCCTTTCGAAGGATTCTATATTTGATTTAGTTAGAATTGTTATAAATAATTTTTCTTACGCGTATCCAAATTTAAAAACAAAAGAAATAGAAATTTTAGAAGTTATTAAAAATGAAGACGAAAGATTTAGACAGACACTTGAAAAAGGTTTAAGGGAATTTGAAAAAGGAACCGATGCCTTTAATCTTTTTCAGTCATATGGTTTCCCACTTGAAATGACAATTGAACTTGCTAAGGAAAAGGGTATATCAATAAATATAGATGAGTTCAACGATAAAATGAAAAAACACCAAGAAATTTCAAAGGCTGGTTCAGAGCAAAAATTTAAAGGAGGACTTGCGGGTACTGGCGAAATGGAAACAAAATATCATACAGCTACACATTTACTTCTAGCAGCTCTTAGAAAAATCCTTGGAGGTGAAATTGTGCAAAAGGGAAGTAATATTACTACAGAAAGAATGCGTTTTGATTTTAATTGGCCAGAAAAAGTTTCAGCTGACAAACTAAAATTAGTTGAGGATTTGGTTAATCAAAAAATTGGAGAAAAAATTCCTGTTGAAATGCTCGAGCTTCCAAAAGAAGAAGCAAAGAAAATTGTTACAACTCTTTCTTTTGATCTTTCAAAATATGGCGATATTGTTAAGGTTTATAAAATAGGAGACTTTAGTGCAGAATTTTGCGGAGGTCCTCATGTAAAAAACACAGCCGAACTTGGACACTTTAAAATTGTAAAAGAAGAGGCATCAAGTGCCGGAGTCAGGCGTATAAAAGCTGTTCTAAAATAATAAAATAAAAAATATGAAGAAAGATAAAAAAAATATTCCCATTGTGTTTATGGTTGCTGGCATGTCATCAAGATTTGGTGGTATTCCCAAACCATTTGTACAAGTAGGTCCGAATAACGAAACACTTATAGAAATAATGGTTGATTACTCAATAAAGAATGGTTTTGGAAAAATCGTCTTTATTGTTGGAGACAAAACAGAGAATCTTTTTAAAAGCAAATTTGGGGTTGAGTATAAAGGAAAACCAGTTTTTTATGCAAAACAATCTATTGATGCTGAAACAAGAGATAAGCCATGGGGTACTTGTGAAGCAGTTGTTCTAGCTAAAGATTTTATAGATGATGATTTTGTAGTTTGCAATGGAGATGATTTTCATAGTGAAGAAGCAATTAAAATGATTTTTGATTTTATTTCAAATAACGATGTTTCTGCAGCGGTTGGTGGAGATTTGATAGAATCATTACCCGACATAGGTACAGTAAATAGAGGCGTATTTTTTACTGATGAAAAAGGTTATATTAATGAAATAAAAGAAGTTATTGGAATATCAAAAGAAAATTATAAACAGCATGGTTTATTTGAAAACAATCTCGTAAATCATAGTATTATGCTTTTGAATAGAAAAAATTTACTTATATTGGAAAAATATCTAGTAGAATTCAAATTGAATCATGATGGGGATAGAAAATCTGAATGTTATTTACCCGTTGAGCTTTCAAGGTTGATTAAATCCGGTAATATAATTATTAAACTCCTACGAGCACCGGAAAATTTGATTGGAGTAACCAATCCTGGTGATGAACTTATATTAAAGAAATTTTTGACAGAAAAATTGACTACTTCGTCAAAATCCTGAATTCAATATTCTATCGCAACTCCAGTTTTGTTATATAATACCTCAAGAGGTGTCAGACCTGCAAATCTTTTTCTCGGTCTAGTGTTTATTAAATACTCAACCCATTTAATATCTTCATCCGAAACTTTTGCAA
>CAINLW010000026.1 GCA_903850545.1 uncultured bacterium
ACAGTATCTTGTTTCAATGATGACTCTTTCTTGGAAACTCAATCTTTTAAATGATTTTACTTTGTTTTTGTTCCTTGTTATTGTTTTCGCCATAATTATTAATCTTACACTTTAGTTGCGATTATTTCTTGAACTCAGAAAATATATATTTTTCTACAATTATAAATATGATACAATAAACTTATCCGACACTTATTAATAATACAAAATTTAATACAACTCACTTTTTTATGATAAACCAAATTATAATTTTAATAGCTACCCAAGCACTTTTTACTACCAGCGATTTAACGGGAAAACACTACATGTCATTGTATGGATTTACTTTAAATAATTTTACATCATATTGGTTTCTTATATATATGTTAATACGAATTCCCGCAACATTTGGACAATTATATCTTTTTACTCAAATGAATCTAGGAAAAACTATGGCTCTCTTCGGTGCGGTATCTATTATTCTCTCAACAGGTCTCGCTTTTTTTCTTTTTCAAGAAAACATAACACCTGCTCAATATGTGGGAATTACTTTGGCGATACTTGCAATTCTTACGCTGGCCTTGCTAAAATAGCTAATGTTCTAGACATATCATTATGACAAAATATGAAGTTAAAATTTAATAGCCAATAAACTTTTATGAAAGACTCAAACTATCATCGATTAGTCCAAACTTCAGTAACGGCATTTATTCAAAAAGAAGACAAATATCTTTTTTTAAAACGTCATAATAGTATGCGTATTGACCCTGGAAAGTTAAACGGTATCGGTGGCAGATTAGAAAAAGGAGAAGATTATTTAAATTGTTGCATAAGAGAAGTGAATGAAGAAACTGGTTATATTATCTCGCCCAAAAACATCAAACTTTCTGGAATTGTAAAACTTGAGGGAGGATATCCAGAAGATTGGGTAATGTGTTTTTATAAAATTGAAGTAGACAGTTTTGACGTTCCCAAAGGTATGAAAACAGAAGATGGAGAATTAATATGGCTTGATAAAGACAAAGTTCTAGACTCCGAATATAACTTGGTAGATGATATTAATTATTGTTTCAAAGAAATTGTTGACGGAAATAGACTTTTCTTTTTAACAGCAACGCTTAATTCTAATCAGATTATTGAAAAAACTTCTATTTCGTATTTAGAGAAATAAGACACATTTAAAATTATTCTTGTTTGAAAACAAATGGATTCTCCGCTGTTGTGTCGGGGGACAATAAAAGCAAATCGCAATTGCCAAAATATAATTTAGTAAGGGCGGTTTTCCAATCCAAATTGAAATATTTGGCATAAATCATTGTTCCAGTATCTCCGTGACTCACTAGTAATATGTTTCCAGATTTATACTTTTTTTTAATCTTATCTAACAACACTTCCGCCCTTTTAATTAGCTCGGGAAAAGTTTCAGATCCTTCCGGATTTAAACAATAGATTATTTTTTCGGTTTTTATAATATCTGGTGCGCAAAATGACTCTATATCGGCTTTTTTCTTGCCAGATATTATTCCAAACTCGCGCTCGATAAGTAGATCTTCTTTCAAGGGTGTAGGACTACCAGTAATGTCTGATATTATTTTCGCAGTTTCAAATGCTCTTTTCAAAGGAGAGCTATATATGTAATCAAAAGAAAAACCTTTGTCTTTAATTTTATCAGCCAATTCGCGTGCTTGTTGAATACCAACATTAGTTAGTGATTTGTCTTCATGTCCATTTAAAATTCCGTTCTTATTATCTATATCTTCGCCATGGCGTGTTAAGTAAATTTTAAGCATGTTTATATTGTATCAAAAAAAACCACTAAATCACAAACTTTTTATTTCTTAATTCCCTATGATATTTAATCGCGAATCTATGAGCTTCACTGTTTGCCAATAAAATTTCACTTTTGTATTTACTGACAATATCTTCCCTTCCTTGGATCATTTTTGGTCTATGCCTTTCATCTTTTGTTACGGCTACAACAGCTATTTTTAATCCCAATTCTTTAATAATTTTTTCTGCAATATTTTTCTGCGCAGTCGAGCCATCTACTACAATTACATCTGGAAATCTCCATTCTTCGTGAGTAAATCTCCTTCTCAAAACCTCTTCAAGACTCGCCACATCTCCACTCGGCATAGTTCTGCTATATTTTCCAATTTTGAATTTTCTATATTCAGATTTACTTGCTATACCGTTTTCAACAACTGTCATTACACCGACAGTATTTGTACCACTTATATGGGCAATATCGTATCCTTCAATACGAACAATTGCGGACAAGATCTTTTCTTGAGGAGCGAAGCGGGAAAAGGAGAGACCTTGTCCTCCTTCATTTTTTATAAGTGAAACATCTTGAATATGGTTCAGTGCGAAAATCGTTCTTTTAATTTTATCTGCTTTTTCAAATTCATGTTTCTTAGCAAGCAATTTCATCTCTTTCTCAAGATTTTTTATTATATTTTTTTTCTTGCCTTCAAAAAATAGTTTTATATTTCTAATATTTTTCAAATAATCTTTTCTGGCTTCATTATTGGAAACATCTGGTACTAGACCAATCTCTTTATAAAACCCATAACTCGCACCTTCCTTGGAATATTTATCGAGAAAAGGGAATATTTTTCTAATTATTTTTAAAGCCTCTTTGAGTTGAGTTCCATTTGTAAACGGTCCATATACTTTTGACATTCTGACATTCTGCAGAATGTCGGAATGTCCGCCGTTCGATAAATTTCTGCCACGCTCTATCAAAACTTTAGGAAAATATTCTTTAGTAATTACTACATAATTATAACTTTTGTCATCTTTTTCCTTTGTGTTATATCTTGGTTGATGTTTTTTTATTAAATTTGATTCAAGTATCAAAGCCTCCAAAACTGAATCTGTTTTAATAAATTCTATATCATCTGACTGAAACACCATGTCCACAATAAGCGGACCACGTGTAGCAATCAAATCGCTTGAAAAATAACTTTTTGCTCTATCCTTTAATGAAGTTGCTTTTCCAATATACAAAATTTCCCTGTTTTTCTTAAATAAGTAAACTCCTGGTTCACTTGGAAGATTGTTTTTTTTGTATTGATTAATATCCATTTTGTTTATGTGTCATTGTGAGGCACAAAGCAATCAAGGTCTGTAATGTGTATTTCTGAAGTTCACCATAGTTTACTTCACACCTACTAATACTATTCTCACCAATCTTAATGTACGCCATGGCGTACATTGGAATCTGTCGTTTTAATTATTATTTTTTCAGGACCTTTTTTAAATATTTTCCTGTATATGATTTCTCATTCATAGCAATGTCCTCCGGCGTTCCTTTTGCAATAACTTCACCCCCCTTGTCACCACCTTCTGGACCAATGTCGATTATATAATCCGAATTTTTTATCAAATCCATATTGTGCTCAATGACGATTACCGTATTTCCATTATCCACAAGTTTTTGCAAAATTTCGATAAGTTTTTTTACATCTTCATAATGAAGTCCAATCGTCGGCTCATCCAAAAAGTAAATTGTTTTGTACATTCCTGGTCTATAAAGCTCGGAAGCAATTTTTACCCTTTGTGCTTCTCCTCCGGAAAGTGTGGTCGCAGATTGTCCAAGTTTCAAATACGAAAGTCCAACTTCGTGAAGACATTTTATCCTGTCATAAACGGCGGGCAAATCCACAAAGAAATTCATTGCTTCCTCCACGGTCATTTCAAGAATCTGGTGAATGTTTTTTCCTTTATATTTTACCTCCAAAGTTTCCTTTGTAAATCTTTTTCCATTACAAACATCACAAGGTACGTAAACTGTTGGCAAAAAATGCATCTCTACTTCAATAGCTCCGTTTCCTTGGCAGTTTTCACACCTTCCACCTTTTACGTTAAATGAAAATCTATTTGCGCCCCAACCTCTCTCTTTTGCCATTGTTGTAAGCGCAAACATATCACGTATAAATGTCCAACATCCAGTGTAAGTTGCAGGATTTGAGCGCGGAGTTCTACCTATTGGAGACTGATTTATCATAATAGTTCGACTTACATATTCAGAGCCAGCAAAAGATTCGCAATGATGGGTTTCATTTGAACGTAGTTTTCTTTCAAGTCTTGCCTGTAAATTTTTATATAAAATTTCATAAACAAAAGAAGATTTTCCTGAACCTGAAACTCCGGTGATGCTAACAAATTTTCCAAGAGGTACTTCAACATTCATATTTTTAATATTAAATATTTTTCCCCCTTTTATTTTCAATTTTCCTTTATCTTGATCACGTCTTTTTTTAGGAATATCGATTTTTGAATCACCACGAAGATAATCTAACGTGAGTGAACCAGAATCGTTTTTCTTTGCGGTCAAAAGCTCGTCCAAATATCCAGAAACCACTACTTTTCCCCCATGAACTCCTGCTCCTGGTCCAATATCAACAATATAATCAGACGAATACATTGTGTCTTCATCGTGTTCAACTACAATAATCGTATTTCCTAAATCACGCAGATGTAACAAAGTTTGTATAAGTTTGTCGTTGTCTCTTTGGTGAAGTCCTATCGTTGGCTCATCCAGAACATAAAGCGCACCGACAAGCCCGGAACCAAGCTGTGAAGCCAAACGAATTCTTTGCGCTTCTCCTCCTGAAAGAGTGTTTGCGCGTCTATCCAAAGAAAGATATTCAATTCCTACATTTGTCATAAATTGCAAACGCGAATCTATTTCTTTCAAAATAACCTTTGAAATTTCCATTTCGCTTTCAGTAAATTTGTGCTCTTCAAAAAACTTTTTAGAATTTGTAATTGTTTTTGCAGTATATTGAACAATATTTATACCACCAATAAGCACGTGTAACGCTTCTGGTCTAAGTCTTGCTCCTTTACACACCTCGCATGGCTCGTCAGAAAAGAAATCTCTAGTTCCAAGTCCATGACAAGCTTCACAAGCCCCATATGGAGAGTTAAAAGAAAAAAGTCTTGGTTCTATTTCAGGATATGAATATCCATCATAAGGACACATAAATTTTACAGAAATCATTTTTGTTTCTTCAGGTGTTTCAATTTTTACAAGACCTTTAGATTCTTCAATTGCTTTTTCCACCGCATCAGAAAGTCTGACACGAATACTTTCATGAACATCAAGTTTTTTATTTTCAATCGTCTTTTCATTCCCGTTACGCTTTGTGTCATCCTCGCGAATGCGGGGATCCAGTTTGGTTTTTGACTTTGTATCTGTGTCATTCCCGTGCAGACGGGAATCCAAGTTTGCTTTTGTTTTAAAATCGCTTATATAAAATTCATCCACCAAAACATCAATATCATGTTTTTTGTTTTTTGAAAGTATTATTTGATTTCTCAACTTCTTCAATTCACCATCTATTTTTACTTGCTCATAACCTTTTTCAAGCAAATCATAAAGTAGTTGATAATATTCCCCTTTTCTTCCCACAACAATTGGCGCAAAAATTTTTATTTTATCTGAATTTACTTCAACTCCCAAAATATCTTTGGATTTTGTAGTTTTAAGATGTGTGACGGTATGGATAATCGTCTCCAATATTTCTTCCTTAGAAAGTTTTTTAATTTCTCTTCCACATGTAAGACAGTGCGGTTTTCCAATTCTCGCAAAAAGAATTCTAAGATAATCGTAAATCTCTGTGATGGTTGCCACAGTAGAACGCGGATTATTTGAACGAGATTTTTGATCTATAGCTATTGCAGGAGAAAGTCCGCTGATCTCATCAACGTCTGGTTTTTGCATTTGATGTAAAAACTGTCTTGCGTATGAAGAAAGTGACTCAATATATCTTCTCTGTCCTTCGGCAAAAATAGTATCAAAAGCAAAAGACGACTTCCCTGATCCGGAAATTCCAGTTACAGCGATCATCTTGTTTCTAGGCATCTCAACATTAATATTCTTAAGGTTGTGAGTTCGCGCCCCTTTTACAATGATTTTCCCTGCTTTTTCGTCAAATTTTGTAATGTTTTTTTCTTTCATATATTTTTACGTCTTTGCGAGGAGGTAATCCGACGTGGCAATCCAGGTTCAATTAATTTAATCTAGATTGCCACGTCACTACTCTTCTTACAGAAGCTGTACACCTGTTCTGTTTTCTTTTTCGTTATCACTCATATAAAACTATCACAGGTCTTGCGCTTGGGTCCCTTACCCAGGCTCACCTCGCAAAGACGAGTGTAATTATATAACTTAAATGACCCCCGGTTGCTCCATAGGGGTATACGTAGAGCATATTACTCTTAGTTTAAGAGTTTGGCAAATAAAAATAAAAATTATTTGAAAATATCAATCCCCAATCTTTTTTGTAATTTATAAGTATTACCATGACCCAAAAGTCCACGGTAAGAATTGATCGTTGCTGGTTTCGGCCATCCTTTCAATATCCTTGTAATCTTTCTTTTTGTAGTCGTCCTAATTTGACGATGATGTGGAAAATTAACCCAACCTAAAAAATCTACTCCTGAATCATATGTTTTTATATAAACTTTATCATCATGCATCGTGAGATGTAATTTTTCCTTCAAAAAATTTTGTAACTGGGGTAAAATATTTTCCAAATATTCTTTATTATCAGAAAAAATGACAAAATCGTCTGCGTAACGAACATAATATTTAATTTTTAATTCTTGTTTTACAAACATATCAAATTCGTGCATATACACATTTGTCAAAAGTTGAGAAGTAAGATTACCAAGTGGTAGTCCGATATTTGAATCAGTTGTGTTAAAACTTGATACCACCTGATTAATAAGCCATCGAATATCTGAATCAATAATATGCCGTTTAAGTATATCCATCAAGATTAAATGATCAATATTTGCAAAAAATTTTCTAATATCGCATTTTAATACAAAACAAGTTCGAGTATTATTTTTTGAAACTTTTCTTGCAAACTCGCGAAATCTATCAATTGCCCTGTGAGTTCCTTTGTATTTTCGACACGAATATGAATCATAAATAAAACGATAATGAAAATACCAATAAAGTTCTTTATAAATTAAATGGTGTACTACCCTGTCTCGCACGCTAGCTTTATGAATATTTCTTGGTTTTGGATCAGCGACATTAAATGCCGAGTAAGAACCATGAACGTATGTTTTATTTTTTAAATCTGCATACAAACTTACTATGTTTGACGAGAGTTCTGCCTGAAATTGTATAACATCTTTTCGTTTTTTCTTTCCACGCAAAAATTTCTCCCATGTCACAAGAAGATTTTCAATTGTTATGATAGAATCGTAGGTATGAGTGAACATAAATTAAATAAACTAGAAATTGCCCCCCCCCCCGCAAATACCGCTAGTTCTTACGCGTGCAAAAGAATCATATCGTTTGTGGCATAACTCTATAGTAAATTTAAAGCGTGTTGATCGCTACACTGTCGGTGCAAAAATTGATGATATTTTTCTCTCTCTTCTTGAATTCATATTCAGAGGCTGTTTTGCACATGATAAATTTGAAAAACTTTCACTGGTTTCGCAGGCTATCGCAAAACTAGATCTTTTAAAATTTTTCTTACAGATAGCATGGGAACAAAAAATTATAGATCATAAAAGTTATGGCTCACTCGTGCTTCTTCTTGCAGAAACAGGTCGCATGCTTGGGGGCTGGAAAAAAGATATTTTAGATAAAACTCCCACCATAAAATAGTGGGAGAAATTATTAAAGTCGCAGAAGCAAAGAAGGCGATTGTTCTCGTTCCAAGTGTTCTCGAAGTTACCGAGGTTGAACTTGAAGTCGCCATCGGAGTTGGCGTTCACGTTCGGCACCCTGTGGCTGCCGTCGGAGTTACCTACATAAGCAATATGCAATAAATTTTCTGTCCCACCAAAAAGAGCACCTGCTCCTTTTTGTATTTTATTCTGAGTTTTTTACTCATTAATTTATTGCACCGATTTATTTAATTTTTTCATAAAAGGCAGTTCTCATTTGCAAGGCGTGCCCGACAAATCACTCGCTGATTCCTTATACGAGAAATGATGTCATAAAACCGTAGCTGTATGATCTATCAAATTTCCAAATTCATTATAACAAAATTTTATATAAAATAAATAGACCTTCGCGTTAAACAACAACGCGAAGGCCCAAAGGATCCAAGAACAAAAGAACAAGCTGAGAGTCCGAGGATCCAAGTACTCTCACTCTTCGCAGAAGCAAAGAAGGCGACTGATCCCGCTCCAAGTGCTCTCGAAGTAACCGAGGTTGAACCCGAAGTCGCCATCGGAGTTGGCGTCCACGCGCGGCACCCTGTGGCTGCCGCCGGAGTCTTCCCAGAGACGTTCCTTCTCGTCAAAAGAAGCATACCAGAAGCCTTTCGGCAACTGATTACGTTTCTGCTTGAAGACGAGAGATGATCCCTGAGCGCCCACTAGAATCGCCTTCTGACTCTTGAGAAACGCCAGGCGTTCCTCCGAAGTCGTAGAACCCGAAACCGTCTGCTCGAAAATCTTGACTCTCAGTCTGTCGCCGGGCTTCAAGATCCTCGTAGGGTTCGGGAAATGCTCGTCGGTGATGTTGTCGTTGTAGTAGTTGAACTTTTTATAGTCCTCCTCCTTAAACGAACCCAAAGCGGTTGGGTGTTTATAACCTTTCGGCACCACGACGACACCGAGATCCTTTACGAAACCGAATTTTGCTTTCTGTTCGGGTTCGACGGCGACTCTCGGTTCGATGATTTTCTGAAGGATATCCGCAACCTCTTTGGGATCGCGCACTCCATCAAGCACCATCTTGTTAATGGAAGTTTCTAGCTTCCATAACTTTGCAATCTCCTGATTATCAAGTTCCATAATACCTCCTTACAATTTTACTCGCTTCTAACGAGTAGTTTTAGAACCCAATCGGCTATCTAAAACAATAAAAGTATAACACACACTATCATTATTTGTCAAATACAAAAACAGAGTCACACGATGTCACTTTTGTGTTTATTATTAATTCTCTAAGAAGCCAAAAAGCTATAAACTACTTCCTGTTATTTAATTATCTCCGCAGCTGCATCAACTATTTCATCAAGAGATAATATGGCTTTTACCAAAAACTTTTTCGCACCGAGTGACACGCCTTTTTCTACATCATTTTTTTGTCCAAGATTTGAAAGAATAATAATCGGTGTCCCCTTTGTTTTCGGATCAGCATTGATTGCTTCCATTACTTCAAATCCTCCAATTTTAGGCAACATAAGATCAAGTAAAACTAAATCAAATTTTGGATTGGATTTAACTATATCAATTGCTTCTTCTCCATTTGATGCACGAGTAACTTTAGCTTGTTTTTCAACAAGTTTTTTAGACAACAATTCACTTAAAAAGTTATCATCTTCCACCAATAATATTCTTTTTCCATCAAAATTTGCCATGCTTTTTTATATTAATATATTAATTATTTTATA
>CAINLW010000027.1 GCA_903850545.1 uncultured bacterium
AACGAAAAGAGTTTGTCGCGGAGGCTCTTTCTTTTTGTAAAAAATAATTATAATATGTATAAATCTTGCTAATGCAGTTTGGATTACGGTTCAAGCTCGCGAGATTATCTCACTTTGAGAAACGCCTGATTGCTAGTGGTCTACGGATCACGGCAGAGTGCGAAAAAGATAGAGAGAACTTCTTGTTCTTTTCTGGTGGAGATGTTTAAAAAACTACTCCCAAATTAAATTCAGAGATGAGAAGTAATAGACCTGTAAGGGTAGTAAACTTCAAATCTCGGTGCCACGGATGGAAAAGAATAATATCTCGACTCGGACGGCAACCACGTCAACGTCGGCAACTTCGATGCCGATGGCCTCAACGTCAACAACAACTGGGACAACAACCGCAACGACAACATCGGGTTGTCCGCCTCTCGGCAGTCATAGCTCTATCTAAATGAGAAATTCCCGCTTTTTGCGGGAGTTTCTGCTATTTATCTTTAGTTGATTTGATCCAACCACCCAACATTCTACCAATCTCATCAAGATTGGCCTCAATAATAATATATTTTTTGGTATCAATCGCTTTTATATCTTTCATGAGACGAACACATACGCGAAGAAAATTAAGTTTGACACTAGTTTTCTCTAAAGTTGGCAATTTTTCCGATTTTGATTGTTGGCTCGCGAAAAGAATTCCCTCAATTATTTCTATAAGCAAACTTTCGCACTTTTGCCACAGTGTATACCTATCTTGTTTAGGAACTGAAAGGCGCAAAGAATAAAATTCTTTATATAGATCGTAAGACTTTTTAAATATTGGCACATCTAAATCATTCATATGAAAATTTACAAAAATTTATACTGGTTAATAATTTCTCCCAAAGCATTGTTCAAGGCATGGAAGATATTCCAATCGGACAAAAGAAATAAACCTGATGTTATCGCATTTGAGCTCGACCTTGAAAAGAATATCTTTAATCTTTACAGAGATTTGAAAAATGGAACTTATAAACACGGACCGTACAAAGGATTTTGGATCTATGATCCCAAATTGAGAAAAATTCACAAAGCTACTGTTCGTGACAGAGTGCTTCACCACGCTTTGTTTATTGTTTTGAACAATATTTTTGAACCAACATTTATTACCGACTCTTACTCTTGTCGTATTGGAAAAGGAACTCATAAAGGAGTGCAAAAAGTCGCGGATATTGTTCGTAAGGTGAGTCAAAATAATACGCACCCATGCTATGTATTGAAATGCGATATAAGAAAATTTTTTGATTCCGTTGACCACGAAATTCTCCTTTCTGTTTTGTGTAGAAAAATCAAAGATGACGATTTGATCAGACTTTTGAAAGAAATTGTGGAAAGTTATAGTTCGAATGTAACGGCGCGCAAGAGAGAGAGTAAAACGCTTTCGCTTTTTGATATTCCCGCCAAAGGAATACCAATTGGTAATCTGACTTCGCAGATTTTTGCCAATATTTATATGAATGAATTTGATCAGTTCGTAAAACATAAATTAAAAGTGAAATATTATGTCAGATATACAGACGACTTTCTGATTATATCAGATAATTATGATTATTTATCCAGTTTACTTCCTAAACTGCAATTATTTTAAAAGAAAAATTGAAACTAGAGATTCATCCTCAAAAAATGTCCATTGAAAAATATCAAAGAGGAATTGATTTTCTGGGTTATGTTGTTTTTCCACATCATCGTTTATTGAGGACAAAAACGAGAAAAAGAATTGTCAGGAATTTAAAATTGAGGATTGATGATTACAAAAATGGACGAATTTCTGAAATAAGTCTGGAACATAGAATCCAATCATATCTTGGAGTTTTATCCCATGCCAACACATATGAATTTAGGGAGTGGCTAAAGAACAAAATATGGTTTTGGTTAAAAAATTAATTTATTTTATAAAATAATCTAACGATTTTTTATAAATTTTTGCAAATTCCTTAAGTTGTGTAATATCAAGTCTGCGTTGCCCAGCTTCAATCTTAGATAGGTGAGATTGGGTTTTGTTAAGTAGCTTCGCTACTTCGACTTGATCTAATCCCGCTTCTTGGCGTGCTTTTTTAAGTTGCCCGACGGTATATTTATGGTCTTGAGAAAAAATTGCTTTCGTCATACGTTATTATATTATATTCCATTGTGTTATATTCCAAATTGTAATATAATGCAATAGTAATTTTGTCCGCCCAAAATCCCGCAAAAAATTCACCCGAGAAAATTTTGACTGATGGAAAATTATTATTTTCCGTGTCCGCTTAAAGCGGATGTAAGTCAAAACTTTAACGGGTAAAAGTAATCCCGCCCG
>CAINLW010000028.1 GCA_903850545.1 uncultured bacterium
CGGAGCAAAACAAACCCTGAAAGGGGTTTTTGTTTTGCCCGGAGAATCAGCGAATAGCTGATGTACAGGGATCGAAAACCTTGAGTATATCGCACGGAACGCAGTGAGTACGATACGAAAGGTCTACTGTTCTCGTAGAGAAAGATTCCCTGTCTCCGGAGCAATATTGCTAATATCTTTAACATAGGTTATCCTAGAAAACGGAAAAGGGAGGATATAAATGACTACAAATAATTACCCGCCAATTTCACCTGGAACTTTGGTGAAAACAACTCAGCCCAACATGGCACTCCGTGGGGAGTGGACAGCTGATGGATGGGCTAAGCGCAAGTGGGGTGTTAAGGGAGAAGTTCTCGCTCACCACGATTCGCATGGGCTATATTATGACGTGCGCCATCCTGATGGGACTGTGGGTTGTTATGACTCATCTGAGTTGAAAGCCACTTCGAGATGGTCCTGGGTGTTCTGGTGGTGGTGAATATAAAAGTTAAAATAGTTTGTGACCAACCACCCATGGGAACCGTTCAGGTCCTCTGGGCGGTTTTCATTTACACGAAACAAGTTTTAACTTCCTCTAGCTACTGGAGCAAATTAATTTATCAGTTAGGTTTAAAATTTATATCTTCTTTTAGCTCTTACTCTCTTTTATTGAAGGAAACTTTTTGTGGACTTTTGCTCTAACAATTGCTTTTTCGAGAGGTGTGCCGAATTTAGAAATTCGAGCTAGAGCGTCGCGTGCATGAGTTTTATCCTCAATAGGATAACCACCCTTACCACCATGTCTTTTAGAAGGAAGAGCAAAGTCTTTTTTGCTCATTCGTTCTCTCTGTTTGTAAGTTAGTTTTGTCATAATATGTAATAAGTTTACTCCTAAACGATAACTTATTCAATATTATCCTTCCATTTACAATTTTACTAATTTGGTAGTATACTTTAACTATTATTAACCTAAATATATAAATATGATAAAAGGAAATTTTTTGGGTGCTGCGATTGTTGCAATAATCTACACGGTTTATATTTTATGGAATCCCCTTCCAACAAAATTACATATGGTGTTAGCCTTAGTGATTCTTAATGCTTTAACTATCGTACTTATAGCATTTGCATTTAAATAAAAGATGGATAAAAGATAAAATATTTCTTACAACTTTTTTATTATTTCTTGACAAATAACATAAATTAACTACAATCTAAACGGAACAGTTTGAAAGTTAAGGAGCTAAACATGCCTAAAAAAGAGCCGATGATTACGGTGCAGATGAAGGTGACAAGCTTTCTTGCGCCGGTATCTGGGACAGGAATAATGTCTTCGCAATACCGCTGTATCGCATGCGGTAAAAGTGGTGACGTTATAGATTCTCAGCCGTGTGGCTTGCCTCACGGAAGCCGGAGTGAGAACCTCATAATCCACGAGGCAGGATGTCCTGTCGGTGCCGTTCTGAATGAAGATGGCACTTTTAAGACATAATTGTTTCTCCCTGCAAAACACAACCCCCCACCTAAAAAGTGCGGGGGTTTGTACTTAAAAAAACATCCCCACTAACATACTGGGTGTAGCCGTTTTTAAATTTATTTAATAAGGTTTTTTTATATTATAGAGTTGACAACTTTACTTGCACAATTAATTAATGATTATATAATTTACTGGGACACAAGAAGAAAGGGGTTGATTCGTAAGTTTTGATTTCGTTTAGTGCCGTAAGGTGTTAATACACTTCATGTGTCCTATGAAGAACCCGTCTCGAGGCGGATTTTTTATTTATCTAAACAATTTAAATTCCTCTAACCAGCAGAGCCGATTTTTTAACCATATTTTATAAGAATTATTTTTGTTACCTAGATTGGATTAAGAACTAGTTTAATTGTGATATACTTTTAATATGAATAATAAAAAACTATTTTTTTGTATTTTATTTTTTTTGGTGGTAATTGTAAGTTTTGGTATATATAAATATAATTCTAATGAAAACAAATTAGATACCGAAAACAATGGACGGTTTAGTTTTAGTGATGGAACATATATTATAAATGGGCAAGAAATTACACTTAAAAATGGTCTATCAGAAATAGAGATGGCTTCTAGCTCTTCAAAAATAATTACTCGTTATTTTGGTAATGATGTTAAACATGACCTTGATGGAGATGGTACAGATGATATTGTTTTTATTTTAACCCAAGAAACAGGTGGAAGTGGCATATTTTATTATGTAGTTTCACGACTTAATACCATAAATGGTCCAAAAGGCTCAGATGCAATATTACTGGGAGACCGTATTGCTCCCCAAAGCACCGTGATCGATGAAAATGAGACGGTTATGGGCACAAAAAGGCAAAATGTTATTGTTGTAAATTATGCGGACAGGAACCCGGGAGAGTCTATGACAACACAGCCGAGTCTTGGGAAAAGTATTTGGTTAAAATTAGATCCTAAAACAATGCAATTTGGAGAAGTCGCTCAAAAATTTGAAGGAGAAGCAACTAACATTTTAATAGAAGCCGAAGCTCGCGTAATAGCTGAAAAATCTTGTATTAAGGGAGGAGAAGCATTAGGTGTAGGAATTTATAATGAAAATTCTAAGACCTGGTGGTATGACGCTAATTTAAATGTCACCAAGTCTGGTTGTAATCCTGCTTGCGTAGTTGATGTAGTAACAAAAAAAGCTGATATAAACTGGAGATGCACAGGCTTAAAAGAACCAGTTGTTTGCACAATGGACGCAAAACAATGCCCAAACGGTTCATATGTTGGGCGTACTGGACCTAATTGTGAATTTGTCTGTCTTCAGTAATAACTTTATTTATACAAATTGTCAGTATTTGTTGACAAAATGAATATATACGTGCTATAATCTAAAATAGGAAATTATTCAGTTATAGGAGAATATAATGTATAAAATATTTGGCTACGATTTTGAGTGCAGAGACTTCGAATTCAAAACGGACTCGTTCGTGAAGGCTGTCCTTATATTTAAGAACATAAACAAATCCCCTAGTGTGGTCTTCATCTCTGGCGTAAGCTGGGAAGTTGAACACCGCTTAATGTATGGTTAGATTTGATGCCCCGCACAAACAAGGTCCCGCACCTACTGTTTGGCGGGGCTTTGTTTTAATAAACAAAACAAATTCTATCTTCCTCAAACCAACTAGACTTAGTTTAAAAGTTTTTTCTAGATACTCTAAACTATTATGTGATGTGAGGAGTGTTTTCTATATACTAAATTCCCATTTCTTTCATTTCTTTAACTAGCTGTTTTATTCGATTTCTTATAGGTCCATCATATTCAAGTTCAGCATTAATCCATCCGTCTTTTTTTAATTCAATATTTACGATAATATAGCATAATTCATAATAATATTGTAATATTTACCTTATGACAGTATTCAACGAAAAACAAAGTCTCTCAGACGAAATGATTCAAAATTTTGATGAGATCAATTTTAATGAATCAAAAATAAGTGACTTAAAAAAACACATAAAAAATAGAATCGATACTATAAGCAACGATATCTTTAATGGAAAAATTAGTGTTTTTGATTCTGCTACTTATATGGCTGAATTAACAAATTATTCAATGAAATTTATTGCTATAGAGTTTGCAACTTCATTGGGTGTTAATGTTTCCGAGTTACCATTTGCTATTTTTCTTTTTGGTTCTTTCGTTAGAAACTTAATGTTACCTAATTCCGATCTAGATATTGGACTAGTTTTTGACAAGTCCTGCCCAAATAATGTTAAATTATTACTCAATAGAGTTATTTCATCTCTTCCTTTTGCTGATGAGGTTGATATTGCTCATTGGGATTCAATCAATAGTATGCTAAAAGAGAATTGTACTAGTCTAATGGAACAAAATAAGGCAATCGAAGCAAGGTTTGTGACGGGAAATGATACTATTGCAAAACAACACACTGTTTTAATAAGAGAATCTGACAGTCGCGTAGAAAAAGAAAAAAGATTTATTACTGAGTATTTAATGTTTCGTAAATTTGATTATAAAAACCGTAGTTCAGAACAAGGAATGAATATAAAATATGACTTCGGAGCAAGTAAAGATATTGCGTTCCTAGATTGGTATTATCAAATTAATTCTTCCGAAAAAGAAACTTCAACGAATACTTCTACTGCTATTAGATGTATTAATTTATTAGTTAAGAAAGGAATAATATCCATAGAGGAACTTAAAAAAATAGAATTAAGCCTAGAACTTGTCTTGCTTGTTAAATTTACTCTGTGGGAAATTAGCACAAAAACAAAAGATCAATCATTACTGTATTTAAATGACTCATCCTTAAATGTTTGTTTTGAAAAAATATCCACTTTATTGAAAGATAAAGGGATTAATAATGTTGATGAATTTACATTCGCATATTATCAAGCTAAAGGAAAATTACACCATATTGTCACAAAATTATTCTATGATATTTCTTCATCAAATAATGAAATTATTGACTTATGGAAAATAGCAGAAAATAAAATAACTTTAGATGATGAGGTAATAAGAATATTAGTGAATCCAACTTGGAATGAATTGGTTCCATTTGCAGTTCAATCAACATCTGCGGAAATATTAGATTATATAGTAAATAGTTTTTCAGACAAACCTGGGTTTGAATATATATTAAGAATAATAAGTCAAAATAAATATATAGCGGAAAAAACAAAACAAAGATTACTAACATCACGTCTTGATGATAGATTTAAAACAAAACTATTAGAAAGCTAATTTTGTTTAGAAATGTTTAAACTGATTGAAGTACTTGGTGTCTATCTAGCGAATCAAAAAAGGTTGCTTTAATACTATCGTTGATCTGTGATGTCTCAACCTGCTTTATCATTTGCTCAGTTGTAACAGTATAATGGCCAAGTCGAACATATTCGTAAAGAGAGAGTAACTTTTTCACAGATATTTTTGGATCAGTAAGGTATTGCTCAACAATATTGAAAGGAGATTTAAAATAAATTTCTTTTAATTTTTCTTTATCTAAATTTATCATTACTTGTAATTGGGTTGGAAAAGATTTCACTTCATCTTCTTTAATTCTACCCTCAATTAAATATTCCTGAATTAATCTTATTGATACGTAAAGACGAAGAGCATCTTCTTCCATCAAAAGACGAGCATAAAAATCTCTCAAACCAGCTCCAACAGCACGAGTTACAGCCTGAGAATCAACCTCAGCAACAATATTTTGCATATAAAAAGGACCTTTTTCCAATGAAGTAAGTGTTATCACATCCTTTAAATTTTTATCCATAATAGATCGATAATCGTCTTTATAAATAGAAGTCTCTACGTCTGGAGCAGAAGCACCCCAAACTTCTACAGTTCCATCATAAAGTAGAAGGAAAAAAAGCCCTTTAGGTTTATTTTCTCCATGAAAAGATAAAGACATGTTGCCGTTGCGTCGGTGTTTTAGAAAATCTTTAAAAGTGTCTTGATTTTTTATTTGTTTAGCTTGATCGCGCAAATCAACATGTGGATTTGAATCAAAAATTTGAGAATATTCAATCTTAAAAGTTAATCCCTCTTTCATAACAACTGAAGTTTTTCTATTAAGATATCTGTTATCCTCCACTACTGTTTCTGTCGATAAAGTTGATAACAATTCTTCTACAGTTTTATCCCCTTCCATTGTATGAATCAAAAGACTAAAATTTGGGTCGTTTTTAGCATTAGTAGTAAACCAATTTATTACATTATTTATATATTCAAAACCTTTACCACCTGCAAGGCGACCTAAGTGAAATTTATCTAGACTTAACCTCACAACCAATTTAGGATGACTCGGATTAATTTCTCCGCTAGCTTTTAAACTTGATAAATATTTGTTTGTTTTTTCAACGTTTCTACTCCAATATGAACTTGTTACAACCGTAAGAGATTCAACGTTCACCTGACTAGCTAAAGCATTTACCTTTTCTATATTCATCATTGGTTCACCGCCACCAGATATCACCATCTTTTCAATTTTTCCATCTTTTGTAAGTTTTATTATATTTTTTATTCCTTCATTAGTAATCTCAGTTTCAGCTGGATCTTGTTCCTTACAAGTTACAGGGGAATTAAAAAAACAAAATTCGCATCCGACAGGACAAACTTTGTTTAACCACATATAAAAAACACTCCCGCCTTCTAAATTTTCTAGAGGGCGAATTGAGACTTTTTCCAAAAATATATCTCTATATAGGCGAGGATTTTCAAAACACTTACTAGCAATTTTTTCAGCCGATAGACCTTCACAAGGAAGTAACTTGTCAGATAATTTACATTTATCCTTAACTGGTTCCTCTTTTTTTCGAGTTCCAAAAGGATGATCACATGTTTCAATTGGCCAAGGTGTTTCTTTTTTCATAAATTATTATTTAAGCTAATATACAATATATTACTATATATTGTATATAGAGCAAGTTGAAAACTTCTGAGTTCAAGAAATAATCGCAACTAAAGTGTAAGATTAATAATTATGGCGAAAACAATAACAAGGAACAAAAACAAAGTAAAATCATTTAAAAGATTGAGTTTCCAAGAAAGAGTCATCATTGAAACAAGATACTGTA
>CAINLW010000029.1 GCA_903850545.1 uncultured bacterium
ACAGTATCTTGTTTCAATGATGACTCTTTCTTGGAAACTCAATCTTTTAAATGATTTTACTTTGTTTTTGTTCCTTGTTATTGTTTTCGCCATAATTATTAATCTTACACTTTAGTTGCGATTATTTCTTGAACTCAGAAACAAGTGCATTATATCATATTAATTCTTATGGTATAATTATTTATTAGAGGCAAGGCCTCAAATGCACGGAGAGGCCTTGCCGCTAGAATTGAATTAATTATTCGTAGCATTCGCATAATATTCGTAATCATTCGTAAAATTCGAATAACATTCGTATCATATGAAACTACTTTCTTGGAACGTAAATGGGTTACGAGCAGTACACAAAAAAGGTGCCTTTGACGCTATTTTTGAAGTTGACGCAGATATAATTTGTTTGCAAGAGACAAAAGCACATCCCGATCAACTTCCTGAGGAAGTTCGATCTCCTGCTGGATTTCATTCATACTTTGATCATTCAAAACTAAAAAAAGGATATAGTGGAGTTGCTATTTTCTCAAAAATTAAACCAGATAAGGTGGAATATGGCATTGGAATATCAAAGTTTGATGAGGAGGGACGTACTTTGGTGGCTTATTATAAGGACTTTGTGCTTTTAAACATATATTTTCCAAATGGTGGAGGCGGTCCAGAAAGACTTACATTTAAAATGGAGTATTATGACGAATTCCTAAAATTTATTGATAAATTAAAAAAGCAAGGTAAAAATATTATTTTTTGTGGAGATGTAAATACTGCTCATAACGAAATTGATCTATCTCGACCAAAAGAAAATTCAAAATATACAGGTTTTCTACCTATGGAAAGAAAGTGGATTGATAAATTAATTTCTCACGGATATATAGATACCTTTCGAAATTTTCATCCAGAAAAAATACAATATAGCTGGTGGGATATGAAAACTTTTGCTAGAGACAGAAACATCGGCTGGCGTTTAGATTATTTTTTTGTTTCCCAATCTCTATTAAATAGTGTAAATAAGGCTGAAATACTAGAAAACATTTTTGGTTCAGATCATTGTCCGGTTTTATTAGAATTAAAATAATTAAACTTCCTAGAGGCCTTGCCTCTAGGAATAAAACAATCACATTGAGCTATGTCTTTTGGGGAGGTAATATGACGTGGCAATCTAGGTTTCTATTGAATTTTTTGAGTTAATTTAAATTAACCAGGATTGCCACGTCGTTGCACTCCTCGCAAAGACACAATTAAAAAATCGCCTGCTAAGGCGTTTTTTTAACTATTTTTCGGTTTTCTCAAACACAGCATACCACTCTTTCTTGTCACCAGATTGATAAGAAAAATATCGCGTAAGAACATTTCCTTTGTTTATATATTCCATATCAATTTTTTCTTGTGTTGGGGCTTTTTGGATTACATATTTTCCATTATCAAACATCCCTTTTTTTCCTGACAACTCAAATTCCAAATATTCTTTTACAAAACTTTCTTTTTGTATTTGTTTTGTTTCAAACTTTTCCTTTGGATTTTTAATTATTTCTAGACTTGGAGCATTTTTGTAACTATAAAATTTTGTGCAGACAAAACCATCTTCGATATATTTGGCTCCAATTGGAGCGACAGCAGAGCAATCCGCTTTGATTACTTGATTTTCTCCCTCCTGATTTATTGCTTTTGTTATCAACGTGTCACCAATGGAGATTCCTCGGAGTGGTAAATCGATATTTACCGAATGCATATATAAACCCTCGCCTTCTTTTGTAAAGCCAATGAAACCTTTAATTTTCCCCTCGTGTTTCAAAATGTAAAATTTTGTATTTTTATCACTTACTCTTTCTTTGAATTTTTTTACCAGGTCTTCTAATAGTTCTTCGTTATTTAGATAATTATTCTTATATATTGATTCCATTTTCACTAAATCTTCATCAGGCACATTTCCACCCACAACAACTTCCCAAGAAAGACCTTTTATTTCTTCTATTGGAGGCAACTGATTTTCTTCTTTTAGTGTTTTGAATGCCAGAAAGAAAGTTGTCGCTTCAGTTTCAATGTTTTGTAAATAATCTAACACTTCTTCTGTAGAAACTGTCTCTTTTTTTGTAATTTGATCTGCAAAGTGTGCGAGTAAATCCTTCCCTTTCTTTAAGAGAGCTTCTTTAATTTTGTAAACTTCTTCCCCATATGTTTCCTTGTGATAAGCCTCATTTAAAACATTTTCAACATTATTTAGTTGTTCAATTAGTTCTAAATATTTACTAAAAATTTTATTAACAATACCAGCGTCGGCATTTTCACATAATAAAATAATTTTTTCTCCAAGCTCAATATTTTTTGCACAATCGACAAACGTTTCAATGACTACGGTTTTTTCTTTAGTAAACTTTTTTAACATTGTACAAAGTCTAATATAAATCTCGTTATTTTCCGCGGATAAAAATCTCAACAATGCTATTTCGGCTCTAAAAGAAATATTTGTGAATGAAACACCCAATGATCCTTCGATTTTTTCTCTAACTTCGGGACGCAGACATTGTGTAAGTAAAATGGAGTCATTTTTGTCAATAAAACCAAAAGGAGCAAGTTTCTCGTTTTGTATTATTTCGTTGAATGATTCAAAGTTAATGTGTTTTATATTTTTAAATTTGGTCGACGCTGTTTGAATCATTAAGTTTATTTTTTTTCTTACCACATCCCATTTTTGTTGGAAAAAAGGAGTTGTGTCAGACCCGCCGTTAATTATTTCCTTCATTTTTTCTTCCGGAAAATCTAAAAGATCACCATAAAATTTATATATAGTTTTTTCGGATTCAAATTTGTTGGAGAATTTACCTAACCAATATAGAAGTCCCCTGAGATCTATATCTTCAAACTGTTTATTTTCTAGGTTTGATAGGTATTTTATTATATTTATTCCGGCATCTGGTAGATTTATCAGATCTTTTGCCTTTTCTTCCATAGCACCAAAACGTGCCATTCCGGAATGATCTAATCCCACTATTGCATCTTTTGCAACCACACTAGCTCGGTATCCTTTTGGCAAATTATTATTTACTTTATCGTGGATTGAAATTATTTCAGTATACGAGTTTAATCTTCCGGCGTGTTTATTATCCATGGTAGTTATCACTCCAACACTCGGGTCTTCTTTTTCAATTAACATCGATTTTTCTGCGACTTCTGCAACGATTCTTGTTAATGGACTTGAAGAATTTTTAAAATAATCAATAATTTCTCTTATTCTCGCCGTTCCAGTTTCTGCCCACTCACCGTTACCAACCGCATTTGCAAAACAAGTTTCGAGTTGATTGATAACATCTTCTCTAATTCCATATGGGAGATTTTCTATTTTATCTGTTATTGTTTTTATAATATTTTCATCCGCGTATGATATTTCATAAACGAATTCACCTACAATATTTTGACCAACAAAACCGCGCATTTCTTCCACTCTGTTGACTTTGGCCGAGACAATTAACATATCTACTATTGACAATCTATTACTGATGTCTGGAGAACGACCTAAAAAGATTTCATTAATACGCTCCAAAAAAAGACGAACTTTTTCTGCTTCTTTTTCTCGGTTATTTTCTGTTATTTGAATTATTTCATTAAAAAAAGAATCCGCATTCTCATTAAATGTTTTAGCTAAAAAAGTATTAGAAAAAGGATCCATGAACTCTTTAGTCCAAGCGATATCATTGTCGTTGTATAATTCGATAAGTTTTTCTTTAATAACTTCATATGGTGAAGAAACCTCTTTCTCAAGGCATTTATGAGGTTGCTTACTTGGTTGGTTGTTTCTGTTTTTTTCTGTCATCGCAATTATAATCTTAACAAATTTCTAATAAAATACTAATTTAACTTCAAATATACAGATGCCATAAAAACAATATAGAAAAGATGTTTAGAAGAGAGAGTTTTTAAAAATACTCACACCAAATTTAATCATTTTTTTGACATCTGTATAGCTGGAGTCAAAACCTTTAAAGGGCGGAAATCTGATTACAAATTTCCGCCCAAATTTTATATTTCGCTCTTTTGAGCTCATCGGTCGAGACGCACATCTCGAAATAAAGGGAGATTTTCTTGAAACCTCCCGAAAAGCACCAGCAACCACGCTGGAACCAAATCCACTAGGATCTTTCTATCGCCATGAGAGTTTCATAATCCTCCCATGTCGCCGTCTGGGGCACGCCGTCTTTCCCAATCCAGAGGGCGTAATTGGCGGTTTTATGACCGCCTTCCGGGGAAATTTTAAGTGTTTCCCCCGGCCTCATGACGATGAGGCCATCGTTCCAATTTCCGATTCTCCCGGCGTCTCCGTGTGCACCGTAGCCTGAGATCAGGGTTTCAGGAGAGCCCGAGACAGTTTCCCATGTCCCCTGGGAGTTTCGTGTGTAGCACCACTGGGTGTTGACACGGACGAGGACGGACTCTGAAACGCTGTTTTGGCGCTCAAGAACGTAAAAGACCTTTTCAGGTTTCCCATCCCGAGTAGGCAGAGTAATTTTTTTGGGGTTGGCTTCAAGCACTACCCCATCAACTATCTCTGCCGGATTGCGCCTGTCGAGCGCAATTTTTTCATATCGGCGACCGCGACCTTCTTCACCGAGAAAAATAACGGGGCCGAGGCGCTCGTCTTTTACGAGCGATACACCGGCACGGATTTCTCCGTGCAACCACTGAAATACTTTCATACTTCCTCCATACCCGTGAGGTTAAATTTTGGCACTTGCCATCCTCGTGGGTTTAGAACTCTGTTTCGTCTTACCGCCATTTGACGGAAAACTCATCAGTCCGACTTGGTCGGATACAGAGAGAGTTTTCTTAAAAGCTCCCAAAAGCACCGGCAACCACGCCGGAAAACCTGCATGAAGAGATTATTCTTCCATAACCTCCATTATGGAAATCTCTTCGGAGAGGATTTTTGTATTAAAAACATCCTCCCCCTCAAACACTTCGGAGACTTCTCCAAAATATTTAAAAACTCTTTTTTCCAAATGGCGTAAGCAGGCCCAATAGGCCATTTTCCAACGCCACCCTTCGTGGACAAACTTTTTTTTATTTGCCACTTCAAGCAGGCGAGTCATTCCCGCTTGAATAAGTTCCTCAAATTCCTGTTTGCTTACGTGCGTCTTTCTTATCGCTACACAAGCAGCAGTGCGACATTCTCTGATTAATTCTTCCTGCTCAACGAATGCCGGAAACCCTCCTTCTGGAAGAGGGTCGCACGCTAATCCCTCTTTTCTCATCCATCCTCTTCGGCGGACAAGAGAAGCATTCCACTCATGTTTGATGCCATACTTATTCATCAACTTGGCGGTCGTCATTTTTCTGTCCTCTTCAGACAGTAAAATGACGTTCGTGCCGAATCGACCTGTGTTAAGGGTCGGGGACAGTTTTGGTTCGTGGTACCCTACTGTTACATAACCACGACGTCTCGCGCGACTTGCAGTCGCGCGGGAAATCTTATACTTTCCCATCAACTGCAACATTGTTGCAGTTTTCTCGGAGATTTCCAAAAAAATCTTTTTCATATTTCCTCCCAAAAAATTTCTGTTTCGTTTTGCCACCAAAGGTGGAAAACTCATCAGCCCAACTTAGTCGGATACAGAAGAGATTTTCTTGAAACCTCTCAAAAGCACCGGCAACCACGCCGGACCACAATCTAGGATTGACCTCCATCCTTGATTAGTAAGGAGTATTCAATTTGTTCTTTCGAGCAGGCTTAACACACAAAGCCTTTTTACCTTCTTTTACGAGAGCGGTTTTTCTCCCTACCAGAAGCTCACCTTCTGGGATTTTTGTGTACAGCTAGTAGCTGTGCACTATCCGGAATCCGGAGAACGTGAAGACGCTCTCCTTTTTCACGGTTCCGTCGGCCTGAGGGACGTCTTTCGACGTCCTCGGGGTTACGCTCTCGAGGAGCGTTGCGTTGGCCTTGCGGCCTTCCGCCTGAATGGCGGAGGCCAGTTGGGGCTGACCCATGACGTGGAGGGTGTCGCCCTCCGAGATGCCACCGACTGCCGCGATGATCGCGGTGGCGCGGGTCGCGAACCATTCGCGCCCCAGTTCTGCGCTGTCGGGGACAGCGAGAAGTTTCTTGTCGGCTAACTGGACAACTTCGCCCAGTTTTGCCGCCGCGGATAATTGCTCCGTGGTCGGCTGGTGTTGCATAACAAAAATAAACTTTGCCATTTATTTCTCCTTTTCTTCTGATGTTTTGGGTACACCTTTTAAACCCAGAAATCACAATGAGACTAAATCTCAACTTTGCGATCCCTCTAACTCTACTGAACTAATATGCGAAAATAAAAGCTACGAACAATAACGAAATCCTACGAAAAATAATAAAATAAATAATTATGTTTTATAAAATTTTCGTAGACATTCGCAACATTCGTACAATTTTCGTATTCTGTTCAGTAAAGCAAAGAGGAATAACAAACATATTTCTAATTTGATATTTAATTGTCAACGAACTCCATACTCTCTCTTCTATCACACCATATCTTCTAAAATACATTGTGAGTAGTAGTAAGGACATTTTGAAACACAAATGTTGGTTAGACTTTGCGTTCCATCGATGTCCTCATAATCATTTAAGATTATGAATATCGGGTGATGAATTTACCTCATGGGTCAGCCTTTAAGTTTTGTTAATAGGTTTCAATGCTACTACTCAACTGTTGGCGATTCATCTTGAAACGAGATTAAACAAAAGGTTATCATCCATACCTAGTCGCTCCCGCGATTTCGGCGAATTCCCCACTCTCTCTTCTTTATCGAAAGGTGAAGAACAATCTTTTGGTTACTCTCCTATCAAAGAACTATTTAGTAAGGTTTTGTTTACCTTTATCTTCTGCAACCATGATATCACCGAGTTGACATCTCGTCAATACCACTGTGACATATTATTAACAAACACAACTCATAACCGTCTTTAATTATAAGGAGTTATTGATAATACTATACTATTTTGTCACAGAAATTTGACAAAATACTATCATTTTGCTAATATTTAACCATTATCATTAACAAAAAATTATGTACGAAGAAATATTAATCAAATCAGGTTTGACTCGTGATCAAGCAAAAATATATGAAGTTTTATTGAAAAATGGCGTCTTGCCCGCAAGTAAGATCTCTCTTAAGGCTGGATTAAAACGTGGTTTGGGATATAAAATTATAGAACAACTTGTTGTTCTTGGTTTGGTTGAGAAAATAGATAAAAAGGTTGCATTGTTTGCTCCCAATCATCCATCAAAAATAAAAGAACTTCTCAAAAAGAAAAGCGAGGAGTTGGAAATTACCGAAGCGTCCCTATCCGGAACTTTAGGTTTAATGACTTCCGATTATAATTTAACCTCTGGAAAGCCAAACATCAGATTTTTTGAAGGTGAAGAAGGTATAAAAAAAGTACTTGAAGACTCTTTATACAGTCGAGAAGAAATTCTTTCATATGCAGATATTACTTCAATTCAAAAATATATTCCAAAAATTAATGATTGGTACGTAGAACAAAGGGAAAAAAAAGGTATTAAAAAAAGAGGAATCTTGCTAGATACAATTGAGGCGAGGAAAATTTTGTCTTCATATCATAGAGTTGTGACTAATAGTAGAATAATTAAACTACCCACAGCGCCATTTGATAGTATTATGCAGATATATGATGGTAAAGTTTCATATATAACTTTGTCAAAAGATCAAATGATCGGAATTATTGTTGAAGACGCTCAAATATATGAAATGCAAAAAGCTTTGTATGATTTTACTTGGAGTAAGGCGGAAGAAATTTAATAAAATAATAGAAACAAAAACAGCCGGCTTCTAATGAAAGAAGACGGTCTGCTATATGGATCAACAATCGATTAAGACTGTTGGGCAAGCAATATATAAAAATAAATTGCTGTGCCTGAAAGAACTGGGGTGTGAGGTTTAAAGTCTGGGTACCAAAAGGTATCGCATCACACAGACTGTTTAGGGGAAAAGATCAAATAAATTTGAATCTAGTTCCCTGCGAAGCTGATTAGCGGTCAGCTTTCAATCTCAAATGAAATACGAGACTGATATGTATATTATACTCCCGAAAAATACCTTGTCAACACAAAATTAATATTTAAATAACACAAAACATTATATTAATTTGCTTTAGTAAATTGTATTTATAGTAAAATTTGCTATACATACGTTATGTCAAATCGTAAGAAAGCGTTTATATTAGCCATGTAAATCATGTCCTTTAGAATATTGTGTAGTTGTCAAGTTATCCACAGTTAATGTCCTTTACATATATTTCTATAGGACATATAATAGTAACAGACAGATTTTAGATGTTGGTTAAATAGCTTTGCAACGAGTTATTTTACACTCCTTGCATCTAGAAACAATTTTGTTCTTTGTATTCGAAGATGTAGCTGATCTTCAAAAAATCGAAAAGGATTGTTCGGTAAGGAAATTATGACTTTCCTGTCCTTAAAATTACTTCAATCAAATTTTTATAGAATGTAATTATTTAGGGCTATAATATCTTTCCTGAACTACCCCTTTATTCGTAAAAGCCGTCTCACATGAAACTTGTGCTCAATAGTTTTGTGGGCGGTTTTTTTGTTGGAAAATAAGGAATGAAATAACTATATTTTCCTACACCCTGTAGCATTTCCAACTTTTTCTATAATTTTATAAATATACCGCTAATAATATACATATTTTAAATAAATATTAATATAATATGTAAAAAATGCATAGCAGGGTTTTAAACTCTTCGGAGCTGAAGCCTCCATTAGATCAACAAACTAGCCATATTCTATGAATATTTGGTTATTTATAAGTGTTTCATTTGAAACAAAGGAATCACAAAGGGGAACCCTTTATTAAAAGGGTTCCCCTTTGTGAATATGACTATAATATTATGTTTTCTAGCATCGAAACCTTTGAAATTAGCCGTTTTTTATCAATATACACAGTAATTACGTCAAAAATCCAATCAGTTTCAGGTGAAACACCTTTTTCCGCCAGGTATATTTGGATGGTACTGGCTAATCTATGGAGTTTCCAAGGATGAAGATTATCTTCTGGCCTATAGTTATCTTTTTTGACCGTTTCAGATGAAACAGATTGAATTGTTTCGCACCCGTTCGACAAATTGGAGGATGTAACGCTTTTTACCTCAATAAAATGTAAAATACCGTTATTTTTAGCTATTATGTCTATTTCCCCGCATTTTTTAAGGTAATTTTGTTCAATAATCTCAAAACCACGTTTCATCAGAAACCTACAAGCTAGATCTTCCCCCAAGTTTCCTGTTTTTCTTTTCTCAGTTATTTTTTTCACAAGGAATATTATATCAGAGATGTTAAAATATATAAATATGAAAGTAATGATTGTGGTATACACTGTATTTATCATTAAATGTACCTAGTTTCAGGTGAAACAGGTAAAAGTGTTACTTAGAAACACTTTGTATTGGACAAAGGTCATTTAAAGGAACGGTTTTGACGAATATCATCATATTATTAGCCATATTTCCAGTATAAGACTTATAATTATGACATTGTCTGTTTTTTGTCTTGGACTGTCTTTAATCAACATATCCCCATAGTTATCCACAGTTCTTTGTGAAAAACCTATATTTTAAAACGTAAAAATGAAGAAAATATTTCAATTTGCGTAAAGTGTGTTGTTGTGTGTCTGTTATAAATTAATCATGTCTTTTTTATAAATATTTTTTAAAATGATAGTTTTTTGTGAATATTTAACATAAATTAATAATTCATTTGCCCAGTAGTAGAATTTTGCATCAAAAAGTGATTGTTTCTTAAATTTTGTATACGCTCAGTATAAATTGTGTTAATACAGTAACTTTTTAAAAAATAATGCTAAATTTCACTACTGGGTTTGTAAAACTGACAAAATATTCGTATAATATGTGGATGAATTCATCTATCAAAAAAATAGCAATTGGAATTTTGATTCTTTCAATTATTCTTATTACTTTTATTATTTTGCTTTCCGTTTGGAATATTATTGTTCCATATGTGTTGTGGAAATCAATTTTTACAGTAATTATTGTTGGTCTTGCTTCGTTTGTTGTAATTTTTGTTATTAAAACAACCAAAGAGGATATGTAGGGGGTTTATTAATACTGGCTCAGCATTAAATTCGGGCACCTTCCCGAATTAAATGCACGACGGCCGGGATCGTGAGTACACTTATCTTCCATTACAGGAACTGTAGTCACGCATAATTTTCTGTTGAAAATTTGCTCGACCCAGACTCGGCTCGCCAGCCTCCGTCTTTGAATTGCTTCAGGTTTTCGCAATTCAACCTTTCGTATCGTACTCGCTAAGCTCCGTGCGATACACTCAAGGTTTTTCGATTCCCGGACGAAAGCAAATAAGTTTGCTTTCTCGCCTCGACAAACAAGAAAAAACAGCCTTAAAGCTGTCTTTTCTTGTTTGTGCGGGCGCCGGGAATCGAACCCGGACCCAATTCTTGGCAAGAACTAGTTCTACCATTAAACCACGCCCGCATCTATTATTTAATATAACTCGGAACTAAACGAAGCCATTCTAACATCTTCTCTTTTAAAAATCTACTACTTATTCCTAAAATACAAATACCATAATTCAATTTATTTGTTTTATGTTTGCTTTTTATAACTATACTTTTTGTAAAACATTTTTTATCTAAGCCCGTAATTTTTGACCAATGATTTATACAAGAGGCTGAGTCTAAATCTTGGTATAACAATAACCCTGCCCAAATTTTCTCATTTTTACCATTACAAAATTTATCTAAAAAGATTTTGAAGGATCTGATTACTTCTGGATCAGAATTTGTTAATCTAAGTTGATATTTAGTCACTTTATCTCCTTCACCCCAATATAGAGCTAAACCAAACATGAATAGGGGATTGTTCTTGTATTTTTCCAATTCTTCACCTGCTATTTTCCTTGCATCTACGTAGTGTTTGTTTAAGTTGTTTATTCGAATAGCATTCATTTTTCTAATTCTAGCTCCATGTATCGGTGACAATTTTTCAATTAGTTTTTTCTTCACTTCATCAGACCATGGGACTTTTGAAAACCAGTCAGACAGAGTACTTTTTGGAATGTGTAAAATTTTGCTAATTTCACCATAGCTTTTAGCTAATTTTCTTAATTCTACTGCTTTTTTCTTTATTATCGCGTAGTTCATACCTGTATAAGTATATCACACTAGTTCGGGGAAGAGTGTTGATAAATCAATTATGTTTTAGAAAGTATTTTGATTTCTGCTGTTTTTAGAGTATTATTGTAAAACCAATGCACCCGTGGTGAAACGGATATCACAACAGTCTTCGGAACTGTTTTTGTAGGTTCAATTCCTACCGGGTGCACAAGCGAAAAAATCTAAACTGCTTTAGATTTTTTCAGACTTGTGCAAGACGGAAATCTGTTTTGCAAGCAAGCAAAACAATTGAGTCAGGGTCGAGAGATTTTTCAGCAGAAAAATACTCGTGACCACATCAAACTAGCTAAAAATCAAAAATTATAATAATATTGCAAGTATGAAAAAGACGATGGAAGAATACGGTCCAATACCTAAAGAAGTTTTGGAAGTTTCACAAAAATTAAAATCAGCAGGTTACGAAGCCTACTTAATAGGGGGGTGTGTTCGAGATATTTTGATTGGTAGAAAACCTGCAGACTGGGATGTCACAACGAATGCAAAACCGGAAGAAATTATTAAAACTTTTCCAGATACTTTTTATGAAAATGTTTATGGAACGGTCGGTGTTAAAAATGAAAATGCAACAGACGAAACATTAAAAGTTGTTGAGGTAACACCATATAGACTTGAAGCCGAATATTCTGATAACAGGAGACCAGACAGTGTTACTTTTAGTGACAAACTTGAAGATGATTTGAAAAGAAGAGATTTTACTTTTAATGCAATTGCTTTAAATATTGACGGTGTTGGTAAAGAAGAAGGTTTTTATAAAGGACAAATTGTTGATCTTTTTAATGGACAGGAAGATTTAAATAATAAAATACTTAGAACTGTTGGTAATCCACACGAAAGATTTCAAGAAGACGGACTAAGAATTCTGAGAGCTGTGAGAATAGGGAATTATGTTGGTTTTGAAATCGACAGTGAAACAGAAAAAGCGCTTGCAGAAGAATCTCATTTGCTTAAAAATATTGCAAAAGAAAGAATTCGTGACGAATTTGTAAAAATAATTATGTCTCCTGAACCGGCGCAAGGAATTAAAATGTGTCAGAAATTTAGTTTATTAAAATATATAATTCCAGAATTAGAAAAAACTATTGGGATTGAACAGGGAGGCGCACATAAATTTGATGTTTGGGAACATTCATTAAGGTCTTTGCAGCATGCTGCAGATAGAAACTTTACTTTGGAGGTCAGACTTTCTGCACTATTCCACGATATTGGAAAACCAAAATCCAGAAGGGCTGGAGAAAAGAAAGAATGGACTTTTTACGGACATGAAGTAATTGGCGCAAGAATGACAGAAAAGATTTTGCTTGATTTGAGATTTCCCACAAAAGTAATTGAAAAAGTTACAAAATATGTCAGAACTCATATGTTTTTTGCTGATACAGAACTTATAAGTTTGTCTGCAGTTAGAAGAATTGTGGCAAGAGTGGGGAAGGATAACGTTTGGGATCTTATGGACTTGCGTGCCTGTGACAGGATAGGAATGGGCAGGCCGAAGGAAGATCCCTACAGGCTCAGAAAGTACCATGCGATGATAGAAGAGGCCACCAGAGCCCCAATTTCAGTTGGTATGCTCAATATAGATGGTAAGAAGATAATGGAAGTGGCAAAAGAAGCTCCAGGACCAAAGATAGGTTTTGTTTTACACGCTTTGCTCGAGGAGGTTCTCGATGATCCAAAATTAAATACAGAAGAATATCTAAATAAACGCGCGATTGAACTTATTCAACTTCCAGAAAAAGATTTGAGAGAAATAGGGGAAGAAGGTAAGAAAAAAAAGGAAGAAGAGAATGAGGAGGAAGTAAAGATAATAAGAAAAAGTCATAAGGTTAAGTAGAAATAGTTTAATTAAACAAAAAATATGAGTGAATCACTAAACTTTGGAAATAATATAATAAAAAAAATTACTAAAGGTTTAAAACCAGCTGTGGTTGCAGTCGTAACAGCATTTAATACGGGTTCAGCCACAGAAGTTGGTGTAGAGAATCCTCAAAATCAGGACGTTATAACTAGTAGTTCTACAAATATTCAGGAAAAATCTGTCGAACAAGAACCTCTTCAAAAAGAGGAAACTAATTTAGATGCCGAACCGCGTAATTTGTCACACATCAACGAAAACAGTTATTTTACTGAAGAGAAAGTTGGTCAATATGCAAAAGATTTAATACTAAAAGATGGACGCAGATATCGTTTTGTTTACAGTGATTTAAATAATGAAAAAGTTACTCAATGTATCAAACCAAATTCTGTGAGCAGTGATGATGTTATGAAGTCTTTATTACTTATTAATTATAATTATAAAGGGAGATTGAGTCGTGCCAACATTGAGTCAATCGCTCAGCGTCTTCAAAGAGATTTGAGTATGCTTGAAATTTTGAAAAAAATAGGAAAGGGAGACAGCTCAGAAGCTCAATTTTTGATCAACAATATTTACAGAGAATTTGAAGAACACCCGGGCGCATTTTTACCAAGAAGTATTTAAGAAATGAGATACAAATTTTTACTTCGCAAAAATTCTTTTTTGTGTTATTATCTTTTGATAAATATCGGAGTGTAGTGTAACGGTAGCATTCGTGCTTTGGGAGCATGCGATCCGGGTTCGAATCCCGGCACTCCGACAAATAAGAAAAAACAGCTTTTAGGGCTGTTTTTTCTTATTTGTCGGAGTGAATAAGCAAGATTACTTGCTTATGACCGGGATTCGAAGACCTTGAGTATATCGCACGGAACGTAGTGAGTACGATGCGAAAGGTGTACTGAAACTGTAAGTTTCGAAATTCCCGGCAGGTCTTTATTTTGGGGCGGGACCCAAAATAAAAACCTTATTTGAAATTGTATTTTATTAACGAAATGAAGTAGAATACAGATTATGAAAAAGGTATATCTCGCAGGACAACCAAATGGGTATGAAAATAATTGGAAAGAAGAATTTAAAAGGATACCTGATTTTCAATTTTATGATTGGGAACTCGATTCAGATCAAACTTCTCCAGACACCTTTTTCCCCGATGATTTAAAAGCCGTTTATTCGGCAGACATACTCGTTGCAAATCCTGGTCTTGCTCCCTCAGAGGCAACTTGGATAGAAATAGGAAATTTTTACGCAAAAAATGTAAAATATCCAGGTGAACTATGCAATAATTTAATCATTATTTGGAAAGACGGTCGTCCAAAATGGTCAATGGACTTCGTAAAAAAGACTGGAATTGTTGTTGGATCTACCGAAATGGCAATAGAAGAATTGAAGAAATTAAAATAAATTTGCTATAATGAATCAATGTCAACTAAAAACATTCCTAGAGTTGGAGTTGCTGTCATAATAAAAAAGGATAACAAAGTCCTTTTAGGAAAAAGGAAAGGTTCTCACGGAAAAGGAACCTGGGCATTTCCAGGTGGTTATTTGGAATTTGGCGAGACAATTTTTGGTTGTGCACGAAGAGAAACACTTGAAGAAGTAGGGATCAAAATAAAAAATTTGGAATACGGACCATATAATAATAACTATTTTAAAAAAGAACAGAGACATTCTGTAGTGCCATTTATAATTTCAGATTATGCATCCGGCACAGTAAAAGTCATGGAACCGGACAAATGTGAATCTTGGGAATGGTTTGACTGGAATAATTTACCTAACAATTTATTTTTACCAATTATTAATTTAAAACACACGAAATTTAACCCATTTTAATATGAAACTCTTAATTTATGGTCATCAAACACAGGATATAACTAAATTGGCTGAACAAGCTGGTTTTGAAATCATCACCGATGCTTATCAGGTGCACGATCAATTTGATAAGGCAGGAAACCCAAATTTTGTTGTGGCCAGTTATGGTGGAGACGGAACTTTTATGAAGGCTGAAGAAAAATATCCAGGGGTTCCTAAGTTTGCAATAAGAAGAAGTAGAATTTGTAAATTGTGTAGTAATCTACCAACCGAAGAGATACTCAGAAAACTTTTTGTTGGCGAGTATATAATAAAAGAGGAGCTAAAAATCGAAGCGGTTTTTCAAAGTATAAGACTTGTCGGTTTAAATGAAATCATTGTTCATAATGTTGACCCGAGACGTGCTATACGTTATGAGATTTTTGTAAATGGTAAAAAGATTGGTCATGAGATAATAGGGGACGGAGTGATTATTTCTACACCCCATGGCTCAACTGGTTATTACAGATCTATCACAAATAGTTTTTTTGAGGTTGGTGTTGGTGTGGCGTTTAATAATAGCATTGAACAATCAGATCATATGGTTCTAAAAGATAGTTCTGAAATCGTTATTAAAATTATTCGTGGAAAAGCTGTAATATATGCCGACAATAGTGAAAAAGAAATATTTCTTGATGATGGACACGAGGTTGTTATTAGAAAACATATAAATAACGCGAAAATAATAAAATTTGTTAATTAGTATGGTAAATCAACCAAAAAAATTTACGAGAAGAATAGAAGATTTTGATTGTGTAAAATGCGGGACAAAAAATGTAGGTACTGGTTTTACCAATCATTGTTTTAAATGCTTGTGGAGTAAACATGTAGACATTAATCCTGGAGATAGGGCAGAAAGTTGCGGTGGAATAATGGAACCAATAAAAATTGATTTTGAAAAAGGGAAATATTTAATAAATCATAAGTGTGTGAAGTGTGGATTTAATAAAAGAAAGGGAGTGGAAAAAAATGATAATTTTGATGCAGTAATTGCGATAGTAAAAAAGAATGCAAAATAATTGCCTCAATCAAGTATTTCTGCTAATATTACTGCGTTCATTCAAATGCGGGCATAGTTTAATGGTAAAATAGGAGTTTTCCAAACTCCGGTTGGGCGTTCGATTCGCCCTGCCCGCACAGAAAATTAAAACCGACTACATTTTTATGTGGTCGGTTTTAATTTTCTGTGCGGGCAAGAAAAGCAACTGCTTGCTTTTCGAGGGCGAATCGAAAGACGGAGCGGGACCCAGGTCAGCAGACTTGGGAGCGAGTCGGGGTCGAGAGTTTCTGTGAGTGACGACTAACAGAAAACCCGTGACCGAAAGTGCGACTAAAATCTCTTGAGCAAAGCGATTAGAGATTTGAAGTACTCTTGTGGTGTACTCACGGTTCGCCACCGTTTGTTTGTACCGAAACTATAAATTTATCTCGAGGGAGATACTTGCCCTGCCTCTAATAGAAGTCTTTTTAGTTTTTGATATAATATTGATGTCGAATTTATTATTAAATTATGGTGGTGAGTTCTAGAATTACCCTGGTCAAATGAAAAGCCAATTTGACGGGGTGATAATTTTCTAAGCTCACTGTCGTTCGCTAAGAAAATTATCATGTCATTAAAAAATTGGGGGTTGGCAATTTTGGAAGCAGTTATTTGGTATGTGTTCGTATATTATTTCCTTTTTGTTTTAAAGAACGAAACAAATCTATACTTGAGTACATTAATTCTTTTAGCTCTTATGTATGTCGGAACACTTGTATGTCCTTGGTTTAGAAACACAAGTGCATGGAAAGAATTGTGGAAGAAGGATCAAACGATACAAAATTAATAACAATCAAAAAATCACCTAGCGGTGATTTTTTGATTTCCTCATGCTTATACTTTTCCCTTATACTATTTAACTGCTTCCTTCAAAGCTTTTGCTGCTCTGAATTTTGGAACCTTCATAGCGGCGACAGAGATAGATTCTCCTGTTCGAGGATTTCTAGCTTGTCTTGCTGCTCTTTGTTTTACTGAAAAGATACCAATACCTGCGATTGATACTTCATCACCTTTCTTCAAAGTGGCTACGATTGTATCAAAAACCATATCTACGACTTGTTCAGCTTGTACTTTTGTTCCACCTAGAACTCCTTGTACAGCCTCAACAATTCCCATTTTATTCATATTAATTGTTTGCTTACCCATTATTTTCCTTATTGAAAGAAAATGATTAGGGCAATTGTTTCGCGTATCAGGTCTGGA
>CAINLW010000030.1 GCA_903850545.1 uncultured bacterium
AGCTTGTACTTTTGTTCCACCTAGAACTCCTTGTACAGCCTCAACAATTCCCATTTTATTCATATTAATTGTTTGCTTACCCATTATTTTCCTTATTGAAAGAAAATGATTAGGGCAATTGTTTCGCGTATCAGGTCTGGATGCGCGAAGTTTATAAAAAAATACTTTTGTGTGCTTTCCTTACACACAAGAGTTTAAATGACCTGCATATATTATAATCCGTTGTATTTAAAGCGCAATAGGGAAAAACAGTATACAGTGTAAAAAATATGATGTGTAGTATATGTAAAAAACATGGCTATAAATCGATAATCTACTATTTTTTGAATTAAAAATATTATATACTTATTAAGCATGAAAGAAAAAACATTAAAAGCAGGAGCAATTATTTTAAGCGCTATAAATAAAGATAGTGTGGCGTTACTATATAGGAGCAAACTAAACGATTGGTCATTTCCTAAGGGCCATGTTGAGGTGGGTGAAAATGCTCACCAGGCAATGATAAGAGAAATCTATGAGGAAACGGGGCTTGATGTTGATTTTGTTAAAAATTTGCCTGATTTAGAGTATATTACTTCTGCAGATGAAGATGTTTTTATGAAAATGTTTCTTGTTAGTTCACTCGATGACTCAAAAGTAAAAATTGAACATGAAAATGATAAAATTGAATGGGTGCCATTTGAAAATGTTGTCGGAAAACTTAGTTATGATAATTTGAAGGAGTATTTTGGAAATGTTTTGCCGATGATTAAGGAAAAATAAAGTAGTATAAGGATTTAGTATTAGTATAAGGAAAGGATAATACAAAATACAATTTAAAACGAGTTTCGGTTTTGCCGAAACTCGTTTTGAGTTTTTTACTTAGAGTCAGATATAACGTGTCCATAACTTGCTATCTGTATATCCTTGTCAATTTTCAAACTTTCTGGAAGAAGAGTATAAAGACCACGAGGATCCAATGAATGTTTTTTAAATATCTCCAAAACAACTTTCTTATCAGCTTGGAGCCTATCGGACATATTACTAAAAATTCTTTCTGCTTCCGCTTGAGGATAAATATGTAACAGCTCAGAAGTTGGTTTTATGGACCCAATAGCTTCTAAAATAAAGTTTTTGTCATCAATTAATTTTAAATATGAACTTTTAAAATCATTTTTGGTTATCTTATATTCATCTAAATCGTCACTTATGCTAATCGTAATTTGGTCAGCGCTGCTAATATTCACGAGATCACTTTTAATTAAATCTAAAGCAATATTTTTAATATTTTTTTGGTTTTCTTTTTCTTTTTCTTGACCCCCTCCCTTACTAGAAGCACTAAATTCTGGTGTAAATTCTGTTTTCATATTATTACTCTTATTATCTATTAAAATTGGATGTTTTCCAATAACTGTATTCTACTCTCTCTCTTGCAAGCAAGCCCCCACACCTATTATCACAGCGATAATAGGTGTGGGGGCAAACCCAGTTTGTCATTCCTGCGAAGGCAGGAATCCAAAGTAAATTTACACTGGATTCCTGCCTGCGCAGGAATGACACGATACAAACCTGGATTGCCACGTCGGATTACCTTCTCGCAAAGACACAAAAATACGGGTTTGCCCTTTGGGCAAACCCGCATTTTTGTAGTTGTATTCCTTATACTTATACTAAATACTTATACTATTTAGAATTATCTCGCGTATTCTATAATTCTATTCTCCCTAATCAAAGTCACTTTTATTTCGCCTGGATATTTTAAATCAGATTCAATTTTGTCAGCAATATCTCTTGCGAGTTTCTTTGCATCAAGATCTGAAACTTGGTCGGGAGTAACGAATACTCTGATTTCTCTTCCGGCTTGTAAAGCATATGATTTTTCTACACCTGAGAATCCGTTTGCAGTTGCTTCAAGTTCTTGAAGTCTCTTTATGTAGTTTTCTATACTGTCACTTCTTGCACCCGGTCTTCCTCCAGAAATAGTATCAGCAACTTGAACGATGATAGCTTCAACACTTTCATAAGGATATTCCTCATGGTGACTTTGCATAGCTTTTATAATCGCATCATTTACACCGAATTTTTGTAGAATTCTCTTTCCGATTTCTACGTGAGTTCCAGAAACTTCATGATCTAGTGCTTTTCCAATATCGTGTACCAAAGCAGCCGTTTTTGCCAATTGTACGTTTGCTCCAAGCTCTTCAGCTATCATTCCTGCAAGCAATGACATCTCGATAGAGTGTTGAAGAACGTTTTGTCCATAACTTGTTCTAAAATGTAATCTTCCAAGAATCGCAATAACTTTTGGATCTAGGTTTACAACTCCGCACTCATAAGCAGCTTGTTCTCCTTTTTCTTTAATAATTTTGTTTATATCAAGCTGTGTTTTCTCAACAATTTTTTCAATTTTTGCTGGCTGAATTCTTCCATCAAGAAGCAAATTTTCAAGAGCAACTCTCGCAACTTGTCTTCTGATTGGGTCGAATGAAGAAATAGTAATAATTCCAGGAGAATCATCTACAATAACTTCAACACCAGTAACTCTTTCAAAAGCCTTAATGTTTTTTCCTTCTTTTCCGATTATTTTCCCTTTCATTTCATCTGAAGGGATACTCAAAATCGTGGACATAATATCTGGAGCGACTGAAACAGCAAGTCTTTGAATGGAAGTAGCAAGAATTTCTTTTGCTCTATGCTCGAGTTTTTCTTCTCCAAAATCTTCCAATTTTTTCATTCTGCCTAAAATATCTTCCTCATATTTTTTCTCTACAGAAGTAAGAAGACTATTTTTAGCTTCTTCTTCTGACATTTTTGCAATAGTCAAAAGTTCAGCGGTTTTTTGCGCCTCCATTTTGTCTACTCTATCTTTTATATCTTTTATCTCAACAACTTTTTGCTTGAGATTTTCCTTTTCCTTATCTAAGTCTAACTGTCTTTGGTCGAGAAGGCTATCTTTTTTAACTAGGCGATCTTCTGTAACCTTAAACTTTTCTTCTTTTTCTTTTGCGTCTTTTTTAGCTTCCGTCATTATTTCTACAGATTTTGTTTCTGCTTCAATAACAACTTTTTTTGCTTTTTCCTCAGCACTCAACATCATTTGTCTGACTTCTAGTTCCAAAGAACCTTTCTGCCCCAAAGATATAATGAGTCTTAAGTAATAACCTATTGCAGCACCAATGAGACCCACAAGGCCTGCAATAAGAGCGACTATTTTTAATGACATATTATTGTGAAAAAGACCTCGTCTTTTTTTTGACCCGTTAAAATTTTTGTATCAATCCGCTAAAATTTATTAAAATTTTTACGGACAAGAAATTTTCTTCGGGCAAGCTTTCTTAAGATTATACAGAGCTTTTGATAGTTTGTTTGAAAAACATATTATTTGACCTTGAATCTTTAAAAATCTATTTAAAAACGGAATCCTTTAAAATTAAATTTACTAACAATACTATAGTAGCTTTATTTTGGGGGAATGTAAAGCATGATACGAAAATTGTTCGAATGATACAAATGGCTACGAATAATAATAAATATGAAAATATGGGTTCGCCTGAGGATTTGGCAGGCGAACCCAATCTAAATTGATTTAATATATGTCTTGACAGTATGTCAAATATTGTGCTATCATAGCTAGGTACGTTGTTGACAGTCCGTTTTGTTTGGGAAGGTCAATCTTGAGAAAAAAGGAATATATGAAAAAGTTAATGTTTGCGTTTTTCTCGGTGATGTTCGTAGTACTCGCGATGGCGACGATTGCCAGCGCCAGTGAGATGGTTGAAGTATCGTCAGTGTCCTCTTACTCTTACGAAGTAGGAGGTCTGTCCGTGGGTGTCGAGTCTGTTTCATACGGCTCTGTTTATTACACCCCAGGCGATGTTGAAACTCCAAAAAGAGGAGACGGGTTTGTTTTCGGAGACTTTGGCCCGGGAGGCTGGAAGGTGTCCGTTACTCAGACATCCGCCGAGAGTCAGGACGGAGGGGTAAAAACCCTCGTGGATGACGACAATCTTCTTCTCACTATATATCCTGGGGAAGGACCGTTCGGTATCGGGAGTATCGATAAGGTCGTGTTCTCGAAGTATAAGGTCACGACAATCGAGTTCTTCAGGTTCATCAACCTGATAAAGCAAGAGAAAAAGCTGATGGTTCCCGCGACGGTCTTTGTTGATCTTGGGGTTGGTGGGGGGGTAATCCACACAAACGGAACCATAACAGAAACATATGATTACGGCTATTGGGAGCCGTATGTAGTCAATCCTCACCATCTAAACTCCGAGCAGACTGTCTCGGACGACAGAATGTTCGGAAATATCGGTGTTCAATTGGGGGTAAAGACCGAACATGTGGCATTGACTGTCGGGGCGTCGACAGTCCTCGGACTCGGTGTTGCAGGATTTAGTCCTGGCATTACCGTCCGGACGGATCTCGGTATACGCTGGTAGTAGTTGTTTATGGAAATTCGGGACGCTTCTATACGGAGCGTCCCGGTTTAATTTTTTTAAAGAAAAGGAAGATTTGACAAAATCTAGCGAGATATGCTATAAAGTATCCTTCATTATTATTTATATTAAGGAGATTGTACAATGGGAATAAAGACCTTGTGGTTGGAATTGAGGAAGCTGTTTTCAATGAGGAAACAAACAACTGAGTCTAAGCCCCCTTTCGAAAGGTATAATGATCCCCACGATGTCGATTATTCGATAGCGTTGGGCAGAGCGGGATAAAATCCACTCACAAAAAAGGTGGCGCGCTTCTCAGAAGTGCGCCACCTATTCTTTTTGTTTTTATATTATCTTAACGGAGATCGATTCGCGAAAATGTAATCAGTTGAGTGAAGCGAGTTGTGTTTAGTATCCGCGGTGGCGGATTCTTATACCGTAAAGATAACCTGGTTATAAAAAATTTCCCTTCAGAAATTTTTTATATTATCTTATCTATCAGTCCGTATTTTTTTGCCTCCTCCGCTGACATATAATAGTCTCTATCTGCATCTTTTTCTATTTGAGCAACTGGCTTTCCTGTGTTGTCTGCCATAATTTTGTTTAATTTAGCTTTTATTTTCAAAATTTGTTTTGCATTTATTTCAATATCTGAAGCTTGTCCGCGAGCACCACCCATTGGCTGATGAATCATTATTTCAGAGTTTGGTAGAGAAAATCTTTTACCTTTTTTCCCAGCAGAAAGGAGTAATGCAGCAGCAGAAGCTGCCATACCAACACAAACAGTAGAAACATCATTTTTTATATGATTCATTGTATCCATAATCGCGAGTGCAGCCGTGACCGATCCTCCAGGAGAATTTATATAAATTTTTACATCTTTTTTTGAATCTTCTGATTGTAAGAAAAGTAGTTGAGCTATGGCAATATTTGCTGAGTCATCGTCAATCTCACCACCTAGGAAAATTATACCTTCTTTTAAAAGTCTCGAATATATATCATATGCGCGTTCACCAAATTGTGATTTCTCTATAACTGTGGGAATTAAGTTCATGATTTTAGCTTTTAGCTGTCAGCTGTTAGCTTCTAGCCAAATAAAATTAAATTAATAAAGACAATATAAAGATATAATAAATATGCACTGAAAGCAAATTCATGCATATTTTTGTAACATTCCGACATTCTGCAGAATGTCGGAATGTCACTCTCGTTAACGAGAGTGACAAATGAAGTTATTACTGTATTGTGTTACCTACGCGGAGGGGGGAATGACAGGACAAACACTTTTGACTTTATTTACTTTTAACTTTAGACTTACATATATGAGACTTCATCGTTTTTATATAAATGAAAAAAATATTAGCAAAGGCAAAGAACTTCGTATTGACGACAAAGAGCTTTTGCATCAATGGCAAAAAGTTTTTAGATTGCAGGCGAGCGACAGAGTAATAGTTTTTAATGGAGAAGATTTCGAATATGAAGGTTATTTTAAGGTTCTTGCAAAAAGTGAGGCTGTGCTTGTAATAGACAAAGAAAGAAAAGTGGAAAGACAGACAGATATTGAACTTCATCTTTTTGAATCAATAATAAAAAAAGATAATTTTGAGTTAATTGTAGAAAAATGTACGGAGATAGGCGTGTCGGCTTTTCATCCTTTAGTTTCTGAAAGAAGCGAAAAAAAAGATTTGAACATTGAAAGATTAAATAAAATTGCGAAGGAAGCCGCGGAGCAATCTGGAAAAACTATGTTGCCTGAAATTTTTAATCCAGAAAAGCTGGAGAAAGCGATTGCAGACTTTGATGGGGAATTGTTCGTTTTGGATTTTGAAGGGGAAGATTTACTTGCGTCTTTGAAGTCTCACCCCAGTCAAATGAAAAGCCAATTTGACGGGGCAAGGATTGGCATCCTTGTTGGTCCTGAGGGTGGTTGGTCAGATAACGAAAGAATTTGGTTTGATGAAAAGGGAATAAAAAGTGTTTCTTTTGGATCGCAAATTCTCCGAGCAGAAACCGCAGCGATAGTGGTGAGCGCGTTAATTTTAATGAAATAATTATACTCGATAATATAGTATTGTTGGCTATTTGATTGTTGACACATTGCCCAATCCTCTTGACAAAAGCAAGTGTACAGTGTACTATCCTTCAGTAGTAAGCTATGTCGGTCAAGAAAGTTGGGTAAAAAAGGAGAAAATTATGGATTTTTTCGGATATGTATTTGACGGGCTTGTTATTTTTTTAGGTTTTTGTATGTTGTTTCTTGCACGCAAAAAGTGGGTGACAAGAAAAATGGGGTTTTTTTCGGTTACAACCTCTTTGTTAATGATATTGGGTACGATTTTATCATTATGTGTGCCAGGGGCGAGAATTGTGATGTATCTTTCAACGTGTGCATCACTGTTGGTAATGTTGTTTTTTGTTTATAAAGGAGTTTATGTAAGGTAGACCACATGTACAAAACCGTGAGAAAGCCGTAAATAGCTAACTTGCGGTTTTTTCATATAACAATTTTTAAATCAAATTTTGCTTCCTTTGTAACTTTACGTTAAACTACTCAGTATGATTTATTTTTACTACGGAACAGATACAGAATTTGCGAGAAAAAAAGCGAAAGTTACCGTTGATTCTTTACTTGCTAAAAAACCTGATGCAACTCTTATTAAAATAGGGGAGGAAGATTTAACGCTAGGGAAAATTATGGAGCTTGCCAGAGGACAGGGACTTTTTTCTAGTAAGTATATTGTTTTTTTGTCTAGGACCTTTGATAATAAAGACAATAAAGAATTAATTTTAAAAAATATAAAAGAATTTGCTGGCTCAGACAATATTTTTATTTTTGCGGAAGGGAAGATGGACAAATTAAGTCTGACAAAAATAGAAAAGAATGCTGAAAAAGTTCAAGAATTTATAAAACCTGAAAAAAGTTTAACGAAAAAGCAGGCGTTGGCTTTAAAAGGGGAGAAAATCGATTTTTTCGAATTTGCTGATGCTTTTGGCAAAAGAGACAAAAGGGGATTGTGGGTTTTGTTCCAAGAGGTATTGGCTGAACAAGTTCCAGCAGAGGAAGTACACGGAATATTTTTCTGGCAAGTGAAAAGCATGTTGCTAGCAAAAAAATGTAAAACTGCTGATGAGGCAAATATGAAACCGTTTCCGTATCAAAAATCAAAAGAATATTCTAGAAATTATAAAGATGGAGAACTAGAAAATATTTCTTCAAAACTTGTAGCGATGTATCATGAAGCGCATAGAGGTAACGTAGATTTTTTTGTGGCGCTAGAAAAATTTATTTTAGGTTTATAGTTAATATGCAAAAATAAAAGCTACAAATATTAACGAAATCCTACGAAAATAAAAATACTGCCTTTTTACGGTTATATTTTTGTGCGCTTAGTTGGAATCGAACCAACGACCGTCTCCTTAAAAGGGAGCTGCTCTACCGACTGAGCTATAAGCGCAGTAACCGACAAAATATATCAAGAAATCAACAAAAAGTCCACACATATCGCTATGTTTAAGACGAATTACATCTATAGCATGGCCCAGTTCATTTCGAAGATACCTTTGAGTGTGTCATATATTTTCTGACTTTCAATAATTAGGCCAAATTTTTCTTCATAGGATAGTATGGAAATTTTACTTTTACCATAAAGATTTATATCTACATTTGGCATTACGGAAAATTTAGCTAATTTTGTTTTTCTTAAAGATTTCTCATCTTCTTTTTGTAACCTCCTGTTTAATTCATTGTCTGGAGCTATCGCCCTAATCCAAATCTTCTTTTCAATTCTTTTTGGAACATAAAAATTAAAAATAAATTCATTTCCCAATGTCTCGTAATCATATTTTTCTGGAAGCCAAGAAAGCATTTCTTGTTCCTTGTAATTTAAATTGTCTTTATATATTTCCTTAATGCCCTCCATCCCCTCAAAATATTTAATTGTGGGTTTTTTATCTATTTTGTTGGTGATGGCTAAAAGCTCGGGCATAATATTTTTAACTATACTTTTTTTTTCTTCCAAATCAATCTCTAGTTTTTTAGGATTTTGAGCAAAATACAGCTTACGTTTTTTTGTAGTAGTTGTCCCAATAAATCCTTTTTGTTTCAACGATTCCAATATGTCATAAGTGGTCGTTCTTTTAATCTGAGCTTTTATAGCTAGTTTTTGTATGTTTGCTTCACCTAATTCTAATATAGCTAGGTAAATCCTTGATTCTTTTTCTGTTAAACCTATTTTTATTAACTCGTTATTTATCATCGCCAGATTGTATCAAATGACGGCAAAAAGGTCAACAATACGAAAGTATATTAGCATTGCAAAATAAGGATATATTATCATTCGACCTATATATTGCGTAACGAGGTATCGTAATTATCGACACATACCCATTATTGGCGTAGTGTGATGATAAGTTGGGAATGTAAGATCGGATTGATTTTATTAGTCTTAATATCTTAAAATATGAAAAAAATTAAAATTGTTATCAGTTTAGTCATTGTCATTTTGATTATTTCGTTTGTAGTGTGCCATAAAACCGGTCAACAGAGAATTGTACAAGGATCAATCAAAATCGGGGCAATTTTGCCTTTGACTGGTGATTTGGGTGAATATGGTACAGATGAATTAAGGGCAATTAATTTATTTTTAAGAAAATATGATTTAAATAAAAAAATAGAATTACTTGTCGAGGATTCTCAGACGGATTCTAAAACAGCAGTTTCTGCGTTAAATAAAATTTTACTTTCAAATCCAAAACTTATTTTAACGCTCGGAAGTTCTATATCACTCGCAATCCAACCTATAGTGAATTTACAAAAAATTTCTACAATAACCGTTGCTGGTAATCCAGAAACAGCAAAGGGATACATGATTCAAAACTTAACGACATCTTATGATTATGTTAATTTGATCAATCAAGAGTTAAAAAATAAAAACGTCAAAAGACTCGGAGTAATATATAGAAAGGATGACATTGGCGTTTCTGTTGTAAATGAAATAAATTTTATTGGAGAAAAAGATGAAGAAGCTGTAAACCCAGGAGAGAGCGATTTTAGAACGGTTATTACAAAAATTAAATCTTTTGAACCCGATGCAATTTTCGTAATGGAAACAGGCAAACCACTAGGGATATTAATTAAACAGATAAGAACTTTAATTGGGGACGTAGATATTTATTCTACCCTAGAGATTAATTATCCGGAAGTAAAAGAAATTGCAGGGGAAAAATACTACAATATATTTTACACCGATTTAAATATTGATGATAATTTACTTCAAATAAAGGAATTTAAAAAAATGTATAGCGAAGAATACAAAACAATACCATCACTTGATTCTATTCTTGCATACAATGAGATGTTCCTTGTTAAGAAATGTATTTTGTCGGAAAGCGATTTGTCATTAAAGGATTGTTTAGAGAGAACCTCTTTTGAGGGGTTGACAGGGAAGCTTAAAGTAGAAAATAACAGAATAAATTATTCAGACAGCGTTGTTTTAAAGAAGATTATGAAATAAAAATTTACTAAACCACACTAAACTAATCGATGTCGTATTTTTTATTTGTACACTTAAACATAAAATTTTTTGTATTTCTTTAAATTTTAGTGTAATATCTAAAACATTATGACAACAAATAAAAGTGCATTAAATGTTTCAAGTAGAGCGGAGAATGTTATTGCTTCTCCAATAAGGAAGTTTTTACCAATGGTTTTAGCAGCAGAAAAGAGAGGTATTAAAGTTTTTAAAGTTAATGTTGGGGATTCAGATATTGCTGTTCCTGAAATATTTTTGAAAACAGTAAAAAAATATAATGATAAAAATATCAAGTATGCTCCATCATCAGGAGTAATTGAACATATGCAAGCCTGGATAAAATATTACAAAAATTTTAATATTGAATTGAAACCAGAAAATATAATTCCAACTGTTGGTTGTGCGGAAGCGATTTTATTTGCAATTTTAGCAGTGACCGATCCGGGAGATGAGGTTATGATTTTTGAACCTTTTTATCCAAGTTATAAAGGACTTGCAGCGATTTGTAATATCAAACTGGTTCCAATAACATTACACGTAGAAAATGGCTTTGCTCTTCCAAACAAAGAAGAAATTGCAAAGAAAATAACAAACAAGACGAAAGCTCTGGTTGTTATTAATCCAAACAATCCAACCGGATCAATTTTAAATGAAAAAGAAATTGCTGTTATTAATCAAATTGCAAAAGAACACAACCTTTTTATTCTCGCAGATGAAACTTATCGTGAAATTGTTTTTGATAAGAAACCAACTTCATTTTTACAGTTTCCAGAAGTTAGAGATAATGTTATTGCACTAGATAGCGTTTCTAAGAAATTTTCTTGTCCAGGGGCAAGAATAGGTTCGATCGCGAGCTTTAATCCTGAAATTATGAAATCTGTTTTGAAGATTGCTATGATTCGTCTTTCTGCTCCGACACTTGAACAATTTGGAATGATTCCTCTTTTATCGAATGCAACAAAATATACAAAAAAAATAACTGCTGAATACAAAAAGAGACGTGATATTGTTTGCTCATTTTTGCAAAAGATGCCTGGTGTTGTCTGCTCAAAACCTGATGGAGCGCTTTATGTTATTGCTAAACTTCCAGTAAGTAATTCTGAAAAGTTTGTAGAATTTTTGTTAAATGATTTTAATTATAAAAATGAAACAGTTCAGATTACACCGGTTGAAGATTTTTATTTTACTTCCGGATTGGGTAAAAACGAAATAAGGATAGCTTATGTTTTAAATCAAAAAGACCTAAAAAAAGCCATGGTTTTGTTAGAAAAAGGGTTGGAAAGCTACCTTTCGGTGAATAAAAACTAAAAGTTTAGTTTTTAGCGATCATGATATAATGCACTTATAATAAGGGTCGATTATTTTATTAATATTTTATAAAAAATATAAAAATGGATAATAATCAAGAAATGCCAAAAACATGCGGAGTACCTCATAAAAAAATGTTTTCTTGGCTTGTAGTTTTGTTTGGTTTGATTTTTTTGCTAGGAAATTTGAGTATTTTGACACCGGGCGCTGTTAGCATAATCTGGCCAGTCCTTGTAATTATTGCTGGATTTGGAAAGATGTGTAAGTGTTGTCAAAAATAATTTATAGTTTGTTTGATATAAAAAACTGCCCCTTGAATAAAGAGCAGTTTTTTATTTTCAGTTTTTTTTATATTTTTATATCAGATGTTGGTATATCGAGCGTTGTTGAAGCTGTGCCCATCATTCCTCCAAACAATTTTTGCAAAATTTCTTGTAACGAGGTTGAATTTGTTGGAGCAGTAATCGACATAGGTTGGTTGTAGTTGTTGAAAACTATTTCACTACTTGTTGTTGCGTTTGTTTTGGTTTGTACATCATTAATATTTATATTATTTGACTTAATTTTGTAAATTAAATAATCTTTTTGACCAATCCAAATATCAATATCATTTTTTTGACTAAGGATATTTTTTTGCAGATTGTCATTTATATTACTCACATCGCTTGAAGAGGACGTCTGATATTTAAGAGCAAATTTTTTAAATAAATCTATTAATTCTTGGCCGTGTTGAACCGTCACTTTCAGGTGGTATGTTGGGATGTCATTTATTGTTTCCTTACCAATATTATTGATTGCTTTTACATAACTCATTCTATATAAATAGTCCTTAATCGCTGAAAAATCATCTTGGTCAGGAATGTTTTTAATTGATGAACTAGCAAGGGTATTAGTTAGATCAATTTGTATCCATTTGTTTTCTAAAGTGGAAGCAAAACTGTCTGCTATTCCTAAGAACATTTGTATTTGTGTGGTAGAGGTTGCGTTATCGGATGATGAGTACGAGACGTTAAACCTTTTTAAGTTGTGATATAGATTTTTATTTAGAAATATTACGCTCGTTCCGAGTGAAAGCGATCCGGAACTGCTGGTGCCCATGTTTGCTCCGACGCTCGTGTCAGAATTAATATTAAAAATTAAATTCTCGATAGAATTAAAGTCTATAGATCCATCCGCTGTTGATACCATGTTGATGTTTGTGGATGAAGGAATAGCGTAACCGTAGCCTTTTGCTGCCAATATCGCTAAATTTGTAGTTGATGATACTGCATTGTTATCGAATTTATTTTCTAAACTGACAGTACTTGTAGCCGAAAAAGAAAATGATTTAATATTAAGAGACGCCTGCATGCCATTTTTTATTATCTCAGTTGGAGAAAGCTCTGGTGCTAAAAATTTATAATATGCGAGTGCTCCTGTGGCAAGAATAAAGAGCACAATAATCATTGTAAAAATTAAAACTTTTACACTGGATTTTTTTGGTTCTATGGGTTGTGTTGATAGAGACTGAAGATTTTGGTTTGATATGATTGGTTGTGTAGTATTTTCGACAGCAGGATTTACAAAAGGTTGAGGTGTAGGAGGAAAAGTAATCGCTGGTTTGATAATTATTGAAAATGCTTCTACTACATCACTAATAGCCCAACCATTTGCAATTAGGTTTGATTGAACTACTTCTTTAGGGGTTCCTTTTTTTATTTCTATTTCAACATATTTCAATAGATCCTCATTAACCATTTTGTTTATAGATTATATTATTAATATGGATATTATATCAATAATTGCTATTTCTGTATATAAAAATCGCCAAATAATTAGTTTGTGGCGATTTTTAATTGTAGCGAAATTTATTTTTTAAAGAGGTAAATCAAAAGCGAAGGCTCCGGCACCGAGGAAAATTAAAGAAAGGGAAATTGTGAACATAAAAATATAGAAGGTGAGGTCTCTTTCTTCAAGCTCTGATTCTCTATAATCCAAAACTGCTTCACAAAAGAATAACACAGCGAATATTATTGAAGTTAGTTGAATATAAGCTCCTGCTAAATAGAAAAGACCGCCGACGATTTCAATAAATGCCAAAACTTTTACAAAAAAATGTGCAGGGTGGAAATCGATTGTTTCAAAAAGTTCTTGCCATGCAATTTTTTCTTTTGTTAATTTTAAATAACCAAGATTAATAATAATAAAACCTAGTACCACCCTCAAAATAAAAGGCGAGAGTGTCCCATAGGTTAATAAATCTGGAAATGTGTTTAATATCATGAAATCATTTTATCACAATGATAATAAATTGGTAGTTTAAAGTTTTGGGTTACAAAGCTGAAAATAATTAAAATAAGATATTGTGAAAGATTTTGAACGTGCTAATATACAAAAAAGTTCGTTCCAAGCAGTGAAATTTAAATTGTTAGTAGGGAGAATATATGCACAATATTTCGATGGAAGCCAGTTTTCTTTTTGTTGTTTGTGTTTCTTTTGTTGCGATAATGGCATTTACAGCCACAACCTTCTATTCTTTTGGAAAGAAAGTTGGAAAAGGGACTCCACGTCCACAAAAAGAAGTGCCTGATGGAGATTATGACATCATTGGTTACGATGTAATAGGAACATTGTTGGGATATATCGCGAACACGATCAACAAGAACGGGGAGTATATAATTATAATGTTATATACAAGACCCAAATTTCGCAGATTGAGATTTAAAGATGGTGAGGTCACTTATCTAGCATAAGGAAGTTAGATAGGCGACAAAACTCACCGACATGCAGGTGTCGGTGAGTTTTTGTTTACTTTTTGATTCTATTAGACTAATATCATTACAAATGAGCAAGGTATCAAAAATGTTGAAGGTTGTTATTTTGGACAATATAAGGAGCGTTTATAACGTCGGTTCTATTTTTCGTACCTCAGACGCTCTTGGAATAGATAAAATATATTTATGCGGGTGCACACCAGCGCCGATAGATAGGTTTGGAAGAGCTAGGCAAGATTTAGCTAAAGTAGCGCTAGGGGCTGAAAAAGATATTGCTTGGGAATATTGCGCGGACACAAAAGAAATAATAAAAAAACTTAAAAAAGAGGGATTTCAAATAATCGCAGTTGAACAGGATAAAAAGTCAGTAGATTTTAAAAAACTGAAGGTAAAATATCCTGTCGCGATTGTGATGGGGAATGAAGTGGGAGGAATTGATAAAAAAACTTTAGTTTTGTGTGATAAAATAGTTGAAATACCGATGATAGGAAAGAAAGAGTCATTAAATGTTTCGGTATCGTTTGGGATAGCTGGTTATCAGATATTAGGAGGTAGCTTGTAGCTTTTTAGCTTCTTAGAAAAACATGCTTAGAATAATTAAAAAAATAATACCAAAAAAACTTTTTGAAATTGCACAACCAGCATATCATTATTTACTTGCTCTGACTGGAGCTATTGTTTACAGATTCCCATCGCGAAAAATTAAAGTTGTTGCTGTAACAGGGACAAAAGGGAAAACTTCAACTGTTGAATTTGTAAATACGATTTTAGAAGAAGCAGGTAAGAAAACAGCCCTTCTTGGAACTTTGCGGTTTAAAATTGGCGATGAATCAAAGCCAAATTTATATAAGATGACAATGCCAGGAAGGATGTTTGTACAAAGTTTTTTAAGAAAAGCTGTAAATGCTGGTTGCGAATATGTAGTTATGGAAATTTCTTCCGAAGCTGTAAAACAATCTAGAAATAAATTTATAGATTTGAATGCACTTATTTTCACAAATCTTGCACCTGAGCATATTGAATCTCACGGAAGTTATGAAAAATACGTGGAGGCGAAACTTTCTATTGCGAAGCAACTAGAAAAATCTAATAAAAATGACAAAGTAATAATAGTAAACTCTGATGATAAAGAAGCAGAGAAATTTTTACAAATAAATATTCAAAATAAGGTCAAATATTCACTTGATGATGTCAAAAATATTATAATGACTGAGGATTATACAAAATTTACTTACAAAGGAGTTGAAATTGAAACAAAACTTGTTGGCAAGTTTAATATTTATAACATTCTTGGGGCAATAAAATATGCTGAAAGTGAGGATATCGATTTATCTATTATTAAAAATGCACTTTTAAAATTGAAAGAAATAAAGGGGAGGGCACAAATTATAGATGAAGGTCAGGATTATAAAGTTGTTGTTGATTATGCTCACACACCGGATTCACTGAAAGCAATTTACGAGACGTTTTCAAATAGTAAGAAAATTGGAGTGCTTGGAAACTGTGGTGGGGGAAGAGATAAATGGAAAAGAAAAGAAATGGCAGAGATTGCAGACAAATATTGTGAAGAAATAATTCTTACTGACGAAGATCCATATGACGATGAACCAAGAGAAATAGTGGAGGATATGGCAAAACATTTTAAAATTCACAAACCACAAATCGTTATGGATAGGCGAGAGGCGATTGCGATAACTTTTAAGAAAGCGAAAAAAGGCGATGTTGTGATTATTACAGGAAAAGGAACTGACCCATATATAATGAGAAAAAATGGAATAAAAGAAAAGTGGAGTGATGCTGAAGTTGCGAGGGAAGAGCTCGTGGAGCTAGTTAAAAGTAAAAAGTTATAAAGTCGAAAGTTAAAATAAAAAAATTAAGTTCGCCATGGTGTGAGGAAGCAAAAGTCTTTGTTTCCGCAAGACTCATTGAGTTCTTTTGTGAACGGAGTGATATAAAAGAATTAATGAGTGGACAGTTCCTGTAAGGAACTTAATTTTTTTATTTTTCTAATTCGTTTGAAATATAATTTTCAACTGCGGTTGCAGTTGATGATGCGGACTTTTCAATAAAAATATTTCTTGTTGTTGAGCTTAGCATCATTGGTTCGTAAATATATGCGTATTCAATTGCTACGCTCGGAATTTTTAAAGTGTCATAGTTGCCAGTCGCTATTAATTCTTGGTCGGGAATTATGATATTTTTTTCTTGAAGCATTGTGCTGGGTTTTTCTATTTTAGAAATTTCTTCGTTTAAATAATTTGCAAATATTTTACTTGAAGTAGAATTTGAATATTGTTTCTCTGGAACATACATACAATATCCACTAAAGATGGGCTTGCCATTTATTTTTGGATTACTGTTGAAGTGGACATGTAAAACTAAATCAATATTATTTTCCGCAATCCATTTATTTGTTCCGTATAAGTACAACACAGCACTTGATGTTGCTTCATTATGTTTCATTCCTGGATTTATTAATTTCATTTCTCCAGCATCAACTTTTGCAAACATTTTATCTTTCATATCTGCCACCCAGTTCATGATTGTTGTTGAACTCGTTTCAACATAATTTTCCAAATCTTTGTTCCAGCCATTTTTATCACGAGCCAAAATTACTTCCAGACTTGGATTTGCAGACAAATCTTTTTTGAGAATTTCTGAAAGTTGAAGATTTAAATCTCGTTCTTTTATTTTTTTAAATTCGTCTGCACCACCAGCATTTGGTTCGTGGCCGGGGACTATCAAGATTTTTATTTTATGACTAGTAGAAGGCAAAAATTTTGTTGTTTGAGAGATAAATATAAAAGCAGAAAAACTCAATGCAATTATTGATATTGAAATTAATGTTTTAGATAAAGTGTGTTTGCTCATGGTATATAAATTATAACATACGTTTATAGTTTACTTTTTTAAAATTTGGAATAGGATGTGAAATAAGAGCATCAAGTTTTAATTAGACTTACCCCAGTGAAATATCCGCTTAGTCGCGGATTCCAGCAGTAGCTGGATTTCACGGGGTGGCGATTTTTATAGTCGCTATTACTCTTTAAAAATCAGCCATGCCGGAATTACCAGAAGTACAAACAACGGTAAATATTTTAAACAAAAAGATTAAAGGTCTTGATATTTTGGATGTGTGGACAGACTATGATTCGGCGTTTCACAAAGGTAAAAATAATATAAAGGACAAGAAATATTTTCCAATTTTTAAAAAAGAAATTTTAAATAAAAAAATTTTAAGTGTGGAAAGAATGGCTAAAAACGTGTTAATCAATGTTTCAGGTAACCATACAATCTTGATTCATTTGAAAATGACCGGCCATCTTTTGTATGGAAAATATCATTTCGATGAAAAAAAATGGCTCCCTCTGAGTGATGGGCCACTTTCTGACTCGTTCAACCGTTTCATTCATTTGGTGTTTGTTTTATCAAACAAAAATGTTTTGGTGCTATCTGATGTAAGAAAGTTTGCAAAAGTTTTTGTTTTTGAAACAGACAAAATGTCTCAGATACCTGACCTTGAGAAGCTTGGACCGGAACCATTAGAGAAAGGTTTCACATATAAAATATTTAAAGAAAGACTTTTTAAAAAATCAAATGGGAAGATAAAAACAGTACTCATGGACCAGACAATTATATCTGGGATTGGAAATATATATTCTGATGAAGTTTTGTGGATGTCGTCTATTCACCCACTAATAAAAGTTAAAGATATTAGCGAAGATAAATTAAAATTACTTTATAAAAGTACCATTAAAGTTTTAAACGAATCTCTAAAGGTTGGAGGTGACTCGATGTCAGATTATAGAAATCCATATGGTGAAAAAGGGGGATATCAAAATATTCATAAAGTTTACAGAAGGACTGGGGAAAAGTGTCAGAAGAAAGGATGTCACGGAATTATTAGAAGAATAAAAGTTGGTGGCAGAAGTGCGCATTATTGTGACAAACATCAAAAGATATATCAAAAATCAAATATCAAAGAGTAAAAATAAAGTTTAAAATTTAAAATAAAATTACGCATGTCTTTGCGAGGAACAAAGTGAGGTGGCAATCCAGATCAGATAAATAATTCTATGTTTTAATTTAAATAAAAAATACAAATCTGGATTGCCACGTCGGATTACCTTCTCACAAAGACAGAACAAAAATACGTAAATCAAAAAAGATTTTCGCCAAACGAAAATCTTTTTTGATTTCTATTTACCTAGAATCTTTAGTGTCGCTTTTATTTTGTCTCCAGTCTTTATAATTTTACTATCAATTTCACGTAGTGCATCGCGAGCATCTTTTGGATTGTAACCGAGAGATTTGAGTGCCTCAATAACATCAATGTCATCTTTTGCGCCAGACGTTTTTTCTTCATCAGTAAGCATAATTTTGTCTCTAAGTTCGAGCACCATTTTTTCTGCTATCTTTTTTCCAATACCTGAAACTTTTGTGAGGTGGTTTGTATCGCCATTTGAAATTGCAATTTTTAGTGCAAGTACCGAACTTATGTTTAAAACATTAAGTGCGGTTTTTGGACCGATGCCAGAAATTGAAATTATCATTTCAAAAAATTTTAATTCTTCTTCAGTTAGGAAACCATAAAGATCAAGCGCATCTTCCTTAACTACTAAATGCGTATATAAAGAAATCTTACTTCCTTTTACTGAAGTCAGTATTGTTTCTGTTGTAGTGAAAATTTTAAAACCAATACCACCGACCCCAGCAGTCAGAAATTTAATATTTGTATTCCAAACTATTCCTTCAATTTTTGATATCATGCAATATACGAAAATTGTGCGAATGATACGAATGGTTACGAATAATTAAATAAATTTTATTTAATCGCAATCATCTGTTCGGACAAGATCAGGTAGCATTATAACATAAAAATTATTTCTAATATTATTTAGTTTAGGTTGTGTCATTCCTGCGAAGGCAGGAATCCAGAATTAATTTAACCCAGATTCCTGCCTCCACAGGAATGACAAAGGGCGGTTGATTTCCATGTTCGAACGTGTTAATGTATAGATCTATCAAAAAACATCGTGTCTGATTAGTATTTGTTAGGAAATCAGTATTTATTCATTATTTTTACTTTTTTCATTTTAATATTTAAATTTTAATTATGCCTATAACATCATCAGCAAAAAAAGCATTAAGAGTTGCAGGAAAGAAGAAAATCTTTAATGCAAGAAGAAACAATGCTATGGAAGGAGCTTTGAAGAAGATTAAGAAACTTGTCATTGCAAAGAAAATAAAAGAAGCAGAGAAAATGCTACCAGAAGTTTATAAAGCGATAGACAAAGCAGTAAAAGTGAAATTTCTAAAAAAGAACGCAGGTGCAAGATACAAATCAAGAATCACATTGTATTTGAATAAAGCGAAGGCAGAAAAATAAACAATAAAAAAAACACCCAAAAGGGTGTTTTTTAATTGTTATTTTTCTACCGAATCTTCCTTTTTAAATTATGGCAATATCGCCCACATTGTTTCAAAAATACTTTTTAGACTGTCGTGAATTTTTTGACTTTCTATAATAATGCCGATTTCCTCAGCGTACGGCATGAGACCAACCTTGTTTGTACCGTAGATAGATATCTCCACATTTAATTTTAATAAGTTTTCTGAAGCAAATTTTGATTTTCTTAGCTGTGCTATATCTTTTTTCTGCCAATCAGTCATTTTTTCACTTTTTGGCATAATAGCTCTAACCCAAATTTTTTTTGCTATGCGTTTTGGTATGTATTCATTTATAAAATAGTCTTCTCCAACCGTTGATAGGGCAGATTCATCAAACCACGCTAATATTTCTTGATTGGGATAACGAAGATTGTCTTTGTAAACTTCTTTAATGCCATTTTTACCTTCAAAATATTTAATTTTTGGTTTTTTGTCTATTAAATTCGCAAAGGAAAGCAGTTCGGGCATTACACTTTCCATATCACGCTTGCTTTCATCGATTCGTTCCTCTATTTTTCGTGGATCTTCCGCAATAAATATATTTATATTTCCTCGTTTTGATGAGCTGATAAGCTCTTTTTCTTTTAAAGAATCAATAACCCAGTAGGTGGTAACTCTTTTTACCCCAGATTTTTTAGCTATTCGGCTAATGTTTGTTTCGCCCAATTCTAAAGTAGCTAAATACACTTTAGTTTCTTTTTGTGTTAAGCCTGTTTTTTCGAGCGCTTTTTCTATAGTTATCATATTTTGTTTATAAAACTATCAACTATTTAATCATACTATGATACGACAAATAGTCAATAGAATAGTCATTTATTATGTAGACAGTTAACGCAATAGTTTGGAATTGTTAGTTATATTGATACTTTTACATAGACAATGTAATATTTTCTTGTAAAGATTGTCGAGATCTTTTAAGAGCGTTAAATTATGGAATTTTTGAATTGTTATCATTGTGAACACGGGGTAGAAGTCGGGATTGGGAACTGACTTCAAAGACGGACTGAGCGAAGGCGAAGGAGTCGGGGTCGAAAGATTTTTCAGCAGAAAAATACTTGTGATCCAGGTTGGTTTGTACATCATTCAATTAGCCTGGATACCCGCATTCGCGAGTATGACACAAAGAGGATGCAACGATTCAAAACTAATAAAATACAAATTATATGAAAAAAACAACAATTATAGGAATATTTGCAATATTATTAATTATTGGTGGTACTTTGTATTTGTTTTCAAAACAAATTATAGTAAATAACCTTGTTTCCACTGAGGGAGTTTCTACAAAAGAAAAACCATTAATAAAGATTGGCGTAGTTACCGATCTTTCTAGTTCAGCTGCCTCTTATTGGGGAGAGTCCACAAGAGTGGGTGCTGAAATCGCAAAAAAGGAATTACAAAAAATTGGTTACAATATCGATGTGATTTTTGAAGATTATCAACTTGATGCGACGAAAGCGGTAACCTCCGCACAAAGATTAGTTAACATTGATGGAGTTGATGCTTTGTATTCTGATTTTGCTCCGGCAGTATTGTCCATAAGTCCAATCGTAAAAAATAAAGATATTTTGTATGTCTATGAAGCAGCAGTGACATCACCGTTAAAAAATAATCCAAATATTTTTAAATCTTATTTAGATTATCAAGTCGGATGTAAAGAAATTGCGCAAAAATTTAAAGATCAAGGAATCGCCAAAATTGGTATGATAAAAGCAAACCTTGAATTCGGAGAACTTTGTTTGGCAGGTTTGAAAGACGTTTATGGTGACAATGTTTTTTCTGAATCATTCAATCTTGGTGAAACTGATTTTAAAACACAAGTATTAAAATTAAAAAATACCGGGGTTGGCGCCATCACGAATGCATCTTTTGAGGAAGATACATTAAACACTTTGAAAGCCATGAAGGAATTAAATTTTAAAGTACCTTTTGGTACTGTGGCTGATACTGTTACCTCGAATGTAATAAGTAAATATTCAGATATGTTGAAAGGAGCTTGGACATTCGGTTTTATGGCTGTGGATAAGGACTTTTCTGCTAAAGTACTTGCTGAGGCTGGTAAAAAATTAGCGTCGGATTATGGTGCTGCTATCGCTTATACGCATATTTTACAAATGGTTAAGGCAATAGATAAATGTAGCAAAGAAATATCTTGTGTTGATGGTGAGATGAGTAAGTCGCCTGAAGATAAAACAATCGGGTTCAAGGAGTTTAATAATAGGGTGGCTGATTTATCGATGGTTTTAAAACAGTACTAAATAAAACAAACAAAAAGGAGTTTCCGCAAAGCGGAAACTCCTTTTTGTTTGTTTTATTTTATTGCATTCCAAATGATATTAAATTGCTGGCGTTGCATATCTACAATACTTTTGTTTTCTATTATGATAGCAATAAGAGGTTCTACCATTTGAGCAATAACTATTTTATCAGGAAGAATAATTACGAAGGCCTTTAGATCTATACTTTTGTCTAGTATTTTTATTTTTTGATTAATGTTTCTTTCAATTGTCTTATAGTAGCGACCTTCTTCGTTGTCTTGAATTATTGTTTTCACTTCCAGATTTAATTTTGCGCGTTTTTCCATGAAATTAACAAAATACGGTTCGTCTATCGCCAAAAACCTTTTCATATCTGAAACAATTAAATATTCATCGCCCTCTTTTAACCCATCTAATATGTGGTCATAGACAGTTTTTATCCCAGCCACTCCTTCATAATATTTAATGAGACCTTCTCCACTTTTTAAACTATAAAGAGCTGCCAGTTCAGGAATCATGCCTTTAAGCCTGTCTTTTTTTTGTTCAATTATCCCCTCCAATTTTTCAGGGTTCTCAGCGATAAAGAGTTTTTTAAGACCTTTTACCTCAATATTCATAATTCCTTTTCTTTTAAGGGACTCAATTACTGGATAAACCGTAGTGCGTTTTACCCCAGAGTGTTTTGCTATTTTATTTACTGTTGTTGGACCAAGTGTAAGAGAGGAAAGATAAACAAGCGCCTCATGTTCAGAGAGTCCAAAATCAACCAACGTTTCTTTAATGTCTTCTTTTTGCATAAAATGTTAAATCTTTTGACAACATTAATATCATATATGACACGACTATTTTAGTCAAATTTAGACAGATGTTAACATATTTGACGTAATTATACAATGTAATAACATATATGTATATAGTCGGCTTGGTTTTATTAGACTATATAAGATTTATTAATTAATTGAATTTTCGTCGTACCAAATGGACGGTTGTGCGACGTGATTTCGCAAAATCAATGAAAAAAATATTAATTTCGATAGCGATAGTACTTGTTTTAGGAGGATTCGTGTATGTGCAAACAGTTGGAAAAGCAAACAACACAGGTTCAATTAAAATTGGGTTTATTGGTGCTATGACTGGACCTGTTGCAAAAGAGGGTATGTATGAGGCGGTAAGGTTGGCAGTTGATGACATTAACAGCAAGGGAGGAATCAACTCACATCCAATAGAGTTGATCGCTGAGGATGGTAGATGTGATAGTAAAACAGCTGTGGATGCAATGAACAAACTGATAAATATTGATAAGGTTAAGATTGTCCTTGGTGGACATTGTACACCAGAAAGTCTTGCGATTGCTCCAGTTGCTCAAGCCAATAAAGTTTTGATGTTGGCTTCGATTACTACATCCCCAGCTCTTACTGGTATAGGAGATTATGTTTTAAGAACTTCGCCAGTATCTGTCGTGCAGGCGGATTTGGTTTCAGACTTGGCATATAATAAAATTGGTGTAAGAAAAATGGCAATAGTTTATGAACAGACAGATTATTCGCGTCCAATTGCTGAAAAGATGAGAGATAATTTTAGTAAATTGACAGGGGAGGTTGTTGTTTTTGAGGCCTATACTTCGGGAACTACAGACTTTCGAACAGTGCTAACTAAAATTAAAAGCAAGGGGGCTGATTCTATATACTTGTCTGCACTAAGTCCTGATTCGACACTTAGTTTTATGAAACAAACAAAAGAGCTCGGACTTAGTAAGATAAAATTGTTTGGAAATGACGCTGCGGGTATGCCAGTCAACATACAGAAAGAGCCAAAATTGTATGAAGGATTTGTGTTCGGGTTGCCTGACTTTGACGCAAATGCTACGAATACGAAATCATTTATTGACGAATACAACAAGAAATATGGTACCACCGAATTACCTTACGGTATTTGGACTGCAGAATGTTATGACGCAGTTCAAATCATTGCTAATGAAATTACCAAAAACGGAATGGATATTGTGAAAATAAAAAATGATTTGCACAACCTTAAAGATTACAAAGGAGTTTCAGGCACATTCAGTATCGGATCTGATGGTAATGGAATCAGAGATTATTCCTTAAGGATAGTTAAGAACGGAAAGATAGAGAAATATAATCAGTAAGAATTATAATTCCAAAACAAAAAATCCTCGTGAAACGGGGATTTTTGTTTTTGATCTGTGCTCCCATGTGGAATCGAACCACGATCAAGGGTATATCCTATCCACTCCGACGCAGTAAGTCGGAGAGCCGACCTAACGCGTCGGCTTTGAACAAGTCTCTGTGCTTCCAGTTGGAATCGAACCAACATCAAACCCTTCGCAAGGGTTCATCCTATCCACTCCGACGTGCATCCCGACCATAAGCGTCGGGAATTAGTCGGAGAGCCGACCAAATGCGTCGGCTTTGAACTAGTGCGCCTACGAGGAATCGAACCTCGATCTAACCCTTCGCAAGGGTTTGTCCTATCCATTGAACGACAAGCGCATATTTTAATCTGATTTTATTCTAATATATCCATCTTTTATCATTTTTTCAACATAATCTTTTCTCTTTAATTTTTTTATTCTTAATTCAACACTTCTTGCCATTGCTAAAGAGTTATATTCTTGAAACAAAACAAGTTTTGGATTATTCATTCTAGCAGTTGTTTTGGTATATTTATTTTTATGTTGTGACATTCTTCTTTCTAAATTGTTTGTGCTTCCAATGTAAAATACGTCGTTATCATCTTTTAAAATATAAACGCAGTATTTCATTTTTTTATATTATATCCACTCCGACGTGGTAAGTCGGAGAGCCGACCAAGCGCGTCGGCTTTGAACGACAAGGGCATGTTTTAACATCTAGCAGTTTATGCTAAATAGTATGAAAAGTAAAATATAAATAAAAAAATCGTTCATTTATTTGATGAACGATTTTTTTATTTAGAATCCTAGTTTTTCCATTAATATTTGAGATAGGGGTTCGTGCATTTCTGTTTCCGGAAGATATTGTAGTAAAAATTCTCGAACGTCTAGGTGATGAAGTTCTTCAATAGGAACAGCAATAAGTGGCATTATTAGTTTTTTTGATTTAAATAAAATTTTTAGATTTTCTTCATCCTGGCTTTCTACCCAAAAAGATTCGATTGTTGTGAATGAATGAAACTCTTTTCCAATAGTAATTCCTTTTTGATTAATGTGTATATCGATTATTTTTGGAGGACGAATTGAAAAAGAAACAAGAATAGAAGTAGAAATTATTATCAATATTGCAAAAAGAAAATTATGTAAAACAATTGAGGTAATAACTATCGCAATAGCAATAATACCAACAGCCCAATACCAGTCTGCTGTTTTATCTTTTCTTTTATATTCAAGCGCTTGCCAAGAAATTTTGTTTTCCATCCCGTACGAAATAGGACGCGGACGTAACAAATGTTATGTCAGATATCCTATCTAAAATTATATTACTAAATTCAACTTTTCTACCCGTATTTATTCGCGTCCGCGATTTCGTACGGGATTCCATGGACAACATTATATCATGAAAGTTATCTGAAACAATGTATGTTGTATAAAAAAAGAGCTACGTATACAATATAGTTTGGTGTACCTTAGATAAATAAACGGAGGAAATATGAAAAAGAGAAAACCTCTTTATAAAGCGATGGCATTCAGTATTTTTTGTGCTATTTGGGTTATAGATTATATTTTTTACCGTATACCGGCAAAAATAAAAAAAGAGGAGGACAAGGGTTCTATGTAAAACAAAACATAGAACCTTTTCGCTTTAAAATTTAAAATGGTATAATGGTCTGCATGGGAAATAAATTAATTATAGCCAATTGGAAGATGAATCCAGGTTCGGTAGAAGACGCGAGAGAAATAATAACCGAAATTAACAAAAAAACTAGAAGTTTTGGTGATGTGCGCTTGGTAGTTTGTCCACCTTTTGTGTTTTTAAACGAAGTCTCAAGTATCATTTCTTTGTCTAAGAAGATTTTTTTAGGTGCTCAGGATATATTTATTGGTCAAGGAGTTTCTCATACTGGAGAAGTAGGGGTAGAATTATTAAAAAAGGCTGGAGTAAAATATATTATTGTTGGCCATTCTGATCGCAGGGCGTCTCTTGATAGTAATGAACTTGTGAAAGAAAAAATGTTGGGATCTTTGAAAGAAGGTTTCAAAGTAATATTATGCGTGGGAGAAAAAGAAAGAAATGAACACGGAGATCATTATCATGAAGTACGAGAACAGATCGAAGATGCGATTGCTAAATTGCCAAGGAAATTTGTTAAAAACTTAATAATTGCTTATGAACCTGTTTGGGCAATAGGCAGACCAGAAAGCGAGGCGATAAAACCAGATCAGTTACACGAAATAACTATTTTTATAAAAAGATTGATTAGTGATATTTTGGGTGAAAAGGAGATAAAAAAGGTAAAAATACTTTATGGAGGTTCTGTGACGAAAAATAATGCAAAAGAAATTTTTGAAAAAGGAAATGTTGACGGACTTTTGATTGGTAGGGAAAGTTTGAAAGTGGAGAATTTTTTGGAATTGATAGGGGAGATTAAAAAGTAAAATGAAAAGAGTAAAAATAAAATTTAAAATCAGAAAATGAAAGAAATAATTGAAAAAGCAAAAGAATATGCATTAAATGAAATAAGTTTGCACGGGACTCCAATAGTTGAATCTTTTATTTTAGCAAATGAAAAAGGGCAATATTTAGCTGAAAAACTTTCGGCAGATAAAGATATTGTTATTCTTGGCACCATGTTTATGGATTTGAAAATAGGAGAATGTATCAAAGAAGGAAAAGCATCAGAGCATGTTGAGAGAAGTTCGAGAGCCACCAGAAAATTTTTGGAACAATTTGATTTGGAAAAAGAAAAGTTTGAAAAGATTATTAATTGTGTCGAAGCGCATCACAATGGAAAATATACGTGCAAAGAGGCCGAGATATGTGCCAATGCTGATTGTTACAAATTTTTACATCCTAGAGGAATATTTTCAGCTTTTGTTTTGTGGGGTGGTAGAGAGCAAAATGTAGATAGTATTATTTCAAAAGCTAAAGAAAAAATAGAGGAAAAACATAAAATATTATCATTAGAAATATGCAAAGAGGAGTTAGAACCGTATTATTTAAATTTTAAGAAACTAATGGAGATTGCGGGTTTAGGCAAGTAGCAGAAAAAATCAAAACAGCAGGTTCGCTTTGCGAACCTGCTGTTTTGATTTTTTCTGCTATAATCACTTTATGAGCGATTATTTAATTAGAGAAGAAATACCAGAAAAAGTTTCTAAAGAATTGGAAAAATACCCAGATATTTTACGCAAACTTCTCTATTACAGAGGAATTAAAACGGAAAAAGAAGCAGAGAGATTTCTAAATCCTATTTTTGAAGAAAACAATGACCCTTATTTAATGAAAGGGATGGATATTGCTGTTGAAAGAATATTTAAAGCAATAGAAAAAAATGAAAAAGTTGTAATTTATAGTGATTATGATGCGGATGGAATACCTGGAGCTGTAATTCTGCATGATTTTTTTAAAAAAATTGGATATGAAAATTTTACAAATTATATTCCGCACAGAGTTCTTGAAGGTTTTGGTCTGAATGACGAAGCTGTTGATGAGTTTGCAAAAAATGAAGTCGATTTAATAATTACCGTTGATTGTGGGATCGCTGATGTCGAAGAAGCGGAAAAAATTAAGAAACATAAAATAGATTTAATAATAACCGATCACCATTTACCGAGAATTGATTCTGAAGGAAAGGAAGAGTTGCCTCACGCACTAGCCATACTTGATAGCAAACAAAATAGTTGCAAATATCCTGACAAAAACTTATGTGGATCTGGAGTTGTGTTTAAACTTGTCCAAGCATTAATAAAGAGGAATATAGAATGTGGAATATCGAATATCGGAAAAAACAAAAAACAGTGGGATATAAAAGACGGTTGGGAGAAGTGGTTGCTCGATATGGTGGCCATTGCGACAGTTTCTGATATGGTTCCGCTCATAGGCGAAAACAGACTGCTCGCTTATTATGGATTGAAAGTTTTGAGAAAATCTCCCAGACTTGGATTACGAAAACTTCTCTCAATTATTAAAATTGATCAAAAAAATATTACAGAGGATGATATTGGTTTTATGATTTCTCCTCGTATAAACGCTGCTTCAAGAATGGGAATTCCTGAGGATGCTTTTAATCTACTTACAACAAAAGATGAAAATGAGGCTTTTAAATACGCAACACATTTAAATAAAATAAATGATGAGAGAAAAGGAATTGTTGCTGTAATGGTAAAAGAAATAAGAAAACATTGGAACGCTTTTGATCCTGATAAAAAAAGAAAAGTTCTTGTCGCTGGAAATCCAGATTGGAAACCATCTTTACTTGGACTTGTAGCAAATTCACTTATGGATGAGCATGAAGGCCCGGTGTTTCTTTGGGGAAGAGAAGAAGGAAAAACTCTAAAAGGTTCATGTAGATCTGATGGTTGTGTAGATATTGTCGCGATGATGAGAGAGTCAGCACATTTATTTGATGAATATGGCGGACACTCTGCATCTGGAGGTTTTTCTATAAGTTTAGAAAAGGTTGATTTACTTACCGATGGACTTGAAGTTGCGTATCAAAAAGTGTGTGTCAAGAGTCTTGACAAGAAAGAGATAATTGCAGATGCGGTGATAAATATCGATGATGTAAATAGTCATTTTGAGAAACAAATAAGTCAGCTAGCACCATTTGGAATGAATAATCCAAAACCAATTTTCTTACTACGAAATATTGAAATTTTTGATACGAAGATTTTTGGAAAGAAAAATGATCATTTAAAAATTATTTTTAAAAAGGAGGGACACCCCAGTCAAATGAAAAGCCAATTTGACGGGGCAAGAATTATTTCTGCGATTGGATTTTTTATGAAACCAGAAGATTTTACTGCAAAAATTACAAAAGGAGAAAAGATTGATTTGCTTGCAAACATAGAAAAAAGTTTCTTTTTGGGAAGAGAGGAATTGAGATTGAGGATTGTAGATATATTTTAAATCACAGAAGGAACTTCTTTTTTATATTTGAAATAAATAATAATTACAGTAAGTGCTGTAAAAAGTTTTATTATATTACCTATTATGAGTGGAAAACTTTTTATTGTTATTCCGTAATAAAGCCAAAGACAGCCAATTATTAAAATTGAGAAAAAGGTTAAAACAGAAATATCTTTAACGCTTTTTGTTTTGATACTTTTTACAGCCTGAAATAAAGGATTGAATTCTAAAAGCGTTGAAATAACAAGTATGATTTCTAATGTGGTTAAATGCATGTTGGTTCGATTATACATAATTACATATGTTAAATCTAGTAAGGTGGTATCGAGATTAGTTTTGTGGTATAATGGCTGAGTGACTGAGCAACACAAAAGAAATCCAAATACAAAGTGTGTTATCTGCGAAAAACAGATTTATCGTAGGCCCATAGAGCTTGAAAGAAGTAAGGGCAAGGCATTTTGTGGACAGGCCTGTTATGGCGTTTCTTGTCGTAGAGAAAAGCCTTGTATTATATGCAATAAATTGATATTATCCAGCCTGCACCGTATTACATGTTCTAGGGGGTGTTCAAACATTCATCGAGAAGGTATTAAATATGGTCTGGGAAGACCTAAAGATAAAGTTGAGGAAATTAGGTCAATTAAGATTAGATTGCTCCAAAATCGTGGAGAAAAATGTGAACGATGCGGGTATAGCAAGTCAGAAGTATTGCAGGTTCACCACAAGGATAGAAATAATAAAAATAATGATTTTAATAATTTGGAAATTATTTGTCCAAACTGCCATTTTGAAGACCATTATTTAAAAAGTTGAGAAAAACCGTGGAGGGGTGCTAGAGCGGTTGAATAGGTCAGTCTTGAAAACTGAAAGGCTCGCAAGGGTCTCGGGAGTTCGAATCTCCCCCCCTCCGCAAAAAAATAAAAACGAGAGAATTCTCGTTTTTATTTTTTTGCGGAGAGGAGTCGTGCCTAGGATGGCACAACGTGTGAGATTCGAAGCCCCATTGAGCATATTTTATGAGTAAAACGAAATAAAATATCCAATGGGGGTATTGAAACTGTAAGTTTCGAAATTCTCACTCTCTCCGCAAATAATAAAACTACAGAAATTTTTTATAGTTTTATTATTTGCGGAATAGACATGTTATAATTTATTGTATGCTTTTAAAAGACAAACAAAGATTACTGAATTATTATAACGACTCTCTAAAAGAATATGGTGAGGGGGCCCAAAGTGTTCATTGGTTAAATCAAAACACACAAAAAATAAGATTTGAGATTTTAAGTAAAGTTGCCAATTTAAATAATAAATCAATTCTTGATGTGGGTTGTGGACTCGGAGACTATTATAAGTTTCTTATATCAAAAAATATTAACGTTGATTACACAGGAATCGATATTGTCCCTAAATTTATAGAAAAAGCTCATAAATTTTTTCCAAGTCTGAAATTTCAAGTTAAAGATGTAAGTGATTTGGATAAAAATTATGATTATATATTGGCTTCAGGAGCTTTTAGTTTTAGAGTTGAAGATAGCAAAAATTACTACTTTTCTCTGATAAGGAAGATGTTTGAACATGCAAGATACGGTATTGCTTTTAATATGTTAAATAGCACAATTCATAATACAGACGAAACATATTTTGCTTATAATATTGATGAGGTTTTAGTATACTGTAAAACAATGACTGATAATGTTCAGGTTGTTTCAAACTATTTACCCCAAGACTTTACAGTATATATGTATAAGCAAAATATTGAGTAGGTAATACAATATATTTATCTATTAAATAAACTATTTTGATCATATTTCAAAATAATTATGTTTAAAAACTGTTCAAAAAATATTTTCAATATTAGCCAACAAGATAAAGTTTAGGGAGTTATATATTTATTATTTATCTCATTTAATTTTTGTGATATAATTATTTCATTATTAGCAAATTAATTTTGAATGAGCGTCGTACTTAAGTAACTTTTGTGTAATGTAATTTCGTAATTGCATCGCACTTAAAGGACGGATGTGCGATGTGATTTCGCAAAATCAATGGGAAACGAAAGAAATAATTCAAGAAAGGATACAAAGAAAAAAAAGAAAGCTAAAAAATAGTTTTAATTAGAAAGTAAAAAACGTCGAAGGGCGTTTTTTACAAAAAATAAATAATAAAAAAATGGAAAAACTTCAATTGGTATCTATTGTTTTAGAACTTGTAATGGGAATTATTGCAACAATAACTGCAATAAATAGGAAAAAATATATGTTCGGCTTAGCTTTTACTTTTTTTGCATATGTCGTTTACGATCTAGGAAAATCTTACTCGATCGGAATTAGTAATACTTACTTAACAATATTATTTTTTCTAGCAACACTTTCGGCCCTGTGGTCTATTTGGAATATTTATAAACAAAATAATTAACAGCTTGTAGGAATTAGCTTCTTAGCTTCTTAGCTTTTTAGGATAATTTAATAAATTTCTACAAGCTAATAAGCTAAAAAGTTACAACCTAATTAAAATTTATGTTAACAACAATCGGATTAGCTATAATTTCTATCTCGTGGGTTTACATGTTTTATTTGTTAGTTCATAAGGGAAATACATCAGTTCATTTTTTATTTGTAACTTTTTATACAATAGGGGTTTTATTACTTGTTATTGATGGGTTTGTTTTAGGAAACACATCAAACGCTTGGCTTAATTTTATTTCTTTAATTTTTTCTGCCGGTGTTTTGGTTGTATTAATACAATAAATAAAAATTTTACAAAAAAACATCTCTACATAGAGATGTTTTTTTGTTGTTGGCTTCTCCCCCCAAATTTGCTAATATTCATCTATTATGACACTCACCCTCAATTTCAAAGAACTCAACAAAAACAACACCGATATCGCTGGAGGTAAAGGCGCATCTTTGGGAGAAATGACCAAAGCTGGTATACCAGTCCCACCA
>CAINLW010000031.1 GCA_903850545.1 uncultured bacterium
TGAAGGAGATGGAATCAGTATTTTAGACAACAGTGTTTTAAGTTTGGAAGATGTGAATATAGAAAATATTGTGGGCGATTTTTTGTATTTAAATTCAAACAGTACTTCGGTTATAAAATCTTCAACAATTGATACTGTTGAGGGAGATGGTTTTGGCGTTTATAACAATAGTTCGCTTAATTTTGAAAATTCGAGTATTAAAAGTATATCCGGGCAGGTTTTGTATATGTATGGCGATAGTAATGTGGATATGGAAGATTCAAATATAGAAAATTCTGATGATGGAATTATATTTTTTAATAATAGCACTTTAAGCATGGCGGATTCAAATATTTTAAATGTTACTGGAAGTCCATTTTTCGAATATTATCAAGGGAGTCATTTAAGTTTATCGAGTTCAACATTACAAAATATTTCAGGTACAGCTATTGGGTGCTATGGAACAAGCTGGGATGGTTATGGAACAACAACTTTAGATATATCAAGTTCAACTATTTCTGATGGAGACGATATTGGATTGCAACTTTCTGGTGATAAACTTGAAGTAAATATATTAAAATCTAAAATTCAAAATTTTGCTAGTGACGGAATACAAACTTATGGTTATTCGTGGATTTTAATCACTGATAGTGAAATCTCAGGAAATAATAATGGGATTGTAAGTTGGGGAACAAATTTAGAGATAAAAAATAGCAGTATTTTGGGCAATAAAAATTACGGAATTTCAAATAACCCCGCACCCAATTATCCAAAAATTATAGCAACAAACAATTGGTGGGGAGATGCTCTAGGGCCATTTTACAGAGCCAACCCCAGGGACAAATCTGCTTCGAGTACTCCAAATCAAGTTTCGTGGAATATTGAGTATGACCCATGGCTCCTAGATTTACCTGGAGCAAAAGCCAAATGTTGTTCAAATGTATTATTTCTCCCAGGACTTGAAGCGAGCAGACTTTATAAAAATGGTAATGATGGGCAAGAAGATAGACTTTGGGAGCCGGAAGTATTTCACGATAATTCACTACTATATTTAGACGTTGATGGTGTACCAAAAAATTATAATATTTATACTAAAGATATTATCGATAATGCCTATCTTCCTATAAAAGGTAATATCTACGAATCATTTATTTCTTTAATGAATAAAATGAAATCAGAAGAAGTGATAAACGATTGGAAAGCGGTACCTTATGATTGGCGATTGTCACTTGAGGATTTGCTAAATGACGGTAAAGAATATTCCGGTGGGAAAATTTATTATGCAGGAGAATTGGCTTCAACTTCAGACCCTTATATTTTAAGCGAATTGCGTCGCCTCGCATCAAGCTCGGCGACTGGCAAAGTCACCATTATCGGACATTCAAATGGCGGATTGCTGACAAAAGCGCTTACAGACAAGCTTGGAGCAGAGGCTTCAAAACTTATTGATAAAATTATTTTTGTCGCAGTACCGCAGGCTGGTACACCGACGGCTGTTGGCGCACTTTTGCACGGTTTCCAACAAGGTTTGCCAAAAGATTGGTTGCCATTATTTATTTCTCCAACTGAGTCAAGAGAGCTTGGCAAAAATATGTCATCTGCGTATAATCTTCTTCCATCATCACAATATTTTAATTATGTTAGTGACCCGGTAATAACTTTTGATGATTCAACCCTCCTAACTTCGTGGAGGGCCAAATACGGAGACATAATAAATTCCGGCGCAAGTTTATACAATTTTCTAGTAGATCAGTCACGAGAAATTTTACCAACAAAAAGTGATTTGGTTTCTTTGCCAACCTTAAATAAATATCTTTTAGATTCTGCAAACGAACTTCACGATACAAAATTGGATAATTGGACTGTGCCTGAAGGAATTTCTCTTACAGAAATAGCAGGTTGGGGAGAAGATACTTTGTCGGGAATCGAATATTATGAAGGAAAAATGACTTCGTGTACTGATCCACAAGATATTTATACCTGTGATGATGTTTCGTCGTTAGAGTATCGTCCAAAAATAACTTATGACGGCGACGGAACCGTTGTAGTTCCAAGTGCTTTATGGACTGCTTCGTCAACGGCGGTGAATAAATATTGGGTGGATTTACAAGACTATGATACTTTTACAACTTTAGAAAGAAAACACGCTGATATTCTTGAAGTGCCAGAACTTCGTTCATTTATTCAAAATATAATTATACAAAGTACCAGCACATTACCGGATTATATTTCTACCTCTACTCCAACAAGTGATGATTTAGAAAAACATCTTCGTTTTATTCTTCATTCACCACTCTCTTTAGATTTATATGATGATGAGGGTAATCATACAGGTTTCTCTACCACTACAAATGAATTAGAAGAAAATATTCCAGGTAGTCGCTATATAACATTTGGAGAAGTAAAATATATTAGTGTTCCGGCATCTTCAACTATATATTTATTTATGCAAGGTTATTCTTCAGGTTCGTTTACTTTAGATATAGAACAGGTACAAGGAAATATTGTTACCGCCTCAACAACTTTTGCTGGCATCCCGTCATCAACTAGTACTATTGTTACAATAAATATTCCAAACGGAAATATTGCGAGCACATCACCTTTGATTGTAGATATAAATGGTGATGGTAAAGCAGAAATCAATCTTGTACAAAAGCCCGGTGAAGTTGTTGTGCCAGATTTTTCAAAGAAACAAAGTAGTTCACCACGTCATCGTAAAGTTTCTTCAGTCGCTACTTCAAGTGAAGTGTTTGCAAATGACAACAATATATCAACCACGACAGTTGTCTTTGCGAGCGGAACGAAGCAATCCAGTATTGAAAATGGAGGTCTTAAAAACGGAGGTCTCACCTTGGGAATTAAAAAAGGTGAGTCCTCGGTTTTTACGGAATTGCCTAATATTATAACGGCAACAAAAAATAAAATTATTGAGCCAAAAAATGGAGGTCTTGCCTTAAAGAGGAACGAAGTGACGGGAAAAGGCGAGTCCTCGGTTTTTAAAAATGATTTGGTAGCAACCGTCGGAACTATTCCAGTTGATAATGGTGTAATCCATCAAATTATTTCTGCGACTTACGTTTTTATTAAAAAATTGGTATCAAAGATTATTTTTTGGCATTGATTTGACTCTGTCATTGCGAGCGATGCGTGGCAATCCAGTTATCATTTTTGTATTATCTAGCAAAATGTTATAATTTGTATATGAAAAAACAACAAGCCATAGTTTCAGGCATCTCAATAGTTGGTATTATTATTGCTTACATATTAAATTTTTTTTACAGAAATTCACATTTATCTAGGGGTGTATATAAAATAGTAGCCGAACCATTATTTTATATGTCAGTGTCTTTATTTGTTGTTTCCCTTATTGTATATTTTGTACGAGAAGAAATTTTTCATTCTTGGATAAAGTTTACATATTATTGGATTCTAATATCAATATTTTTAGTATTAATTATTCCTGGCGGGGGAGGCAATGGCGCATTTCCAAGTTTGATTGATGCTGAATCAATTTCCATTCTGATGTCCGGTTTGTATTTTATAATTTCCCTAATTCTGGTATTTTGGGGAAGTGCGAAATATTATTGGTTTAAGAAATAAACAAAATGAATTTTGTTCAAATTATTAAATTGTTTTTATCACTTTGGCCATTTTATGTAATAATTTTTGCTATTGTAATTATTAAGTTAATTTTAGAAAAAGATAATACTCGACTCTTTAATAGCAAAATTGAATTTCCATATGAGAAAAAGCCTTTTTTGTTTGATTCAGTTTCCGAATTGAATTCGTATAAAATTTTACTCGAGTTATTTGGTGACAAGTATCATATATTTGCACAAGTAAATTATAGTCATTTAATAAGAACAAAAGATAAGTATGATCGTGGTGACAGAAGTAAAATTGATAAGAAATCAGCCGATTTTGTTTTGTGTGATAAGGACCACGTTATTCCAGTGCTCGTTATTGAATTAGATGGAGACAGTCACAAATTAACAAAGAAGCAAGAAAGAGACGAATTTATAAATAGAGTTATGAATGATTTAAATTTTCCAATTTTACATCTTAAAACTGATAATTTAAATAAAGAATTTATTAGGTCGGAGATAGATAATAAATTGATAAAAAAATGAAAACGGCAATTATTATTCATGGGTATCCAGACAAAGAAGAGTATTTTGATTCAAATATACCGAGTCCATCTAATTTCCATTGGTTTCCTTGGATTCAGAAACAGCTTTTGATGAAAAATATCCTTGCCCAAACTCCAGAAATGCCCGAACCTTACGAACCCAATTATGAGAAGTGGAAATATATGTTTGAACAATTTAAGATTGATGAAGAAACTATTTTGATTGGACATAGTTGCGGAGCGGGATTTTTGGTAAGGTGGCTCAGTGAAAATAATATTAAAGTTGGTAAAGTCGTTCTTGTTGCTCCATGGCTTGATCCAAAACATGAAATAGGAAATTTTTTTAAATTTGATATTGATCCAAATCTTGCGTTAAAAACTGCTGGTTTGATCGCAATGTATTCAACCGATGACAGCTCAACTGTTATTGAAAGCGTAAATACACTAAAATCAAGCATTAAGGGAGTTGATTTCCATGAATTTACAGGAAAAGGTCATTTTACAATAGGAAGAATGAAAACAGAAAAATTTCCCGAATTACTTAAAAATGTTATAATATAATCATTATTAATATAATTAATTTATAACTATTATGTCACTCGCATACAATTGGTACTCAACATTAATCAAACCTTCATTTGCGCCACCAGCGTGGCTTTTTGGTCCTGTTTGGACATTTCTTTATATTCTTATAGCAATATCTTATGGATATGTCGGATATTTATTCTTCACAAAAAGAATTCCTTTTATAGTTTTTCTTCCATTTATTTTCAATTTGATTTTTAATCTCATTTTTACCCCGATTCAATTTGGTCTACAAAACAATCTTTTGGCTGCGGTAGATATCATACTAGTTGTTGGAACCCTTATTTGGGCTCTAGTAGCAATATTTCCTTATGTTCCATGGGTTTCCTATATAAACATTCCTTACTTGGCCTGGGGTCTTTTTGCTACCGTTTTACAATTTACCGTTACTTGGCTTAATAAATAATTTATGCGCGTATGGGACATAAATCCTAAGTGCTTATGCAGAAAACATTTACTCGCTGAACACAGGGAGCTTCATGGTCTTTGGAATATTTTAACGAAGCATAAAGGCAAGGGCGGATATTCTCGACATCCGGAAACCTTGAGGTGGGTTGGAAAAACTCGCGCACTTTACAATAGGCACGAATCGCTTGTAAAAGAATTTTCTAAACGAGGATATAAACACCACACGCCACTTGATAAAAAACTCGCCAAGGGAAAATCTAGGCAAAATGTTTTCATCAATACTCTTGCTGAACAAAAATTACTGCTCAAAAATAAACCTTGCGAATGTTTTACTGGTAGTAGCTCACAGTCACTTGGTTAAATAGATAGTAGGGTAGTATTAGGAAAAAGTATAAGTATTTAGTATCAGTTTATACGCTTGGATTATCCCCAACTCAATTTTTGTGACAAAACACTGATATTTAATATTGGAATCATTCGCGCGAATGATTCTATAGAAAAAAGGATGTGAATTTGGAAATATAAACGGGTAATATAACTGGGAAATATAATTCACGGTCGTGAATTATATTTCCCATCTAAGTAGTATATGCAGTATTACTTTATTTTCCATAAATACATGACATTCCGACATTCTGCAGAATGTCGGAATGTCGCCAGGGGATTTTGATAGGATTTGTTTTGTATTAGAAAATGCTATAATCTTAGTGTTATTTTATTTATATCAATATATCAAAACATGAAAGAAGAACCTGAATTTAAGCCAGAAGATATGATTAGCAAGGCACAGTTGATGAGCGAGATATCTACGTATGCTGATTGTTTAGCAAAAAAAGATAAGAATAGCCAGACCGAAGAAGTAAAACCAGCAAAGATTATTCCTATAAATAGTTTGTCGGACGAAGAGGTTCATGAATTATTATCTGGCACGGAAATTTCAGGTGAAAAAATCGCTGACACAAATATTTTAACAATAATCAGAAATTTTGAGGCAGATAAAGTGGATTCAACGATTGCCGAACTTGAAGAAATTTTTATATCTTATAAAGAATTAAGACTGATAACACAAATTAGACTTTTAAAATCAATCAAAGAGATTGGAACTTTGGCATTGAAATATACAGACAAAAAAGAGTTGAAAGAAAAAGAAGAAGCGTTTGAAAGAGTTTTAAAAGGAATTTCTAATAAATAGCATTGTTAACCAGTACTTTAATGTTTTAAATCGCGGTTTTACGATTGCGTATTATATTTTCTTAGGTACAAATATTTTGTGTAGTATTTTTGAAATTCTATAAAAAGTAACATCCCAACACTTTTTAGAGTTAGAATCTCACTCTCATTAATGAGAGTGAGAAAAATATAATTTGATTGGCTTTATATTATACAAAATAGTGATATTGTTAAATAATGAAAACAGCAATTATTATTCATGGATCATATGAAGGTTTTGAAGAAGAATATTTTGATCCAAACATATCGTCACCTTCAAACAATCATTGGTTTCCATGGATTCAAAAACAGCTTTTGTTAAAAGGCATTCTTGCTCAAACTCCAGAAATGCCAGAGCCATACAAACCAGATTATGAAAAATGGAAATGGATGTTTGAACAATTTGAAATTAATGAAGAGACGATTTTGGTGGGACATAGTTGCGGAGCAGGATTTTTAGTTCGCTGGCTCAGTGAAAATAATATAAAAGTTAATAAAGTTGTTCTTGTAGCACCATGGATTGATCCTGAAAAAAAGAGTGGAAAATTTTTTAAATTTGATATTGATCCAAATCTTGTTTTAAAAACTGCTGGTTTGATTGTAATGTATTCAACTGACGATAATTCTACGGTTATCGAAAGCGTAAATACACTCAAATCGAATCTCAAAGGGGCTGTTTTTCAGGAATTTACAGGAAAACGCCATTTTACTTTGAGAAGTATGAAGACAGAAAAATTCCCCGAATTACTTGAAAACCTTGTTTCTTAAGCATTTTCATACTCTCATGTATGAGAGTGGGAAAATGTTGGTTTAGAACCTATTAATAAGGGGGATTTATGTTAGGCAAAAAAGTGGTATACTTGCTAAATAAGTTATTAATAATATTAATTTACTAATATCAACCACATGGATTTTTTTGGAAAACAAATAGCAAGAGTTAAAGCTGAGATAGAGAAGATTGATTGTGAAAGGGAGACCACCTCGACCTTGTTAGATGAGCTTAAAGAAAGTGAAAAAAGAATGAGGCCTATTATAGGAGAAAGAATGAAGATTATTAATAAAGAGAAACTGGAAAATTTGGCTCTAAAAGGTCTAACCGATATCATACGTAACGGTTTAGATGGACTGAAAGGAATAAATGAAGAGGCGGATATACAATCATTTACAGCGGAAAAAATGGCCACACTAGATAAATATCTTGAAAAAAACAAAAATCTTAGCTTAATCCTTAAAAATGAACTTGATTTTTTCTATACCATCGTGGACAATGTTAAATCTTTAATTTTTTTAAATAAGATTTTAAGACATTTTTTTCCAGAATTAATTCCAAAGTCGCCACAATGGCTTAAAAGAAAAGCTGAAGAGCAAGCAAAAGATGTTTTTTTAGCTCCCGAAGTTTCAGAACATGAGTTGTATGAGATATTTGGAATGTATACTTGGCCTGATGATAAAAAAAAGGAAGTAACCGAAGTAATTAATTTACTTAAATTATACAAGGACCAAAAAGGTTTGGAAAATGCATCACTCGAATTAGTAAAATCACTCAAAAATTATCCTGAATTGAAAACAATGTATGAAAAAATAATATCTGATTTACATGCGAAAGCATTGATGGAAGATAAAATGTCATACGAAACTGAAATACTCGCTAAACTAAAGGAATTTTTACAAGACAAAAATATTTATCCACTCTAGATTTAATAATTATTATTTATTATAAAACAAAATGAGTGATAAAAATGGATTTAACTTTGATGCTGAAATAAAAAAAATCAATACAACAAATATTGGTGGAATTTTGAAAGGTGGGCCAGAAGGAAAAAATCAGGAGAAAGTACCAGAAAATAAAAGTGCTGAAATTATACCTATAGCAAAAATGTCTGAAAAAGATATTGCAGAAATGTTAGCAAAAGTTGATTTAGAAAAAGTTCATATATCCGAAGAAGAAAAAAACAAGATTTTTCTTGCAGCTGACATTTCAAAAGAAAGTTTGGCAAAAAATAGAATAAGTGAGTCAATTAAAAATTTTAAAGAAGGTGTTATGAATGAGCTAGAAACTAGGAAACAGTTGGAAAGAATAATTAGGAAATATTCCCAATTAGGGGCTACAATTAAGATTGAATTGGATAATGCGATTGATGAAATAGAAGGTAAACTTATCGAAACAAAAAATGATAGTGGACTCTTATTTAAACTTGATGGTTTATATGCAATCCGCAGATTCTTTTTTAAGACACAGTAAGGAAAGAGTAAATGATATTTTTGTTAGGTATAAATAAGTAAATTTTATCTTAAAGCAAAAAATGTTATGGTTATTTAGTAGGTTGTAAGTATTACTAATATAAATATTTAAAAAAATGAGCGAAGAAAAAGATAATTCAGGTTTTAATGTTGATAATTTTTTAAAGGGTATTTTTCCAAAAGCTGAAGAAACCAAGGATCCACAAAAAAGTGTACATGACGGGGTTTCTGTTGATGAAAAGGATGTACCAAAAGCAAAAAATGAGGATCAGATAAAAGAAGGTTCTACTGAGAAAAAAAATCCTACAGAAAAAATGTTTGAGGAATTTAACGCTATCACAGAGGAAAATTTCAATGATAAAATTCTTGATTTTCAAATTTTTTTGAGTAGTCATAATGGAATGTTAGATAAATTTAAACCTGAACTTTTTGGGTTGATTAAAGAAGGGGAGGGTGAATCTAGTAGAATAAGTAGAGATATGAGAAAAAAAAGAATTGATGACTCACTTATATTTAAAGGAGAAATGGAAAGTTTAGAGCTAGAACTTCACAAAGTTGGGAAAAAACTTAGATTTTTAAAGAAGATCAGAGATAGTCTTTTTTAAATAAATTATTTATGGAAAAATTAATATTTTTGGATACAGAGACAACGGGGAATGAACTCGGCAAAGACAGACTTTGCCAGGTTTGTTATAAAAACTTGTGTGATGTAAAAACTGAATACTTTAAACCACCACTACCAATGTCGGTAAAGTCTATGAGTATTACACATATTACAAATAAAATACTCGAGGATAAGAAATGTTTTGAGGGTAGTGAAATGCAGAAGGAATTAAAAAAGCTTTTGAAAGAGGGGATACTTGTGGCACATAATGCAAAATTCGATATTAATATGCTTGAATCGGAAGGAATAAAGGTTCCCAAATTTATTTGTACTTTACGCGTTGCTAGAGCTTTGGACAAAGAGAATAAAATTCCAGAATATAATTTACAGTTTTTAAGATATTATTTAGACCTTAATGTTGATGCACACGCTCATGAAGCAGAAGACGATGTAAAAGTTCTCCATGCGCTTTTTGAGAGACTTTTGGATAAGATAAAGGCTGAGGGTAAAACTGAGGAGGAAGCAATAGAAAAAATGGTAGAGATTTCCGCAAATCCATCTTTGTTTACAAAATTTAATTTTGGTAAACATAAAGATGAAACTTTGGCTGATGTGGTAAAAACAGACAAAAGATATCTAGAATGGCTTTTGGCTGAGAAACTTAAAAACGAAGCAGGGGATGAAGATTGGATTTATACACTGAAACATTACTTGGGAAAACTATTGTAGGGTAGTATAAGGGTTTAGTATAAGTATAAGGAAATATTAAAAGCAGTTCTGCGAAGCAAAACTGCTTTTAATTAGCAAAATAAAAATCAGGTTTATATGAATTTTTTGTATTGTCATTCCCGCGCAGGCGGAAATCTAGGTTGAGTTAAATTAACTTTGGATTCCTGCCTCCGCAGGAATGACATAGTGATTTTCTTTCATTTTCTCCCAATATAATGTAGTCTATAGAAACAATGGCAGAGATGAAATCTAAAAACAGAGACGAAGCAACTTCGTCGGGAGAAATAATCCTTAAATTTGAGGATGTTTCTTTTGAATTCGGACATAACAAACCCATCTTACACGAGGTTGATTTTACTCTACGTAGGGGGTCAAAAATCACTCTTATGGGTCAAAATGGCTCAGGAAAGAGCACTATTTTTAATCTTATCACAGGTCACCACAAGCCAGAGTCAGGTAAAATTCATTTGCAAAACAAGCTTACAATCGCTACGGCAAAACAAGTTATTCCGCGAGCGGATTCAGAATTGACTGTAAAAGAATTTTTTGAAAAATGTTTTAAAGAAAAAGTTTATGATATCGAACCCAGAATAGATGAAGTGCTTGAAGTTGTGAATTTAAAAGCTCCGCTTGATAGACCAGTCAGGACATTTTCTGGTGGCCAGCAAGCGAGACTTCTTCTTGCCTCAGCTCTTATTCAAGATCCTGATTTATTACTTTTAGATGAGCCAACGAACAATTTGGACAAAGCTGGAATTGCTCACCTTACAAAATTTTTGGTTGAATATAAAAAAACATGCATTGTTATTTCTCACGATGCAGAATTTTTGAATGCTTTCACACACGGAGTTTTATATTTAGATGTTTATACAAAAAAGATTGAACAATATGTTGGAGATTATTTTGATGTTCGAGATCAAATTACAGCAAGAATAGAAAAAGAAAATATGAAAAACGCCCAGCTCGCCAAAGAGATTCAAGAAAATAAAGACAAAGCGAACTTTTTTGCGATGAAAGGAGGACAAATGAGACTTGTTGCAAAAAGAATGAGAGAAAAAGCTGAGGAACTTGAAGAAGAAAAAGTAGACGTGAGAAGGGAAGACAGAACCATTCGTGCTTTTACTATTCCTGCACAAAAGGATTTGGTTGGAGAAATAATAAATATTTCAGAGTTTTTTGTTTTCAAAAATCACAAAAAAATTGCAAGAAAAACAAGAATATCTTTAAAGAAAAGACAACATTTATTGATGACAGGTCCAAATGGTATTGGAAAAAGCACACTACTTGAAGCAATTGCTTCGGGTACAGTAAAGGGTACGCAAATAGCACCGGGAATTAAAGTTGGATATTATAGACAAGATTTTTCAACCCTAAACTTTGAAGACACAGTTTTTGATTCATTGATGTCAGTGATGGATAAACACATTGAGCAGGATATGAGAAATGTTGCAGCAGGATTTTTGATAACAGGGGATATGGTTTATACAAAAATTGGCAGTCTTTCGGAGGGACAGAAAGGTCTTGTTGCTCTCGCTCGCCTTGTACTTCAAAAACCAGGTCTTTTGATACTTGATGAGCCAACAAATCACATGAATTTTAGACATTTACCAGTTATTGCAAAAGCGCTCAGTGATTTTGAAGGGGCGATGATACTAGTAAGTCACGTTCCAGAGTTTGTAAAACAAGTAAAGATTACGGAAGTTTTTGATTTGGAGAAGTAATATATTTTCTGGTGTTTAAGAACTGTTATTTGTTCCAGTATTATTGACAAATAATGCAAGTTAACTATAATCAAAACCGGAATAGTTTGAGAGTTAAGGAGCTAAACATGTCAAAAAACGAGCCAGTAATCACAGTAAGAAAGAAAGCCACAAGCTTTCTCTCCCCTGTGTCAGGGACAGGAATAATGTCTTCGCAATACCGCTGTATCTCGTGCGGTCAGAGTGGCGATGTTATAAATTCCTCTCCTTGTGGCTTGCCTCACGGTAGCAGGAGTGAAAACCTGCTAATCCACAAAGCAGGATGTCCTGTCGGTACCGTTCTTAATGAAGATGGCACTTATAAGACATAACGGTGTTTCTTCCTGCTCGACATAACCCCCACCTAAGACGTGGGGGTTTATATTTATTAAAACAATTCACTATTACATAGCACAAACACTCCTCACTTAATGGTGGAAATGTTGCCAGTTGACAGAAAAGATATTATTTGCTATGATTGAAAAGTAAATAAATCTCACTTAGAGATTCATCTCACTGATTAAGCGTAAGAATAAATTGTCGCAGAATCCGTGCGACATTTTTACATTTAACAATGCCTATTTTATATAGGTTTAATATAAACAGTTTTTAGCTGTTTAAAGAAATAATAATATGATGCGTATAGTAAAAAGAAAGATGCCGTCTTTCGATAGATTTGATAATAAAAAATCTAGAAGACCGGCAACAAATAGAAGTGAAAGTAGAGTGAGTCCAACGACTCATTCATCTCACAATGCAGTTGTGGCAAAA
>CAINLW010000032.1 GCA_903850545.1 uncultured bacterium
CGGGCGGGATTACTTTTACCCGTTAAAGTTTTGACTTACATCCGCTTTAAGCGGACACGGAAAATAATAATTTTCCATCAGTCAAAATTTTCTCGGGTGAATTTTTTGCGGGATTTTGGGCGGACAAAATTACTATTGCATATACTTCTTAAAAATGTTAATATTGGAATGCAACAGTGGGTTTAAAAAGCTAGTAATACAATTATAGTAATATATTACAATGAATGCAAGCAAAATAGCAGTTAATATAAAAAAGTATAGAAATGTAATGAAAGTTTCTCAGGATCGACTATCAAAAAATGCCGATGTCACTTATAATACAATTATAAAAATTGAATCTGGAGCGAATATTAACCCAACAATTGACACTCTTTCCAGAATCGCCAAGGCATTGGGCGTTTCAGTTGACGAGCTCATAAAATGAGACAAATAAAATACAAATGTAGATAAAAGTAGTAAGGTTGACAGATTATTAAAAAAATATATAATATAGATATGGAAAAACCTAATTTTCACGAAATTTCAGAAGAAAGAAAAGAGTTGCGACAGGCAATTGCTGAACTTGATATTAATAAAAATAATAAGGGAAATTCTGATAATTCTATTTTTGAAAAACATTATAAAAAACCATTAGAAGAGGTTCAAAAAAAAGCTGCAGATTTTAAGGTGGCCGATTTCGGCGGTTTGAAAGGTGCGAAAGAAGCTCTTAGGAAACAAAAAGCTGAATATGAAGAAGAAGCTGTAGAAGATCGTGCTCATATTGATTATGAAGCTATTTTGAAACAAACCCCTGAAATTGAAGAGATTCAAAAAGTAATGAAAAAAATTACTGATGATAAGGATTTTAGAATGCGACGAATGTTTGAAACTTTAAGTCCACAAACTTCGTTATCAGCCAAGAAAAGAAATGAAGGCGTTCTTAAAACACTAAAAGAGGAAATAAAAAATAGTGAGGAAAAATTAGAACAAGCTGATCAGTTGGTTTTACATCAAGCTGAACTTATAAAGTATAAAGAAGATTTGTCTAAAAGTGGACATATTTGTATTACCCTAAGTGTTGAAAAAGATTTGGAAGCGATAGGCGACAGAATGCTCACGGGCAAGCCGATGTTGTTATACGGTCCAACTGGAACAGGTAAAAAGTCTTTAGCGAAACATGCTTCTGAACATTTTACAGGAAAACGGGCGAGGGTTATTGCTTGTAGCATTCAAACAAAAGAATCAAATATTTATGCAAAAACAGGCGTTAGACCGTTTGGGAATTCTGGCGCTCTAGAAACCTATATTGATTATGGTCCGTTGGTCAAGGCGGCTGAGGAAGGATGCCCTGTTATTTTTGATGAATTTAATACTTTGGATTTGGGGTTGATGGTAGTTTTAAAAAATGTTTTTTCAACTAAAATAAGAGACCCCCTTGATGTCCCGGGTAACGGAAGTGTTATAATACAACCCGGTTTCCAGGCAATCTTTACTGCTAATCTAAAATCAGAAAAAAATCCAGAAAGACAAGATTTACCACCAGAAATTCTTAGAGAGTTTGATCAAAATAGTCTCAAAGTTAAATATACGCCTCCTGATGAAGCTTATGACATTATGCTTTCTCGTCTTTTAAACAGAGATGGCTCATTGGATATGTCGTATTATGATTTGAATACGACGTTGCCAAATCTTTGTAAAGTAATGTCAGAAATTCAAGTATCCTATACAGGTGAAACTGACAAAGAATTGGCCAAAAAAGCTGGAGCGATGGATGCTGGCGGGAAGGTTTATTCTCTCAAGAAATTCGTGATGACACAGGGTTCGGTGGAGGCAATCCTTTCTTCGTGGTTGGTTGAAAAACAGACAGGTAAACAAGACAGGTCTTTTTCAGAATTTTTAGACGAAAGGTTTAAGATCGCCTTGACTCTTGAGGGTTATCCAAAAGAAGACAGGATTTTAGTCGCAAAAATCCTTGCTTCGCGCGGATTTTTGCTTACTCTCAACGCCAAAGACCTTGATTTACCCGAAGACATCTTTAAACTAAACGCCATCAAATCAATGCGAGGTGAAGAAGCGGTAGAAGAATTAAAAAAGGAGTCTGGTAATGTAAAGCACTTGCCTTTGAAAGAAGTCGCTGAGCTCGATCCGTTTCATAAAAGAGCGGAGTTATTAAAAAACAAAGCGGAGGCATTATTGGGTAATGAACCGGCTGTAAAAGATCCATTTTTAGCAGGTTTGAATAAAAAAATAGGAAATATTTTCGGTAAAGAAAAGAAAAATCAAAATTCTGAAATTTCTGTTGAATATATAAACCCAAACAAAAAGAAAGAAACCATTACGATAGACATCGAGCAGAAACTCCAAGAATTTATTGATTTTTATAACAGAAACAAAATAGACATACCTTCTAGTATGGAAGAAACTATACGAGATATCTGGGAAAAGAATCAAGATGAAATGCAAAAAGCTATAGAAGAAAATGGTTTCGATGAAATACTTATAATGCCATTTAATCTTGAAATCGGAGATCTTTCAGAAAAGCTGAAGATGGGGAATGGGTATTATGACGCTATTAAAGCAGACAAAACAGTCGAAACACTCGACGGTATACCTTTCACAATCAAAAAACCTGATGTACCCCGTATTATTCTTGTTCACAAAACACAAAATCTCAAAGATCGTCCAGAACTTAAAGCCACTCTAAATATTAAAGGCAAAGATGTAAATTTGGATCAAGCATTAACTCTTGATGAATATATTGTTTTTCAAAAGAAATATTTTGAGGAAACAGGCAAGCACTTAGATGGAGATGGCTGGACGTGGCTCGCTACTAAATCGGGCGCTCGTCTCGTCGGCTCGTATTGGTATCCGGATGCTGACGGGCTCTATGTGCGTGCCGCTGATCTTGAGTCTCAGCGTGACGGTCTGGGGGTTCGCTCCTCCCGCAGTTTCTTTTA
>CAINLW010000033.1 GCA_903850545.1 uncultured bacterium
ATATTATTATTTTCTTCTACTCTTTCAAGCACAGTCACCTGCCCATGATTGGCTTTCACTTCCACCAAATCACCATCATGAAGCATTCTGGTAGCGTTTTTTGTGCCAATTACACAAGGAATTCCCAATTCGCGAGAAATAATGGCTGCATGACAAGTTAAACCTCCTTCATCAGTCACAATTGCAATTGCTTTTTTCATTGCGGTTATATATTCAGGACGAGTCATTGAAGCAACCAAAACAGAACCATCTTTAAAATTTTTTATCTCATCTGTCGTTCTGCAAACACTCACTTCGCCAATAGCTTGACCAGTAGAAGCACAAGAACCGTATATTATATCTTCATTCTTTATCTTCTTTTCAAACTGAAGTTTAAATTTCTCGTTAATTTCTTTACCGGAAAGCATTATTCGTTTTTCTTTTAAATCGGCATCATGCATGAAAAAGAAACATTCTTTTCTTTTGTTTAATTCTTTATTAAAATCTTTTTCGAGAAACTTCTTTGCCAAAATTTCATCAAGCCTTAAATAATATAAATCTTTAAGTTCAAATTTATATCTTTTAGCAATTTCTCTCAAAACTGAATCTAACTCATGAACTCCGCGTAAAATATTCTCTTTTCGTTCATCCTGCCAGACGGCCATCCAGGCAATCGTATCAGCCAAATCGACAATATCATTGTTTAGAGAATATTTTTTGATAAATGTTCTTTTCTTTTCAGACACTAATTTATAATAATTATCATCCAAAACTCTAAGATTATTTTTTTGTTTTAACAGATCTTTTATAGTAATTGTCTTTGAACCAGCATAACTGTCTTCAGTCCAATAATATTTTTCAATATGCTTTCCTAGTAATTCTTTTTGTTTCGATTTATTCTTTTCTTTAAATACATTGGCCAAATCTCTATCTTTTTTATTTATGAATGATTCTGTCGTAGGAGTTGTTAGAGAATTCAAAACTTCATTAAGATCAATTGGATTTTTTATTATTTTCGTTAATTCATTTTTAAGAACATGACTTTTGACATTGGAAAATGCTTCTATTAAATGCGCTATTCCTACACCATATACAATCAAATCAAAAGATTTACCAAGTAATGTAAATATTTCTTCTTCGGAGAAATCTGCAGAAGCTTTTTTTAATTTAAAATATTCAGAATATTTATCTTTACAAATCTTTTTGTATATTTTTTCCGTAACTCGTAAGAAATTCTTATTTTGTGCCACCTTTTCATCAATTTTGTTTGTAATTCTATCAAAATCTTCTGTTACATGTACCCAATCACCCAAACCATTTACAACGCGGAAAGAAAGATAGTCATATGACTCTCCTAAATAATCCTTTAATAAATAAATTGATTCCGCGCATGCAATAGTAAAAATTGGATGTATTGGAGCACCAAAAATATATGGATGGAAAGAATCGTATTTTGATAAATTAATATTATTTATATCTGTTATTCCGGTAAAAATATTTTTATCAAAGTTGTCTGATAATACTTCTTTATCTTTCTCTTTTTTAATGATTCTAACTACGCCTTTATCTGCATTCACTTCCACCAAGTCCCCGTCATTCAAAACTTGTGTGGCGATTTTGGTGCCAATTATACATGGTTTTTTGAGTTCTCGCGCAACTATGGCCGCATGACAAAGTGTTCCACCTTCATCAGTAACAATTGCACCACATTTCTGCATGGTTAATGCATATTCTGGGTGCGTCATACTCGCAACTAAAATATCACTTTCCTTGATTTTCTTCAAATCATCAGATCCTGTCACTATTTTCACAATACCACGAATCATACCATCATAAACAGCAACCCCTTTTATTTCACTAATTATATCACCGGAGACTTCTTGCAACTTCAAGCAACTTGCATCCAATCGCGCCATCAGTTCATTTATTGGATAGACAGTTCCATTCAACATAAAACAACCACGTTTGCGTAAAAGAAATTTATTCATTTCTTCCGAAGAAACTTTTTCACTGACAGCACGCGCTAATTCATCCAACGTTAAAAATCTCCATATATCTTTAAGGTGAGGATATGTTGCTTCTATAAATTCAGCGCTACTAGCTCGCTCGGAATATCGTTCACTCTGTTTGCGCCATTCCAATATCTCTCTCTTTACAAATTTTGGTAAGCGTGGATCATCGAATACTTCCCATATAAAAGAGTTCATTGAAACCCAATATTCAGTCAGAGCATGCCAAAAAAGCTTAAATTCAACCCAACTAGTGATATATTTCTTCCCTAAGACATGAGGACCTATATATGCCCAACTACGTTTTTGATACTTTCGCAACTCCATAAGCAACTTTTTACCACCATGACCACAGAAGGTCTCAATAAGTTTTTCTTTGATCGTCGTGACTTCATTAATATCGTACCAAACTGACCCTTTCTGTCCTGGAGGTAAGATAATAAATAAACTGTTTTTAATGTCGGCTCCAAAAAGTCTAATCCCGATTTCATCGCTAATTTTCCAAAGTTCAAAGTATGCTAAGTGTTGCTCACGAGAAAAAATCTTAGAAAGTTCCTTTTTATGATTTAAATTTTTATCTTTTTTTTTATTTGTATCAGAATTATTATCTACAACTTCTTTCAACGTCGTAATCGGTCTACTCTGAGTAATATAAAACTTATTCTTTTCATATGCCCACTCTATATCGCAAGGAAAACCATAATGATTCTCTATTCTCATTATAAGATCAGCAAATTCGAGTATTTGTTTCTCTGTAAGGACTTGTGAGGAAGCTTTTGGTTCAGGAATATCTAGCCATTCGTTCCCGCCTGATTTGACTCTATAAAGAGCCCTAGTTTGTGTAGAGATGTTTGTATCAATGATTCTTCTTGGTTCTTTTTCTACTACATAGGAGTCAGGTGTGATTTGACCTGAAACTATGGCTTCACCTAGACCAAATCCTGCTTCAATGATTATTTGATTTCTGTCTTCTGTGACTGGGTGGACTGAGAAAGCTATACCTGATATTTCACTGTTTACCATCTTTTGTATTACTACAGCTACTGATATCTTTGTTTTGTGTAAACCTTTCTCGAATCTATAGAATATGGCTCGAGGAGTGAATAATGAGGCCCAGCAGTGTTGGACTTTTTCTAGGAGATTTGATTCCTTAGTGTTTAGATATGAGTCTAATTGACCTGCCCAGGCGTTTTCTGCTCCATCTTCTGCTGTAGCCGATGATCTGACTGCTACATACTCGGTGTTTAATAATTTAAATTGTTTCTTTATTTCCTTGGCAATGTCCTTAGGCATATCTGCATTCTTGATGAGAGC
>CAINLW010000034.1 GCA_903850545.1 uncultured bacterium
AGTCAGGGTAAATATATACGCTGTGTCCGCTCTGATCCAAAGTAATAACTCGCAAGAATATTTTTTTGACAGTGTTTTATGTGCTGTAAGAACCGATCTTGCTATAGGTAGCCATTGATTAAAACATATTATATTTCTTTACTTTTCTCCATTTTCTGCTAATATACTGAGTATTAAGGCCAAAGACAATCGGTATCCCGAAAGGGAGGAAATCCGATCGAGGCTTGCCCGAAGAAAATTTTTTAATAAAAATTTTGACGGGTCAACTCTATTAGTTAGAGGCCTTATAAATATAAGGTCGATTTTTTATTAAAATAAATGAGCGTGATTAAGAAAGTGTGTAACCCCAGTCAAATAAAAATTCAATTTGACGGGGTCATGATTTTTATAATCGCTTCGCTCATTAAAAATCAATGATAACAAAAGTACAAAAGAAAGAGTTGATTGATTCAATAGCGAAAGCTTTGAAAGGTTCAAAGTCAGTTGTGTTTGCAAACTTTCATCACTTGATAGTTTCAGACGATATGGCAATGAGAAAAGCTTTGAGAAAAGAAGGTGTTGGTTATATGGTTGTCAGAAAAACTTTGGCAAAGATTGCTCTTAAGGAGGCTGGAATAGCAGGAACTATGCCAGAATTTGTTGGAGAACTTGCAATAGTTTACGGTGACGATCTTACGGCACCAGCTCGAGAATTCTTTACTTTCCAGAAAAAATATAAAGACAATGTAAAAATTGTTGGAGGTATTTTTGAAGGAAAATATATGACAGTTGAAGAAATGACAGCAGTAGCTATGATTCCTTCACAGAAAACTCTATATGCTCAATTCGTTAATCTTATTAATTCTCCGATAAAGGGATTTGTCGTAGCACTTGATCAGATTGCAAAGATAAAGACAGCGTAGTTTGATTGTCATCCTCGCGGATGCGGGGATCCAGTGTTAATTTAATTCCAACCTGGATTGCCACGTCGCTTCGCTCCTCGCAAAGACATACAATTACATACTGGATTCCCGCCTACGCGGGAATGACACAAAGAGAAAATTATTAATCATTTAATTCGCCTAAAACATTTTGATTACAAAATGTTCGGCCAACGAAAACAATGGAAGAAACAAAAAAGGTAGAAGTTCCTGCTAAATTCAAGGATTTGGTAGCAACAGTAGAAAAAATGTCAGTATTAGATCTTCACGAGCTTGTAAAGGTTCTTGAAGCACACTTTGGAGTATCAGCTGCAGCAGCAGTTGCAGGTCCTGCAGCTCCAACAGCAGCCGCAGCAGAAGAAAAGTCATCATTTAAAGTTGAACTTACATCAGCAGGTGCTCAAAAGATTGCAGTTATCAAGGCTGTAAAAGAAGCTCTAGGTCTTGGTCTTAAAGAAGCTAAAGATTTAGTAGATGCAGCTCCTTCAGTTTTGAAAGAAGATATGAAGAAAGCAGAAGCAGAAGCTCTTCAAAAAGCAGTTGAAACAGCTGGAGGAAAAGTAACATTGAAATAGTATATAGAATAAAAACAAAAACAAAATGACGGCGCGTTTACGCGTCGTCATTTTGTTATTGAAAAACAGCATTAAAGTGCTATAATGTCAGCTAATTATGGACATATTAGGAACGATATTTGGTAGTGAAGCCAGAGTTAGAATTATGAGACTTTTTCTCTTTAATCAAGAGGAAACTTTTGATATTGGTTTAGTTTGTAAAAAATCAAAAGTTAATAAGAAAGTAGCCAAAAGAGAAACTACAATTTTAGAAAAGATAAAATTAATCAAAAAAAGAGATTTTATTACAATTGTTAAAAACAAAAAAGGTGAAGAAAAAAAAGTAAAAAATCATGGCTTTTATTTAAACCAAGACTTTTCTTATATTACCGCACTTAAACAATTGTTAATTAAAACAAAGATGTTGGAAGGCGGAGAAATAGTTAAAAGACTTTCTAAGGCCGGTGCTTTGAAAATGGTTATTGTGGCCGGAGTGTTTACTCAAGACAAAGATAGTCGTGTAGATATTTTTGTTGTTGGAAATAATATAAAAAAGAATGTTTTGAGTAATGTTATTAAATCAATTGAAGCAGAACTTGGTAGAGAATTGGTTTATGTATGTTTTGAAACACCAGATTTTCAATATAGATCAGGTATGAATGACAAGTTGATTCGCGATATTATAGATTATCCACATGAAGTTTTGCTAGATAAAATCTCTTTATAACAAACAGTAGCTTTTTAGTTTACTTGCACTCAATAGAACGAATTTGCTTTACGAACTCGTTTTGCTGAGCGTTATTCGTAGCTATTTGTTTACTAGTAAAATTCTCATCTTACATTAGTCAAAATTTTCTCGGGTAAATTCGCATAATTTTCGTATATTGGGTTGTCAACATCCTCTAAAAGGGGGGTTTTCAAGTTGTTTAATTAAATGATATAATATGACAGTAAACAAGGTCATTGAAATCTGAAATGGTTTCAGAATTAATCGAAAAATATTAAATTTTTACGATTAAATCATCAAGATTTAGCGAAATCTAGATGAAGGGTATTAATTTATTAGTTTAATAATTTAATTATAATTTATGGTAAGTTCATGGAGTGTTGTTTTGACAGAATCTTTGCAAAACGTTTGGTTAGGCGTTGCAAATTTTATTCCAACTTTGTTAGTTGCAATAATCATTGTGATTGTAGGTTGGATAGTAGGTTCATTATTGTTTAAATTGGTAGAAAAGATTGTCGGATTTGCAAAAGTTGACGGTGCTTTGAGAGCAGCAGGATTTGAAGGTGTTATGGAGAAAGCCGGTTTTAAACTCAACTCAGGATATTTCTTGGGTAAATTGGTTGAATGGTTCTTCATAGTAGTATTTTTGGTAACAGCCCTTGATGTTTTGGGATTGAAAGAAGTCACAACATTTTTGAGTGGTGTAGTTCTAACATTTTTGCCAAACGTAATAGTAGCGGTTCTTATGATTTTGATTGCCGCAGTTGTTGCTGAATCTATGGAAAAAATAGTTGTTGGATCAGCAAAAGCAGCTGGTATGAAATCAGTTAATTTTGCAGGTAGAGTTACACGATGGGCAATTTGGATTTTTGCTATTCTTGCAGCAGTAATGCAAGTTGGAATCGCAGTTCCATTTATTCAAACTCTATTTACAGGAATTGTAATAGCAGTAGCTTTGGCTCTAGGTCTAGCATTTGGACTTGGTGGACAAGATGCAGCAGCTAGATTTATAGAGAAATTGAAAGGGGATTTGTCAGATCATCAATAAATATTTATTGATTGTTGGTGAAAAATAACAAAAGGCGGGTTTGTGAAAACAAACCCGCCTTTTGTATTATTTATCCTTAATAGAATAGGCCTAGTTTTTTACATGCAGTTACAGAGAACATTATTTATGTCATATTCAATGAATTTGTTGACATTCATATAGAAGGAGTATAATTAGTGTAGGATTATTAGGACAGGATTATCCGCTTAAATTTTTTTCAGGGAGTCTAACTTTTGTTACACCTTGGTGCAACATCGAGGACACCCACCTATATTTACATATGGGTAATCCTCATCCAGTAATCCGTAATAAGAGTCTCACCTAATGGTGGGATTTTTATTTGGAAAAATTTTGATTTTTATATATTTTATATGTTTTTTTTGATATAATTATCACGATACGAAAATTGTACGAATGTTACGAATGGCTACAAAAAACTAATTTTTAAATTTTAAACTTTATTTTTTACTCTTTACTTTTATATTTTTTAATTTACTCAAATCAATCATGCCTAACAAAAAACTTTTTATAATTTCTTTTTTAATCATTATTTTTATAGTGGTTTTACATTATTTTTCTTTAAAAAATAGTTGGTATTGGAATTATAGATGGCTTGATATTCCAGTTCATATTATTGCCGGTTTTGGAGTTTCTCTCATGGCTTTGTGGCTATCTTTAAAAATTAGGCATATTGATAATATCTATGGATATAAAAAGAAAGCGTTGCTCGTAATGTTGATTACTGTTTTTATACTCGCTATTTTTTGGGAAATATACGAATTAGTTATTAAATTTACTTCTTTAAATAATATTAGTTATTGGAAAGATGCGTCATTAGATATTTTTAACAGTTTGGTTGGTGGAGTAATAGCCTTTTTATATTTTATAAGAAATAAGAAAGCAAAATGTTTGGTGGCTGATATAAAACACCCAAAAAATTTTGCAGTAACTTTATCAACTAATTAAAAATTATGGAAACATCTAATACAATGAATTTAACTTTTTACGGAGGAACAGGTTCTGTTACAGGGGCAAATTATTTATTGAAATCTTCCGACGGAAATTTAAAAATCCTTATAGATTGCGGGCTTATGCAGGGAACAAGTGTTTCTGATAATTTTAACAGACAACCTTTTCCTTATGATCCAAAAACAATCAATTTTTTACTAGTTACTCATGCTCATATAGACCATATAGGTAGGATTCCAAAACTTGTGAAAGACGGATTTGTTGGAAGGATTATAAGCACTCCTCCAACAAAAGAAATCGCATCTGTTTTGTTTGATGATGCTCTTAAAATAATTGATGCTGACTCTAGAAAACACGGCGTTTTACCTATTTATGAAAAACAGGATGTTGAAAAAGCTTTGAGTTTGTGGGAGACAGCAGAATATCATCAAACTTTTGGCTTAGGTGATGGCGTGTCTATGTACATGAGGGATTCAGGTCACATATTAGGTTCTGCTATGATAGAAATTAACGACTTTAAAACCAAAACAGTTTTCACCGGTGATTTGGGTAATTCACCATCTCTACTTTTGAATGATACAGAGGAAATCAAAGACGCCAATTATATTATTATGGAAAGTGTCTATGGAGATAGAAATCATGAACCAAAAGAGGAGAGAAGGAATCAATTAAAAGAAACGATACGAGATATAATTTCGAAAAAGAAACTTTTGATTATTCCGGCATTTTCTCTTGAAAGAACACAAATGTTGCTTTATGAGATGAATGATTTTTTTGAAAACAAAGAACTCAGTCAAATCCCTGTGTTTTTAGATTCTCCATTGGCGATAAAAATAACAAAGATATATGCAAAATATTGCAATTATTTGAAAAAAACTGTTTGCGATGAAATAGAAGGTGGCGATGATGTTTTTAGTTTTCCAAAATTAAAAGACACAATACTTTCTCGTGATTCGGAAAAAATTGATTTAACTCCAAATCCAAAAATAATTCTTGCTGGTTCCGGAATGTCTAATGGTGGAAGAGTAGTACAACATGAAAAAGACCATGTTGGAGATAAGAATGCTGTAATTTTGATGGTGGGATATCAATCAGTCGGAACGCTAGGACGACAACTCGAAGATGGCGCAAAATCAGTGAGAATTTATGGTGAAGATATGCCAGTAAGAGCCGAAATAATAAAAATTGAAGGATATTCTTCACATAAAGATTCTGATCATTTAATCTCTTTTGTTGAAACAGCAAATCAAAATGGAAATTTGAAGAAAGTTTTTGCTGTTATGGGTGAGCCAAAATCATCTTTGTTTTTGGTGCAAAAACTTCGCGATCAGCTTGATATAAATGCAGAATATCCTGAGTATGGAGAGTCGGTTGAATTAGTATAAGAGAGAAATGTAAACAAAAGTATTTGTCATTCCCGGCTCCGCTGGAATGACAACAGGGGGAAAGATAACTTAAACAAAATAAAAAGCGACTCGTAAACGAGTCGCTTTTTATTTTATATTTATTTTGTCTGTGCCATCAATCTCTTAAACGTTTCAGGATTTTCTTGTGCCATTGATGAAAGCATCTTTCTATCTATTTGAATGTTTTTCTTTTTTAAAACATCAATAAATTTGCTGTATGTTGAACCATTTTCTCTAAGCATAGCATTGATTCTAACGTTCCAGAGTCTTCTCATATCACCTTTTTTGTCTCTTCTGTGGGCGAATGCACTGGCTCCAGCGTGCATTATTGCTGTAATTGCCTCTGCTTCTTTGTTCTTTCTATTCATACGATAGCCCTTTGTCATTTTAAGGACATTTCGTCTAGTTTTTGTTTTTAATACGCCTCTTTTTACTCTGGTCATTGTATTTTGTGTTTATTATTAAAATTAAATTTTCGTTTCAATTCGTTTTATTCGTATAATATTCCGTATCTTATTTAAATTTGCCTGGAAGAAATCTTGCTTTTGCTTTGTTGCTAAAAAATACTTTTAAAGCCCTTTTTTTGTTTTGTTGTTTACTTCGGCTTTCTTTAGCATTGAAGTGGTTTTGTCCAGCTTTTCTACCAATAATTTTACCGTTTTTTGTAACTTTTATTCTTTTTGCAAATGATTTGTTAGTCTTCATGATATTAATTTTAAATTTTTAACTATATTTTTACTCTTTTCTCTTTACTTTTTAATCTTTTCTATCGTTACAGTTATTCCTTTTGGTCCTTTTTGTGGTGATTCAGCTATTTTGTATTCTTCAGTGATAAGTTTTAGAAGTCTTTGTAATCTTTCATTTAAGAAATCTTTGTTTAAAAACTTTGCTCTTCCCGAAAGAAACAAAAGAAGTTTTACTCTATGACCCTCTTTTAGCCATTCAGAAGCTTTCTCAGCCTTCATGATGAGATCGTGCTCATCTGTGGCTATTTTGACCTGAATACTCTTAATTTCTATGTTTTGAATCTTAGATTTTGAGTCTTTCTGCTTCTTCTTTTCTGTGTACTGAAATTTACCATAATCCATTATTTTTGCAATAGGAGGGACGGCATTAGGTGATATTTCTATCAAGTCCAATCCCATTTCCTGTGCTTTTTTTAAAGCATCACTTGCAGACAATATTCCTAGATTTTGGCCATCTTCAGTAATGACGCGAATTTCGGGGACTCTTATTTGGTGATTTATTCTAACTCTTATATTCAATGTATTAAATAATTAATTTAACTGAGTACTATTTATAACACATTTTCCTTTTTATAACAACTGACTAATCTCTGAGTTCAAGAAATAATCGCAACTAAAGTGTAAGATTAATAATTATGGCGAAAACAATAACAAGGAACAAAAACAAAGTAAAATCATTTAAAAGATTGAGTTTCCAAGAAAGAGTCATCA
>CAINLW010000035.1 GCA_903850545.1 uncultured bacterium
ACTTTATATTTATCAGCTTTCTTTTGATTTTCTTTTTTCTCAAGATTCTTTTCTGAGAAAATAAGTTTACCTTCTTTTGGTACAGCTGTAATAATTGCAACTGATATTTTTTGTCCAACAAGTTTTTTCAATTCTTCAACTATTCTATCTTTGTCGCCATCTAAAACTTTTGGATAGTGTTCAGATTTAAGTTGAGAAGCGGGAAGGAATCCAATAATACCTTGCCATGTAACGATAAGACCTCCTTTGTTTGCTTCTTGAACAGGAAGTTCAAACGTTGTTTTGTTTTTGATAGCTTTTTCTGCTTCATCCCAAATAAGAGCTTGTCTTGCTTCTTTTAGAGAAAGTTCAATATATCCTTCGCTGTTTATATGATCAACAATTTTTGCTGAAACAACATCACCAATATTTAATTTCTTGATAACATCTCTTGCTGTAATAAATTCTTTTCCATAAATAATACCAGAACCGTAGGGTTGTAAATCTACATAAACTCTAGATTTTTCAATTCCTATTACTTTTCCTTCAACAACTTCGCCCGCCATTGGTGGGTTTTTTGTGTCATTGAAATACTTCGCCATCAAACTATTGTTTTTGGCTTTTGTCTTTTCATCTTCTACTTTAACTACTTTTTCTTTTGCCATTTTATTAATGTCGATTAGGTTTCTATTTTAATTTTCCAATATCCGACTTAGCCGGATGCGAGAAAACATAATCGCTTCGCTCTTTATTATTTTCGGTATCCGGCTTCGCTGGATACAGAAAAATATAGTCGCTCCGCTTCTTATTTTTCAATAAAAAAACCGGCACTGATAAACCTTAATAATGTTTATCCGTTTCGCATGAGCGAAACAAAAAGTTTTCTGTCCCCTAGAACAAATTTTTAGTAAAAAATTTGTTCGGGCGAACAGTTTTATTAAAAACTGTTTTAGCCGTAAAACAAACTGATTACAAAAGGCTTTAGGGATACGCCAGAAGGTTAGCTTTTTGTGCAACTTAATTAACAGAGTGAAGATTACTATATCTAGGAGAAAATGCAAGGAAAAATAAAAAGTAAGCCCGGCGTGTTTCCACGCCGGGCACCAGTGATCCTTTTCGTTATATTTTTTGCACCATGATATTAGTGCCAGAGAGTTCGACCGCATCTATTGAGACGGTTTCTCCCGCTTTATTGAGGAAAGTAAAATTTCCTCCACCCACTGAACCATCGTTAACTATTTTAACCGTCTTTCCGATATTATATCTCCTTTGTATTTTTTTCGGAATTCTTGTTAATTCGTGTGTGTATATCATTTTATCACGCTCCTTTGTGCCACCATTATATAAGTTAACTCATTGGTAATAAAAGTCAATTGTATTTTAATAATATTATTTATTGCGATTTACTACTTTTTTGTTATAATAGCTCGATATGATTATCACATACCAAGGAGTAGAGTTTTTTAAAGTTCAGTTTGGCGACATCACGATCGCGTTTAATCCAATTTCTAAGGATTCAAAATTTAAACCAACAAGATTTTTTGCTGATATAGCGCTTGTGAGTTTAAATCATCCAGATATGAATGGTGTGGAAAATCTTTCTTATAATGGAAAGGATCCCTTTGTTATTTCAGGTCCGGGAGAGTATGAAGTTAAGGACGTTTTTATAAAAGGTTTTGCTTCAAAATCAATGTATGATGGAAAGGAGAGAATAAACACAATATATTCAGTCACGCTTGAAAATATGAATATTTGTTTCTTGGGTGCACTTTCAGATATAAATCTTTCTTCAGAAGTAAAAGAATCACTTGGAGATGTTGATATTTTATTCCTTCCTATTGGTGATAATAATGTAATTGATGCAGCAAAGGCAGAAAAGCTTTCTGTAGAAATAGAACCAAAAATAATTATCCCTATGCACTTTGGTGATGTAGGAATAAAAGATTCTCTTAAGAAATATTTGAAGGAGGCGGGAGAGGATGCTGTCAAGCCCATTGACAAGCTTACAGTAAGAAGAAAAGATTTAGAGGGTAAGACAGGTGATGTCGTGGTTCTTTCAGTTGCTTAATATGCGAAAATAAAGACTGCAAATATTTACCCGAAAAAATTTTGACTGATGTAAAATCAAAGATTTTACTGGCATTAAGCGAATAGCTTAATGCGTCAGTCAAAACTTTAACGGGTGAACGAAACCCTACGAAAACCAAAAAATTAAGGTTTGAAATAAAAAAATGAAGTCAATTAATAATTTTATTAATGAAATTAAAAAATGGCCGTTGCAAAAAAAGAGAAATTTTTCTCTTTTTTTGGCGATTTTATTGACAGTCTTAGTAATAATTTTAAATTTTGCTTTAAATGCCGTATGGAGTGAAAAGAAAGATGATATTCCAAGGAAAAATGCACAGTTTGAATCTATGAAAAATTCATTCTCAGAAATTTTTGATCAAGCGGGTTCAGCGTTAGAACAAACTTTTAGTAGCTCAACAGAAATAATAGAGCAGATAAAGTTAGCTTCCACTTCAAGTTCAACTCCTCAGTAGTTATTGATAATGGATTGAATTGTTATCAAATATGTATTAGTATTGTTTTAGAGGTGCATGGGTAAAGGAGAAAATAATATGAATGCAATTACGTTTCTGAAAAACCTTAAGTTATCAGAAAGGGGTAGTCAAAATGATCTGCGTGATCTTGTAATCAGTGCAGTGAACGAAACAGCATGTTTAAACGATTGTCAACAAAACTTCGTCCGAATGTGGTTTACTTTGAATCGTTTGATACACGGGCAGAAGGTAGCTGGAGCTATTTGTTCGCTAGCAACCTACATAAATAGCTGTCACTAAACCCCGCCAGAAAATCCCGACTAAGGGTCGTTCTGGCGGGGTTTTCTATTTTTAATAAATTATCAATATCGATTTTTCAACTATTTTATGTGGAATTTTTTATAAAAAAGTAGTATACTTGGGATTCAAATTTTAATTAAATATAATTTAACCTGGATTGCCACGTCACTCCGTTCCTCGCAAAGACGCAAAAAACTCAGTATTTAATTATTTGTAGCCATTCGTATCATTAGTATTATTCGTTAATTCGTAACATAAAATGTCAAAAGAAAAAGAAAATAGCGGAGAGCACAGAGCACTCTCAAATAGAAATATCGTAACAGAGATGAAAGAATCTTATTTGGATTATGCCATGTCTGTTATTACACAGAGAGCTCTTCCAGATGTTCGCGACGGATTGAAACCAGTTCACAGAAGAATTCTTTATGCGATGGGACAAATGGGTCTTACTGCAGGTGCAAAAACAAGAAAATCTGCAGGGGTAGTTGGAGAAGTTATGGGAAATTACCATCCTCACGGTGACGCTTCTATTTATGAAGCAATGGTAAAGCTTGCTCAAGATTTTGCAACTCGTTACCCGCTTGTTATTGGTCAAGGAAATTTTGGAAACATTGATGGAGATTCTGCCGCTGCCATGAGATATACAGAGGCGAAGATGTCAAAGATTTCCGGAGAAATGTTGAAAGATCTTGATAAAGAAACGGTTACATGGAGACCAAACTATGATAATACCAAAAAGGAGCCAGAGGTTCTTCCCGCTGCAGTTCCAAATTTACTTTTAAATGGAACCCTAGGTATTGCAGTTGGTATGGCGACAAATATTCCACCTCACAATCTTACTGAAGTCGTGGATGCAACTTTGCATTTAGCCGATAATCCCGATGATACAACAGAAGATTTATTGCAATTTATAAAAGGTCCTGATTTTCCAACAGGTGGAACAATTTATAATCAATTAGATATTCAACATGCATATTCTACTGGTCGTGGCGGAGTTTTAACTCGCGGGCACGCAGAAATAGTTGAGGATAAAAAAGGTGCGTTTCAGATTATTATTACTTCTATTCCATATAGAGTAAATAAAGCTGAGCTTATTATTGCTATTGCAAATCTTGTTCGCGAGAAAAAAGTTGAAGGTATAAAAGGTTTGAGAGATGAATCTGCAAAAGATATTCGTATCGCAATTGATTTAAAAAATGGTGCTCAACCACAAAGCGTATTAAATTATTTATATAAACATAGCCAGCTTGAAGAAAAGTTTCACTTCAACCTTGTTGCACTTGTAAATGGAGTTCCAAAAACTTTATCACTCAAAGTATTTTTGGAAGAATTTATTGAACACAGAAAAATAGTTATAAAAAAGAGAACTGAATTTGATTTGAAAAAAGCGCAAGCTCGTGAGCATATTTTGCTTGGTTTGAAAAAAGCGCTTGATCACATTGACGAGATTATAAAGCTCATAAAGAAATCAAAAGATGTAGATGATGCAAGGGCTCAGCTTATGAAAGCCTTTAAGTTTTCTGAAATCCAGGCAAACGCGATTCTCGAAATGAAGCTTCAGAAGCTCGCTGGCCTTGAAAGAAAGAAAATCGAAGACGAACTCAAGGCTGTTCAGGCCCTTATTGAAGATTTGAAAGATATTCTTTCGAAAACAAAGAGAATTTTACAAATTATGAAAGATGAGCTTGTTGAAATCAAGGAAAAGTATGGTGATGAAAGAAGAACAAGGGTTGTAAAAGGCGGAGTAAAATCTTTCTCAGAAGAGGATTTGATTCCTGATGAACCAAACATGCTCGTTCTTACAGCCGGTGGTTATGTAAAGCGAACAAGTCCAGATGAATACAGAAAACAAAAAAGAGGAGGGGTTGGTGTGGTAGACCTTGATACAAAAGATGAGGATTTTATTACCCATTTCCTTACTGCAACCACACACAACGATATTTTATTCTTTACCGATAAAGGAAAGGCATATCAAGTAAAAATGCACGAATTGCCTGAAGGAAAGAGGGCAACAAAAGGAAAAGCCATTGTAAATTATCTTTCAATTTCCGGAGAAGAGAAAATAACTTCTGTACTCGCGATGCCAAAGGAATTAAAAAATCTTAAACTTTCACTAATTTTTGTTACAAAAAATGGTACAGCGAAAAGAGTTGATGCCGATGCTTTCAAGGATGTTAGAAGAAACGGATTGCTTGCAATATCACTTGATGAAGGAGATGAACTTCGTTCAGCTTTATTTATGTCAGAAGGTGATCAAGTAATCCTTTCAACATCAGAAGGTCAAGCTATAAGATTTAAAGATAAAGATGTCAGAGTAATGGGCAGAAATGCATCAGGTGTACGAGGAATGAAACTTGATAAGGGAGATTTTATTGTCGGCACGGATGTGATAAAGAAAGAGATGAAGAACCCAGAATTTTTAGTAATCAGTGCAAACGGTTATGGAAAGAAAACAGATATAGGCGAATACAAAGTTCAGGGCAGAGGCGGTTCCGGAATTATTACAATGAAAGTTACACCAAAAACCGGCAAAATTATTGCATCAAAAGTTGTTACAGAAGAGGAAGAGGAAATCGCAGCGATTTCAAAAAAGAGTCAGGTGATAAGAGTTGAAATAAAAGAAATTCCAAGTCTTGGCAGACAAACTCAAGGTGTAAGAATTATGAAGCTGAGAGAAGGAGATTCGATTGCATCGATTACGTGCATTTAAAATTACAAAGGTCTCTCCTTGAGGAGCGAAGCGGGAAAAGGTGAGTCCTTGGTAATTTTAAAGAAGTCTAAAAAGTAAAGAGTAAAGAGTAAAAATAAAGTTAAAATTTAAAAATAAATTTAGGAACGAAGTTACGGTAAAAGGCGAGTCTGCGAAAGCAAAACCGCCTTTTGAATTTTATTATTTTATGTTATTGTATTTGTCGAAAGCACAAATTACGGGAGGATTCATGACCACAAAAAAGGCAAAAAAGCGTTCGGACTACGAGATTATGAAAGAAGCTTGCAAGCTCGACCCGCAGATAATGGCTGGTTTAGCGAGTTGCAAGGAACAGCTGTCATTTGGCGTGAAAATTTTGAGAATGCTCAAAAAAACCGCGCTGGTTGGTGCTGCCAAAAAAGACTTAGCTCTAATCGAGAAAAAGGAGAAGATTTTGAAAGAAGCTCAAAAATACGCATCTTCTCTTTTTAAAACCTGCAAACATATTGAAGCGTTTGCAAACGCTCTTGCAGAAGAATGCAAATAAGAGGTCCGAAAACAGAGATATCACCTTGGAATGGGGTATTGACGGTCTGCGTGTTTACACGCAGACCGTCTTTTGTTTTTTTTGTGCACTTGTAGTCGGACAAGGCATTGCCTTGTCCGAGCCTGCATATTATATGGCGGGCCACCCTTTTTGTTTTTTTTGTTAATATGATTAAATGTTTGGTGTGCAGACAATGTCGTACCTTGTCTGAAATTAAATTGTCCAAATGTTTCTTGCTGTGATACAATTATGATGGAAGAGGTAGAGACGCCGTAAAGGAGAATCTAATATGAGCAATCATTCGCACGGATTTAATCCAGAGGCACAGAGGCGACGTGTAATAATTGAACAAGAGAGGCTTGAAGCGCAGAGGCAGAGACAGGGGTTTGAGAAATTTGAAACTGTCTCGGATATAGACAATCAATTAGTTGCCCTTGGCACAAAGTATCTTAAGGCTCAAAAAGGTGCAAAAAAATGAGAAAAGATGTTTGTGGACGGCCTGTGCAACAGGCCGTCCATTTTCTTTGTAGACTTTATTTTTTTATAGAGTTATAATAGATAAGTAAATTAATAAATCGAATGTTGTGGGCGACGAGAGTTACCCCGGTCAAATGAAAAGTCAATTTGACGGGGTGATTGGAAATCTTAGCTCATTTAGCATTCGCTAAGATTTCCAATCATGTTTTCAGATCCACAAGAAAATATTCAACAGTTTTCATTAGGTCCAGGCAATTTTGTTGCCGACTTTGGTGCTGGTTCAGGTTTCTATTCTTTTGCTGCCGCTGAAGCCGTTGGTCCTAGCGGAAAAGTTTACGCAGTTGATGTTCAAAAAGATTTGCTTGAAAAATTAAAAAACGAAGCAAGAAATATTAGACATTTAAACAATGTTGATATTATCTGGGGAGATTTGGATCATTTGGGTGGAACTCGCTTGAGAGAAAGTTCATTAGATGCGGTTATAGCTTCAAATGTTTTTTTTCAATTGGAAAAGAAAGATAATGCCTGTATGGAAATGAAAAGAATTCTGAAACCTGGCGGACGAGTTTTGTTTATTGATTGGGCAAGTTCGTTTGGCGGAGTTGGCCCACAACCACAAGATGTTTTCAGCGAAGAAATGGCAAAAAAACTTTTTGAAAAACACGGTTTCAAGGAAGATAGAAGTATTGGTGCGGGTGCTCAACATTATGGTATAATTTTCCGTAAATAATACAGAATACGAAAATTGTACGAATAATTACGAATGTCAACGAAAATTTTAAATTATTAATTTTTAAAACATGGATCTAAACGCAAACAAATTCAAATTAATTCTTACCGTCATATTCGGTTTTTTGATAATTGTTGGTATAGTAGCATTTTCTACTTATAAAGCATCGAGCCCGACAGATAACAAAGTTGAAATTAAAGTTTGGGGTATAGTGGACAAAAAAACTTTTGATAATTATGTAAGTCAATACAAGCAAGATAAACAGATTGATTTTCAATTAGCCTATACATTTAAAAACCTTTCAACATTTGATGCCGATCTTGTTGAAGCGATTGCTACAGGTAAAGCGCCAGATGCAATTCTTGTTCCTCATACTTTAGAAAAAAGATATTTAGATAAAGTAAATATTATACCGTCAATTCCTGCCAGAACTTTTCTCGATACATTTGTTCAAGAAGGCGAATTGTATTTACAGCCCACGGGCATATTCGCGTTGCCATTTTTTGTGGATCCTTTGGTAATGTATTGGAATAGAGATATTTTTACAGATGCTGGAATAGCAATTCCGCCGGCAAAATGGTTGGAATTTTCTCTTTTGGCTGAAAAAATATCCAAATATACAAATGGCTCTGATATTACAAAAAGTCTTGTTTCGTTTGGAGAATTTAAAAATGTTAACAATGCGAAAGCCTTATTAAGCACTATGATTATGCAAGCTGGCAGTCCCATCGTTTCTTTTGACGGAAATTCTTATGTATCGCAATTGGATTATCAGTCATCAGCAAATCTTTTAAAACCTGCTGTTTCCGTATTGCGATTCTTTATGGAATATTCAAATCCTAAAAAATCAGTTTATTCATGGAATAAATCATTACCATCATCAAAACAAGCTTTTCTAAGTGGGGATCTAGCAGTATATTTTGGCTTTGCATCTGAGTATCAAGATATTAAAGATAAAAATCCAAATCTAAATTTTGATGTGGCTGTAATTCCACAAGCTGATAAAGCCTCGGTAAAAATGACCTATGGTGAATTATACGGTTTTGCTCTTTTAAAATCTTCACCAAATATTTTGCAAGCTTACAACTTACTTTCAGTGCTTATTGGACCTGATTCAGTTTCAACTTTGACAAAAGTTACGAATTTTGCACCTGCTAGGAGAGATCTTATTTCTCTTGGAACGAAAGATCCAGCAAAATCAATTTTTTTTAATTCCGCATTGATATCTAGAGGATGGATTGATCCTGATTCAAATAGTACAAATCAAATATTTTATGATATGGTTGAAAATGTTAAAACTGGAAAAATGAACGAAACCGACTCAGTTGCGAAAGCAAGCATAGAACTTGATAATTTATTGAAGTAGAAAGTATATATTTTTAGTATTATTAATAATTAAATTAAATTTATAATGCAATCAAAAATTAAAAAAATATCTGCGAGTGTATTAGTTGCATTTTTCATGTTTTCTTTTGCTGCAAATATTGTTGTAGGAATGGAATTTTGTAGTACTTCAACAAATCAATATTATTCAAATCCAAATACATGGACGCCTTTAGTCCAATGTGGAAACGCAAGGAATTCTGATGGTTCCATACAACACTGTTGCGATTTTAACGAAGCTATGATTTTTGTAAACAGAATTCTTAAATGGTTTTTGAGCCTTGCCGGAACGATTGCGGCAATCACATTTTCAATAGCGGGTGGTAAAATGCTATTAAATCCATCAGATCCGGCCAAAAAAACAGAGGCAAAAGAGATGTTTGAAAAAACTTTATGGGGGCTGTTAATCGTTGTTGGTGCTTGGTTAGTCACTAAGACGGTTATTACAGCATTCGTGAATACCGATGTTGATGCTTTGCGTTTCTTAAAGTAGTTAAGTTGTTTTTTGTCACACAGTATCGACAATTATATATTATGATATAATGTTCTAGTAATAAAATTAATATAATTAAAAATGAAAAATAATATAATCAAATTATCTGCCACATCTTTCGTCTTTTTTTTAATGGTTTCTCCATTACTTGTTTCGGCTCAAATAGAAAATCCGCTAAAGTTTAGTACTAGTATCTCTAGTTTTGTTTCTTCCGTTTTGGATTATGCTGTACAAATTATAAGTGTCGGCGCAGTATTAGGTTTTATCTATTCAGGTTTTTTATTCATTAAAGCACAAGGTAATCCGGGTGAAATTACAAAAGCTCAGGAAGTTTTTTATAATGTGTGTTTAGGAACAGTCATTCTTCTTGGTGCAAAACTCATTGCAAAAATTATTGTCGGTACATTAAATAAGTTATAATAATTATATGGGTAAAAATATCTTCAAAAAAACAAAATCAGCAATTTTAATCTCTACTCTGTTATATTTAGGAATGTTTGGTGTTTCTTATGCCGCATCAGATTTTAGTTGCAATTTAAACGCCAGTAGTTTTCGTGAACTGGTTAAAGTTGCTATATATTGTATTGCAAATCCATTAACTGTGTTGCTTGTGAGCGTTTCGACAGTTGTTTTTGTTTGGGGTGTTTTCAAATATTTTATTTCTGATGCTGACAAAAAACAAGAAAGCAGAGAATTTATGTTATATGGGATCGTCGGTCTTTTTGTGATGGTATCAATGTGGGGAATTGTAGCTATATTAAAGGACACTTTTAATTTTAGCGATACAAAAAGTATTACACCGCAAAATGTTACTATTCCACCGCTCAAACTTGGCAATTAAATTTATTACAAATTCCCGAATAATTATATAAATTGTGAAGTTTTTATTAGTTATTAATAATAAATATATAAAAAAATGAAAAAAAATATTAGCAAGGTTATGGTTTTGATTGCGTTTGCGTTTATTTTAATGCCAGGTGTGTCTTATGCTTGTTGGAATGATCCATTGGGTTGGGGTTGGTTTGGTGGTTGTAGTCCATTTGTTACTCCAGATCAAATAACTGGAGCAAATAGATTTCCAACCCCCGAAGAAAAATCAAGTTCTAATCCAATTGCAGCTGCAAATACAGTGCAACCAACAAATTCAGTTCAACCTGCAAACACAGTTCAGCCTACAAACAATACATCTATTACCTACAATGGAAATGGAGTGGGGGGTTTGATAGATATGGCCAATTCTATATTGGGTAAGATATTTCCACTTATTATTTCTCTTACAATTGTGTGGTTTATTTTCAATATATTTGTTTATGTAATTACCGATAATGAGACGAAGAAAAAAGAGGCAAAGGGCTACATGGTTATGGGCATTGTTGCAATCTTTGTTATGGTTTCAATTTGGGCATTAGTCGGTATTTTGCAATCTACTTTTGGAACCAAAAACAGCAGTGCACCTTTAAATATGCAGGATCAAATTCCTCGTTTCTAGTCATTTTACAGCCAAAATACGTGAGTTTGTATCAACAAGCGGGGGCTTGCATATTGTAATAACAAGTCATATAATTATTGAGTAATTTAACGGTCGCATTATTTTATTAGCTTAATTTATTAATCAATCAAATTAATTTTTGATTAACATCTACGTCAAAAAAGACTAGATAAATAAAAAATATGAAGAAAATTTTAGCAAGTGTTTTGGTTAGTGCATTTCCTTTGATGGCCTTTGCACAAAATTATACTCCAAGTCAGGGAGTTTTTGGTTTGATGGCTATGTTAAAGTCCCTTTTGAATTATGCTCTACCAATTATTATTTCTTTAGCAGTTGTTTGGTTCATATTTGAAGTTTTTATGTTTGCAATAGCTGGTGATGAAGAAAAGAAAAAGAAAGCAAAGGAACAAATGATTTATGGTATTGTTGCAATTTTCGTTATGGTATCCATTTGGGGTCTTGTTGGAATATTACAATCAACATTTGGTACTGGAAATGGTACTGCAGTCATAGGAAATCCATTACCACAATAGAACATGTTCAATTTTTTAATTCCAGTTGCATATGCTGCTACAGATAGTGTTGTAGTAAACAATTTACTGAATAATATAATTGACAATATAGTTTATCCTTTAGTTTATCTAACTATGGCTGTATCAGTTTTGTATTTTCTCTGGGGAATAATGACTTTTGTTCAACAAGCAGGAGATTCCGCAAAAAGACAAGAAGGTTACAATCGTATATTATGGGGAATAATCGGGTTGTTTATTATGATTTCCGCGAGAGGTATTATAGGTATAATACTCTCAACAATGGGATTATAAAATTAAATAATTATAAAAATAAAACCGCGTTGCATAATTGGCAACGTGGTTTTATTTTGTAATCATATTTTTTTGTGTTTGTTAAAATTATATACATATTGTATAATTCGATGGTTATTATTTCTGTTATTTATTAAGTAAGTTTAATTTCCGGCGAAGGTGCTGGATACATTTAATCAAATCAAATATTTGGTTATACAAAAAATATGAAAAAAATTTTAGCAAGCATTATCGTTGGAACATTTCCTTTATTAACTTTCGCCCAAAGCGCAAATATTGGTGGCGTAGATATGCCAAAATTGATAATGAATATATTTAGTTTTATCGTACCGTTGGTTGTCGCACTAGATATTGTTTTTTTGATTTGGAGCATTTTTCAAAAAATTATTGCATCAAACGACGACGCCAGCTCAAAAGCAAAAGTCCGCATCATTTGGAGCATTATCAGTTTGTTTGTCATAGTAACTCTATGGGGTTTTATTGTGACACAAACAAATTCTGCCCTATCAAATATTAATGTGGTAAGTGAAAATTCTATTTAAACTTAAAATAAAAAATGGACTTTTTAATTCAAAAAGTGTTCGCCGAAGGAAGCAGTCATATTAATAATGTTTCATCTAGTGAGTATTTACCAAAGATTCTTAATTATATAATTTATCCATTAATATATTTTTTGATGGCCATTTCCATTGCCTTTATTGTTTGGGGAATAATTATGTTTATTAGAGAAACGGAAAAGCACGAAAAAAGGGATGTGGGTGATATATATATGATGATTGGAATTATTGGAATTTGTATTACAATGTTAGCAAAAGGAATTATTAGAATCATACTTTATTCAATAGGGTTATAAAATAAATAGATAATTAAAATTAAATTTCATCATATAATTAATGATGATTTTTTATAATTTAATTTGCTAAAAATGCCAGTATGTTGTATAATTCTTTTACCTTTGTATTGGATAACTGCTCTAGCTTTACAGCTAGGGAGGAAAGTCCGAACACCACCACGATGTTAAAGTTGTGGAGAAGGGTAGCGGGTAACGCCCGTCCATAGCAATATGAGAGGTGCGAACAGTGACGCTGATGCCGAAAGGCTAGGGTTCCTTCGGGAATAATCTCATCGAGAGGTGAGGGTGCAACGGCAAAATTCCTTACCTTGGTGCAAGGCCGGGTCCGCCTCAGGTGGGAGCGCCGCTTGAGCCAAACAGTAATGTTTGGCCCAGATAGATGGTTATCTTGTTATAGTAATATAACAAACAGAATTCGGCTTATAGGTATAAAGGTTATGAAAAGGGCGCACCGAAAGGTGCGCCTTTTTCTTTTACACAATACAAAAATTGTTCGAATGTTACGAATGGTTACGAATAAATGCAAAATATAATTTAGACCAATTGTATAGATAAAAATTTTCGAAAATTATCATTTTTATTTTATGCACTTATCTTGTATACTGGAGCCTGAATGTATTAGAGTTGTAATTTTCGTAGGATTTCGTTATTATTCGTTGCTTTTATTTTCGCATACCGATGGTTAGAAGATTTTTTCATATATTTAATAAAGAGATAAAAGGTCTACATGAGGCTGCATATCTTTTAGCTATATTTGCTTTTCTTTCTCAGTTGCTCGCTCTTTTTAGAGATAGAATATTAGCATCAACTTTTGGCACAAGTCATATTTTGGATATTTATTATTCTGCTTTTAGAATTCCAGATTTTATTTTCGTAACCGTTGGTTCAATGATTTCTATTTCAGTTTTGGTTCCGTTTATTATTGAGAAAACGAAAGTTTCGGATGACAACGCAAGGGATTTTATCAGAAGTATTTTTATATTTTTCTCGATACTTATCGTTTTTTCTAGTGTCGTAGTTTTCTTTTTAATTCCATATATAGCACCATATATTTTTAAAGGTTTGGGGTCATATAATGAGTTAATATTAATGTCTAGAATATTATTACTTTCTCCTATTCTTTTAGGATTATCAAATTTTTTTGCAAGTATAACTCAAGTGGGGAAAAGATTTTTAGTTTATGCTTTAAGTCCAATCTTTTATAATTTTGGAATCATATTAGGAATATTTTTCTTTTATCCAATTTTTGGTATTTATGGTCTTGCTCTCGGTGTAATACTGGGAGCTCTTATGCACCTTGCCATACAAGTACCATTTGTGATTGAAAGTGGATTATTTAAAATTACACCCTTAAAAATTGATTTTAGTTCAATAAAAAATGTTATTTTAATATCAATACCAAGGACAATTACATTAGGAATGACACAATTTTCTATTCTTGCTCTTTTGGGTTTAGCTTCTTATATGAAAGATGGATCGATTACTATTTTTAATTTTGCAATGAACCTTCAGTCAGTACCGCTCTCTATTATAGGTGTGAGTTATTCTATAGCTGCATTTCCAACACTGGCAAAATGTTTTTCTAGTGGTAATAAAGATGAATTTTTATCTCATATTGTATCTGGCGCAAGACACATTATTTTTTGGTCAATACCAGTAAGCGTTTTGTTTGTTGTGCTTCGTGCACAGATAGTTAGAACAATTTATGGTGCCGGAGAATTTAGTTGGTCCAGTACGAAACTTACAGCTGCAGCATTGGCAATATTTGCAATATCAGTAGTTGCACAGTCTCTAGTACTTCTTTTTATAAGAGGTTATTATGCAATGGGTAATACAAAAAAGTCATTGTACACAAGTGTAATAACTGGAATTTCTTCTGTTGGGTTTTCCTTTTTGTTTATAAAAACATATGAAGCATCAACTTTTTTTAGGTATTTTATAGAAAATTTGTTTAGGGTAGAAGATATGACAGGAAGTAAGATACTCATGATAGCTTGTGGTTTTGCTTTGGCACAAATAATAAATTGTATTATTCTTTGGACATATTTTGAAAAAGATTTTAATGGCTTTTCTGTACCACTTTTTAAGACTCTTTTTCAAAGTTTTTCAGCCTCAATAATAATGGGTTTTATTGCTTATATAGGTTTAAATATATTTGATAGTATTTTTAATATTAATACTTTGATCGGTATATTTATGCAAGGGCTTTGTGCTGGTATTTTGGGTATAATTGCGTGTATTTTTGTTTTACATGTACTAAAAAGTACCGAACTCGAGGAGACACGTGTCGCACTTCACAAGAAGTTCTGGAAGGTTAAGACAGTTGTTCCTGATATGGGAGAATTATAATCAGTTATAAAGTTGAAAGTTTTAAAGTTATAAAGTTATGAAAAAGTCAAATTGTAGTTGCATTTATTGTTTTTTTGGGCTATAGTGTCTTGTATGTGATTTAAGTATTTTTTTACTTTTTTCATTTTAATTTTTTAATTTAACACCATGTCACAAGATCAATTAATCAAACTCGCATGCAAGACTTGTAAAAGAGTCAATTACTATAGCAGAAAGAACAAGAAGCTGGTTGAGAGAAAAATAGAACTCAAAAAGTTTTGTAAATGGTGCAAAAAGAGCACAGTTCATAAAGAAATCAAAAAGTAGTATAAGGAATTAGTATAAGTATAAGGAAAACAAAAAAAACACCGAAAGGTGATTTTTTTGTTTTTAATTTATAAATTTTGTGTTATATTTGTTCCGTTGGGCCTATAGTTCAGTGGTAGAATAATCGTCTCCAAAACGATTGACCGAGGTTCGAATCCTCGTGGGCCCGCAAAAAAAGTGCTTGAGCACTTTTGTGTCGAGGATTCGAAGACCTTGAGTATAGCGCACGGAACGTAGTGAGTACGATACGAAAGGTGTACTGAAGCTGTAAGCTTCGAAATTCCTCGTGGGCCCGCAATAAAAATCTTTGAGAGATTTTTATTTGGGTCCAAGAAAGCTCTAGGTAGAGCTTTCGTCGAGGATTCGAAAAGCTTCTCCCATATTTTTGAGCAGGTACTCATGCGAAAAAATGGGAAAGCTGTACTGACCATGTAATGGTCGAAATTCCTCGTGGGCCGTAGATTTATTTAATAAAAACTAATTTTACTTTTTAAGACGAACTTTGTTTGGTTCAATTATCTTTCCATAAAAATCCAATCTCTTTTTTGTTTCATCTATTATTCCTAAACTTAAGTAATCACTGTCACTTGATTTATAGTCCCAAAATCTTTCGCTGTCTCCCTTTTTAAATATTTCCTCACCTTGCGTTTCTTCTGCAATGGCGTGTGCTGTAAATAAAAAAACAAATTTTTTCTTTTTAAATATAATCTCCTTTGGAAATGGTATAACAAACTTAGTTTTTTCTTCGCGTACTAATAAATAAGTGTTACTCGTTAAATCATCTGCAAAAACATAGCCATCATTTAAAAAGCACTTGGTATAATAACTACCATCATCGAATCTAAACTTTATAACTTGTTTTACGATAAACTCATTTTCACCAACAATCAGTTTTACATTAGGTTTAATTTTTGAACGAAATTCTATAATATCCATATTGAATATTTTATCATAAATTTATAATTATACCTTCAGTTTAGTATTAATAAATTTCAAAACACTTTTTATTTCTTTCGGTTTAAACCATTTTATCTGTTTATTTCTCTTGAACCACGTTCTCTGTCTTTTTACAAAATGCCAAATTTCATTATTAAGATTATTAATCATTTCGTTTTTAGTAATCTTTTTTTGCAAAAAAAATGCAGTTTGCCTGTATTCAAGCCCAAAAGATTCAAGTCTTTTCCAAGAAACACTCTGTTTGTGAAGTCTCTCAATTTCTTTAATCATTCCAAGTTCAATACGTTTAATTAGTCTTATTGCGATTCTTTCTTTAAGAATAGCATCGTTGGTGTCCAAACCAATAAATATAAAATCAAATTTGTTTTGTTTTTCAATTAATTTAGGAATTTCACCAAGGGTTTTTGCTATTTCAATCGCTCGTATAAGACGAACTTTATTAAATTTATCAATATTTTTTGACCGTGAAGGCGAAAGTTTTTCTAACATTTCAAAGAGTTTCTCTGCAGAAAGTTTTTCAAGTTTTTGTCTTAATTTTTTGTTTAACTCAACCTTAGGTAATTCAATGTTTTTTACGATGCTGTCTATATAAAAACCAGTGCCACCACAAATTATTGGTGTTTTGCCTTTAGAAATTATTTTTTCTATTGCTTTTTCGGTAAGTTCCTTATATTTAACAACTGAAAAAAAAGTTTTTGGATTTACAACATCAAGAAGGTGGTGGGGAATTCCTAACATTTCCTTTTTTGTAATTTTACCACTACCAAGATCCATACCTTTATATACTTGGCGTGAATCAGCGCTTATTATTTCTGCACCATTTCCGCCCAAGGCGGATCCACCTTGGGCGGAGAGTTTTTCGGCTATTTGAACAGCGATGTCACTTTTGCCAGTTGCAGTAGGGCCGAGCACAACGATGATTTTTGGTTTCAGGTTCATGTTGATATATTTACATAAAAAAACTACCGCCACAAGGTCAAGCCTTGTGGCGGGTGTATTTCATCGACGAGTTTCCTCACTTTGCGGTTGTGAGTAACTCGGGCGGAATTTTCTCGCACGGAACTGTCGCAATAGACAGTTCGCTGAGGTACTCTCCGCAGACAGCGAAGCAAATACCAGTTCGAGAATCCTTGATGTATCTGATTCCGAGACGTTTGTGGATTATCTGGTCCGCTTCAACTTGTTTTTGTGTTTCTTGCTCGGCTTTGTTTTGTCCAGTCAACGCAATTCTCCCTCTTTCCATTGCGTCGCTTACATTAGGTCTTTCAAGAACATAAGAAACAACAACAATAACAAGACAAGACAGCCCAAGAAACCCCCAATTTGTTTTTTTCATACCTCCCTCCCTTATTTAGATTGTCTTTTTTTTAAAAATATTTTATTTAGAGAACGTTTACAATAGGGTATGTTATTTTGGTGCATTTGTCAAAATTTGGAGACTGAAAGATATAAATCAATTTCAACTTTTTTAATAAATAAAAAAAAGCACCCGGTTTTTAATCGGGTGCAATTTGTTATCCTCTTCAGTTACCATATTGGTTTCAGTTATCCATTTTTTCGCGTTTTAGGTCAAGTTTAGTCCGTAACTCTGCCCTTTTATCGGCCCTTTTATTGACCTTATTTTTAAGGTAATCGGGACGTTTTTTGTGCCGACGTTTGTTCATATTTTTTCTCCTTTTGAATTGTTCCTCTATGTCGATTTAAGCATTTTTTGAGTGAATTGTAAACGAAAAATGAGTTCTAACTTTGGGTCCCAACCCGAAGTTAGAGCACGACGAAATACAGAGGGACCGCTTCGCGTCTCTCTCCTTACAGGAGCTGTACACCTTTCGTATTTTTTCACATGAGTACATGCTCAAAAATATACTCAAGGTTCTTCGAGTCCCTCACACAAGCAAGTAATCTTGCTTGTTTTCCGGCACAAATGAAAAAAGCTCTTTTAAAAGCGCTTTTTTCATTTGTGCCGGAAGAGGGACTCGAACCCTCATGACCTTGCGATCGATAGATTTTGAGTCTATTGCGTCTACCAGTTCCGCCATCCCGGCATCTTAAAAAATATACTGCGAATTTTTTATTCCGACTATTAAGTCGGAATCGATGCCGGGATGGCGGCCTCCTCGCTTCGCTCGGATGAAAAGTAAAGCAGTTTACTTTTCATCCACCCCGGCATCAAAATACTTAACTCACTGATTCTATACAATTTATCAACAAAAATCAATTTTTACTCAACGTTTTTAATATGATAGAATTGACGTATGACACAATTTTTTAGCGATTCTATATTTTGGTTAGAGACAGAAAAAATAAATCCAAATCCATTTCAGCCGAGAAAGGAGTTTGATACTGCACGACTCAATGATCTAGCAGAATCCATAAGACAATATGGAGTTCTTCAACCAATCGTAGTTACAAGAAAAGAGGTTAAAAAAGATGACGGAGGAATTGCAGTTGAATATGAATTAATTTCTGGAGAAAGAAGATTGCGCGCATCAAAGATTGCTGGTATCCCTCAGATTCCCGCTGTGATTCGTTCAAACGACGAGTCAAACCTAATGAAACTTGAGCTCGCAATCATTGAAAACCTTCAAAGAGAGGATTTAAACTGTGTAGATAGAGCAAAAGCATTTCAGCAATTGGTTACTGAGTTTGGTTTTAAACATACCCAGATTGCAGCAAAAATGGGCAAGAGCAGGGAGTATGTATCAAATAGCTTAAGAATACTTGCTCTACCCGAGCACATGATTTTGGCAGTTTCTGAGGGTAAAATCTCTGAGGGACACACAAGACCTCTTTTAATGTTAGCTGATAGAAAAGATGAACAGGAAACACTTTTTAAAGAAATAATATATAAGAAAATTACAGTTCGTGATGCTGAAATAATTGCTAGAAAAATTGCCGTTGAAAGAGCCAGAAAGAAAGAAACTGTTTTTGATCCAGAAATCACTGCTCTTGAAGAAAAGTTTACAGAATCCTTGGGTACTAGGGTTCACATTGAAAAAAGTGAAAAAGGCGGAAAGATAACGATAGACTTTTTTTCAAACGATGATGTACGTGCAATTCTTGATTTGCTAAGCACAAAAGATAAAAGGAAAGTAGATGAGTTAATGAACAAACATATTGCAGAGATGAAAGTGGTTGATAATGCTCAAAAGATTACGGAAGAGCAAGCGCCAATGATTGATGATAGAAGTGCAAATGAAAAGAAAGAGGAAGAGGAAAGTGAAGATTTGTACTCAGTAAAAAATTTTAGTTTGTAGAAATTAATATAAATGATTCAAATACAAAAGAGCGGCGCCTACGGCGCCGCTCTTTTGTATTTTTTTGCAGGATTTCGTAATATTCGTAGTTTTTATTTTCGTATATTCAACTACTTCTGCTTTGGAATCTGATTTTTATGTTTATTTTTTTCTAAATAATTATGTATATGTCTTTTGGCCATGTGTGTTTTTGCCATCTCAAGCCACTTCGTTGTAGGTTTACTAGACTCTTTGATTATTATTTCAATAATATCACTGTTTTTTAACTCTTTATCAAGCGAAACCATTTTTCCATTTATTTTTGCTCCATTTGTATGAATTCCAACATCAGAATGAATAGCAAAAGCAAAATCAAGTACGCAAGAGCCAACAGGTAAGTCCACAACATCGCCCTTCGGAGTTAGTACGAAAATTCTATCATTGAAAAAATCTGTTTTTAAATTTTCAATAAAACCATCTTTATCCTCATCGGTTTTTATATGTTTTTGTGACTCAGCCAATTCATTTATCCATTTTGGAGTAATCTCAGTTGGATTTTGAGTTGTTTTGGAAAAATCAAGAATTTTAGGAAGGAATTGTTTGAACCAGTTTGCCTCAGAATCATCTTTTTGTTTTATTGAACCTTTTTCTTTATACAAAATGTGCGATGCAATACCATATTCAGAATCATGATGCATTTCAAAAGTTCGGATCTGCACTTCTATTGTTGCTCCGTCTTTTGTAAGAACGGTAGTGTGTAAGCTTCTATAACCATTTGGTTTTGGAAAGGCGATGTAATCTTTAATTTTTCCTGGAATGGGTCTTGTCATTCCGTGAATGACACCTAAAACTTTATAACAATCTGTTACTGTTTCTACATTTATACGTATAGCAAAAATATCATAAATATTATTTATATCATTACCAACTCTTTTAAGTTTTTTGTATAAACTGTATATGCCTTTTTGCCTGTAATCAGTTTTAAAATGCAGAACATTTTCCTTTGCGAGCTCTTTTTTAATTGAATTGATAAAACTTTCAAATTCTGGTAAAGTTTTTTCCGCTGTGTTTTTTAAGAGATCTTTTATTTTCTCATATTCTATTGGGTGTATATATTTGAAAGACAAATCCTCAAGCTCTCGAGAAAGTTTTCTGATAGAAAGTCTGTCAGCAAGTGGGGCATAAATCTCTAAAGTTTCAAGAGCAATTCTTTTTTGCTTATCTGGACGGACATATTCCAATGTGCGCATATTGTGAAGTCTGTCTGCGAGTTTAATAATAAGTACTCGAATATCTTGAGCGACTGCCACGAGGAATTTTCTCAAGCTTTCCACATGTCTTTCTACTCCACTATATTTTACTTTTCCAAGTTTTGTAACCCCATTTACTAAAAATAGTACTTCATCGCCAAATTCTTTTTTAATACATTCTTCAGTAGCAACACCATCTTCTATTGAGTCGTGGAGCAAACCTGCAACTGTTGTAGTAGCACCCATTTGAAAACTTGCCAATATTTTTGCAGTTTCAAAAACATGAATAAAATATGGTTCGCCGGATTTTCTGAGTTGTCCCTCGTGTGCTTTCAATGCAAAATCATAAGCTTTTTTTATAAAATCCTTGTCTGCCTGATTTGGCGAATCTAATAATGATGTTATTTCTTCAACTGACATAATTCTCAGTATACTCTTAAGTACAATTTGATTCAAGATTTATAAAATTATATATACGATAAATAGTTGAATATTTGATTTTTATCAAAAATATGCTAACTTTTTGTTTAGAAGATGGGTTGAAAGGAGATTTGATATGAAAAGGAAGGGAATCACAGTTATTGAGTTGTTGTTTATTGTGGCAATTATCTTAATTCTTTCTAGGATAGTTGTTCCACACACAGCCGATCCAATAATCGCTCACGAATGGAATGTGGCACATGGTGGGATTTCTGGCGATGATGTCAGTGATTTGCGGGAACTCGGTTACAACCAGGTGGATTTAAGGAAGATGTCTCCTGATGAAGTGCGCCCTATATTGAAGTCTATTGTGCGGAATAAAGAAGGAGAAATTCTTAATGCTGATTTCATATTAGTCCCATCTAAGAAACGCAATGTCGCGGAATTGTCCGCGGAGCTTGATAAACTCCAGAAGGAGTTAGAGACGATAAAAAAAGAAAAGAAAAAATAAGTGTCGAAAAGACAATCGGCGGGACCACAAAAGTTGGGCCCGCCTTTTGAATTGTATTTTTTTTGTGTCTTTGTGAGCGAAGCAATCGGACGTTGCAATCCAGTTTGATATTGGTTTTTTGTGTCATTCCCGTGCAGACGGGAATCCAGGTTGAATTGAGTAAGTTTTCCGAGGAACGACCTCAAATGCATGTGGAGGTCCCACCTCAAAAAACTATTGTTCATTTATATGTTCCTCATACTAATGCTCCGTATTATTCTTTGCAGAAAGCAACTTTAATGTTTTCTAAGAAGCTAAAAAGCTACCGGCTACAAGCTATTTGTTTAGTTTGTCCGGTCTATTGTTTGGGCACTTCATATCAGAACATCTTTCCGGAATTGTTTTTGTTCCTAGCATCATGAGGGCGTTGCAAGTAGGACAGAATCTTCCCGTTGGTTTAGCTTTGATTGCATTTTTACATTTTGGATAATTTGTACAGCTATAAAAAATTCCAAATCTTCCTTTTCGTTCGGCCATTTCACCAGTTTTACATAGTGGACATTTTACACCGGTTGAGTTTACTGGCGCGCCTTCTCCTTTTTTAATATATTTGCATTTAGGATAATTTGAACAAGCAATAAATCTTCCAAATTTTCCATCTCTTTCTAGAAGTTTTCCATCTTTACATTCAGGACATGCTTCACCAGTTTCTTTTGGTCCCTCAAGTTCTTCTCCAGTAATTTTTCTTGCACCCATGCACTCAGGATAGTTTTTACAACTCAAGAATTTTCCATTTTTTGAAAGTTTAATAATCATTGGACCCTGACATTTTGGACATTTCATACTTGGATCAGCTTCACCAAGATTTGTGACTTTTTCGATTCCTCCTTTTGCTTTTACATCTTTTGAAAATGGTCCGTAAAAATCTTTTAAAGTTTTTACATATTCTCTTTTTCCATTTGCAATATCATCAAGCTCGTCTTCCATTTCAGCAGTAAAAGTATCGCTTATATAGGTTGGGAAATTAACCTCAACAAAATCACTCACAACCTCTCCGGTGTCTGTTGGGGTTAGAGCTTTATTTACTTTTTCAACATACTTTCTCTGTTCAAGTGTTTTCATAATAGAAGCATAGGTAGATGGTCTACCGATACCTCTTTTTTCAAGTTCTTTGATAAGTCCAGCTTCAGAATATCTTCCTGGTGGTTCTGTAAATTTCTCTGTGCTTCGTAGTTCAATTAATTTCAAAACATCTCCAGTTTTAACTACTGGAAGTTCTACATCTTCACCACGAGCACCTGGATCAGCTTTTAGCCATCCATCAAAAAGCATTCTTGAACCGTTGATTGAAAAGGTTGGAACTGTGCCACGAGATGGTACTCCATTTTTCGTGGTTTCATTTTCCTTGCCGACTTCTGCAGTTATTTTTGTTCTCAGTATTTTTGCATCAGTCATCTGTGATGCCATCGTTCTTTTCCAGATAAGGTCGTATAGCTCGATTTGCTCATCGTTTAAACCTGCACTTTCTTTGTTTACATCTGTTGGTCTGACAGCCTCGTGTGCTTCCTGTGCATTTTTACTTTTTGTCACATAGACATTCCTTTTTGCATAATTTGCTCCATATTTTTTTGTCACCATTACTCCGATTTGGTCGAGCGCAGTAACACTCAAATTTGTGCTGTCGGTTCTCATATAGGTAATAAGTCCAGCCTCATAAAGTTTCTGCGCGACTCCCATTGTTCTTGATGGAGCAAAACCCAAACGAGTGCTGGCTGTTTGTTGTAAAGTAGAAGTGGTGAAGGGAGCTTTTGGACTTCTTTTTGCTTCAGTCTCAGTGACACTTTTTACTGTCCAAGTTTCTTTATTTCCAACTTCAAGAATTTTTTCAACAATTTTTATATCACGAGGTTCTTCATCGCAACCGAGAGTGATTTTCGTGCCCGACGCGGTAGCGTTTAGGGTGCTTCTAGTTGTTTCAGTATCAGCTTCGATAGTCCAAAATTGCTCAGGCTTGAATGCACGAATTTCTCTTTCTCTTTCCATTATTATACGGAGAGCAGGGGACTGAACGCGTCCAGCGGAAAGTCCGTAACGAACTTTTTTCCAAATAAGTCCAGAAAGATCATAACCCACAAGTCTGTCGAGGACTCTTCGAGCTTCCTGGGCTTTTCTCAAGTTGTCATCTATTTCTGTGGGATTTTTTAAAGCCTCTTTAATAGCGTCCTTTGTAATTTCATAAAAACGAACACGCTTTGGATTTTTTAAACCAACGGCTTCTTTTATGTGCCATGCGATAGCTTCTCCTTCTCGGTCAGGGTCGGTTGCGAGCAGTACTTCGTCTGCTCGCTTCGCCAAACTTTTTATTTCAGCAACAACTTTTTCTTTTCCAGGACTTATTTCGTAATGGGGAATAAAACCGCCGGGAATATCAATGGCGTCTTTGTTTGATTTTGGTAAATCACGAATATGCCCGACGCTTGCACGGACTGTATATTTTCCTTCTAAATATTTTTCTATCGTCTTCGCTTTTGACGGAGACTCAACAATTAATAATTTCATTAATGAGCATTATTACACACAAATGTTATTTTGTGCAAATTTTGGTATAATTGATTTATGAAAAAATTATTAGGATATATTTTATTTAGCGGAGGTACAGGTATATTGATTGGAGTGGCATTAGTAGATATTAGTCAATGGAAGAAGTATGTAATCCTTTTATTAATAATTGCAGGTTTTGCTATTGTTGTTGAAGAAAACAATAAAATTAAAAAATAAT
>CAINLW010000036.1 GCA_903850545.1 uncultured bacterium
TAAATTAAAAGAATATTATATAGGTAAAAAAATAATTAAAAATATTGAGGAATTACGTGAAATCCAGGAACTCTATGCTTTCGTATGGTCATATACAGCAATCATGTTTATGATACCGCGTTCTTTTGTAGATGAAGAAATTAAAAAATTAGCTTTTAATGCCAGAATAGTAACTCAGGAATATAATGAAACACCAGAAGAGGTTTTTAAAGAGGCTCTTGAAAGATTTTTTCCAAAACTAAAAGGAAATACAAGATTTATTCTACCAGCAGAAGTGTGGAATGGAGATGTTAAAGATACTGAAAAAATGTTAAAGACAATTAAAGAAAGAAAGAAAGGTTTTATTTTTTATAAAGATAAAATCTATACTGGAATTTTACAAGATAATCTAAATAATTTTAACATCGAACTTGTAGATACTGAATCGGTTATTTCAGGAAAAGCTGAAGAAAACAAAGAAAAGAAAGAAATAAAAGGACAAATTGCTTTTAAAGGCAAAGTGAGGGGAAAAGTTAAAATAATTTCAAGTGATAAAAATTTGGGCAAAATTAAAGATGGTGATATTTTAGTGGCTTCAATGACTATGCCCAAGTATCTTCCAGCAATGAAAAAGGCTTCGGCTTTTGTTACTGATGAGGGAGGTATAACTTGCCATGCGGCTATTATCGCCCGAGAAATGCGTAAACCTTGTATTATAGGTACCAAAATCGCCACTCAAGTATTGAAAGATGGAGATTTAGTGGAGGTGGATGCAGAGAGGGGGATTGTTACAATTGTAGAAAAAGGTTCTTGTAAAAAATAAATTTTGTAAATAAAGATGTCCGGCGCGAGCATACGCGCCGGACACTTTTCTGCTTTATTATAATAGCAGGCTTGTAGGAGGTTTAACTTTTCCTCCCATTCGTATTTTTTCCTTTACTGTTTTTTTCTCGGTATCTATAATATAGAGCCGTCCTTTTTCAGCTCTAAAACCGAGTTTGTCTATGAAACTCTTACTTGTGCAAAGCAAGGTTCCTTTTTTTTGCCGTCTTAACCATCGCCATGGATTTATTTTATGAATCGTGGTGATGCGTATCGATTCAATTTTAATTTTCCAAAAACAATGACTGATGGCAGTGAACACATCGAGAAACCGTCTTCTTTTCCCAATAATAATGTGTTTTGGTATAGGTCTCAGCAGTATCGCTTGATGATGGATATCCATCATTCCTCTTGCTGTCATACCCGAATTTTTTCCTGGTTCTGTTTCGCCACATGTTATAGCAAAAAATTTCATTGTTCCTCCTACCACTTTTACTGTCTGCTACCATTTTGAACTTTTTATTTTTTCTGTCAAATGAAAATTCTGTTTGTTATAAAATAAGTAATTGAAAATATATTAATTTGTTTATAAATAAAAACAAGGCCTAGCGGGGTACCGCTAGGCCTTTGTTATGTTCGCTAAGGTTTATCTTTCAACCTTAGCAATAACAGGATGAGGAATTATCGTGTAGAGTTCACCCACCTCTATTTTTTTCACACCGATAGCGCCAAGCGATTTTATAAAATTCACATTAGCGCAGATAACCGCGTAGTCCGGCAATCCCTTCAGTAAGTTCAGTGAGCCGGTGTATTCAGTGTTTTTTGCACTGAGATGACGTATTTGGTTAATGTTATCAACCGGACCTAATCCAAGGTCTTCGATTGCTTTATTGAAGTGTTCTCCTATGCCGTAAAAAACATACTTTATTTCTCGCGGCAATCTCGATCTTAAATCCGAGATATTCGGCATTCCCTTTTCACACACGATTAGAAATAACAACATTTTACCTCCAGTAAGTACGCACCCTATTTTTCGAGTCGGGGTTCTCGTTATTTTCCGTCCAAACATAAAGTAGCATGATACAGTATTATCGTCAAACTCTAAATTTAAAAATGGCAATTGAGAAAGTTAAAAGGCCTAGCAACGTATGTCGCTAGACCTTTCCCATCATCTCCCATGATGGCGTTGGGGTGGGGTTTAGCCCACCTTGGTAATTGCTCTTGTTACCGTATTGATCCTGTATATCACGGCGGATTCAGCGTCTTTTTCGCCAAGTGCGCCAATGAATTCACGGCCGGTGCAAAGAATCGCGCCGTCAGGAAGTGCCCTCACGTATTCCCAGAGATTGATTCCTGGGGTTCCGATGAGTCCGACCACGAACTTTGCCTCGAACACTGTCCCGTCGGCCCCGATGACATCCCAGCCAGTTTCTGTTTTTACGCCGGAGTCTGCGGATCCAAGAAGGAAGCAATATTTTACATTGCTCGTCAGTTCCTTAAGTCCGAGGGCTCTGAAGACATCGAGGAATCTTCTCCCCGTGCCGACTATGATGTTCACCACAGCGCCCTGTGTCGCCAACAGCAACTTTCCTGCGAGATTCTTTATGGCCTCGTAACCTTCAGGTGTCAGACCCGGGTTAGGACCTTCTGCTTTTTTCCCGTGAGTCACCGCGTATATAACGTGTTTCATTGTAGCCTCCGTGTATCAGCGATATCTTTTTTTACAGAGCCGGATATTAGCTCTTTTACATCCTATTAATAGGTTAGCATATTATCTTTGTATTGTCAATATTATACAAAATAACAGGCTCTGTTCGAAATCTCCTGTGATGATTTCGAACAGAGCCTGGGTTTTCGCCTACCGTATTTGGATTACTGCCCCCTGTTTCAGTTGTATGGCTGTTTGAGCTTTCGGTCTGGGCTCCATTCTCCAGACATGTATTATAAAACAAGTTGTAAAAATTATTATCAAACTACACCAAAAGAAATCGGATGCATCTTCTATACTTATCATTTACATCATCTCCTTTATCTAAAATTTATTAGCGAGACCTCCTAAACTTACTATATCATAAAATATATACTTAATCAAGTGTAATATTTGATTTTTATAAAATACATGATAAAATAGGAAAAATATGCGAAAATTAAACGAATAATTACGAAATCCTACGAAAATTTAATTAAATAAAAATATGAATAAAAACGACGTAAATGACGATGTGATATATGAGGAAACTGACCACGAAAAGTCTGATGACCTTGTGGCAAGCGAAATGACTAAAGGAAAGACCGCAAAGAAGGTGGTCGATGACGTTGTAATGGACGAAGAAAACGAAGCTCCAGACCTGTCTGCGTGCGACGCACAGGCAGAAGCCCTAATAAAGAAACTAAAAGAAAAGATCAAGGTTCTTGAAAAAGAAAAACAGGAGTATATGGACGGTTGGCAGAGAGAAAGAGCAGATTTTACAAATTATAAGAAAAGGGTTGAGAATGAAAAGATTGAAGTTGTAAAATATGCTAATGAAGGTTTACTTGAAGAGATTACACAAGTGCTAGATAGCTTTGAAATGGCCTTTTCAAATAAGGAAGCTTGGGAAAAAGTAGATAAGAATTGGAGAATTGGTGTTGAATATATTCACACACAGCTTGTAAAAATTCTGGATGAAAATAATTTTAGATCAATGAATCCACTTGGTGAAAAGTTTGATCCAAAATTTCA
>CAINLW010000037.1 GCA_903850545.1 uncultured bacterium
GGGCTTCGCCCAACCGCCTGATGTTTATAAATTTTATATTTTTTATACTATATACTTATACTAAATACTGTATACTATTTCCCTGGCAATTCCACAAAAAATGTCGTTCCCTTTCCAGCGCCATCAGATTCGTACCAGATTTTTCCATTGTGTTTTTCTATAACATTTTTTGCAAAAACAAGACCGTAACCAGAACTGCTAACATTTATTTTAATTGAATCTTTACCAACTCCGCCAGCTCTAAACATTCTTTCTTTATCAGAATCCTTGATTCCAACTCCGGTATCTTTTATCTTTAACAAAATCACTTTGCCCTTGACCGACAAACTAACAGTCACACTTCCCGTTGGTGTATAATAAATCGAATTATCAACCAGATTTCTTATTGCTTCTCCTAGATGTGTTGGATCACCCACCATATTATAATTTCCATTTTGAGACACATAATCAAATTTCAATCCTTTTTTCTCCGCGGTTTCTTTTCCTTTTTCAACTGCTTCCATAACAAGACTCTTGAAATCAATGTCTTTCATATCATAAGGAAGAGTTCCATTTTCAGCACTTGCGCCACGCAAAATATCTGTAACATATCTTTGACCTTTATCTGCACTTTCCAAACCTTGCTCAATAATACTTTTTGCTTCATCTGGCACTTTTCCATAATCATCTGTAAGAAGTTCAGCAAAAATATTTTTATCTTTACCTAAATATCCTTTAATCTGGTGATTCATAATATGAATAAGGTTCGTCTGTCCCGCATTTGCAACCTCAATGTCTTCTACAAGAAGAGCTTCCTTTTTAACACTTCGAATAATAAGGAGACCAAGCCAGCCAGAAATAATAAGTGTTATTGCAGTAAGAATTTGATTAATATTGGATTGAATAAAGAAAAATTCGGCGCCTATAATTGCAAGCAATGACCAAACAAGAACTTGAGCTCCAAGAAGTTTAATATTAAATGTTTTGTATCGAACAACCATAAATGCCAAAACAGCTATTAGTATCGGCATGCCAAAAAAAGCGTAAACAAACCATGAATAGTCAAAAGCACCGCCTAAAATATAACCGGTAAAAACATATTCCATAACAAAAAAGGCTATCATAAATAAACAGACACCGAATGAAATTATTGACACTTCTTTTTTGTTTTCTTTACTTTTAATAATTGACCAGATTGCAAAAATTATTGCAGTGATTAAATAGAAAAAATCAATATAAAATATATAGTTTGCAGAAAAAGAACTTTCAACAACTTCGCAAATTTGCCAATTGTAACCGATAAGATTATAACTCAACAATACTCTTATAAACAAAGTAGTCATCGGTAATAACCAAAATATTTTATATATTAACTTTACGTCCCTTTTTTTTACAAGAACAAATAATAGATATGACGAAAGAATAAAAAGTAAAGGATCAATTAATTCTATAATTGATCGTACAAACATTACGGTATTTCTTCCAAAAAAAGCAAACCATTCTGTCAAATCTCCTAAAGTAAAAATAAAAAAAACTAATGTTAAATAAAAAAATATTTTAGCTTCAAGACTCCTGTTTCTACTCCAAACAAATATTCCAACGACTATTGTAATTATAGCGATTGGTAAATGTGAATATAAAAGAAGCGGAATAGAAATATATACTTGATTTATTATCAACTGTGAATAACAGTAAATATCTTTAATAAAAAAAGGTAATAAATTTGTTAGCATTTGAATGTTTTAATATGATTATCTAATATTTCTTTCGATTCTTTTGAATAACACCACCAGTGAGGGTCTCTATCGTGCTCCCCAACATTTGATACCTTAACAATGATGGGTTTAACTCCAAAGTATTTTTCCACTTCACCAAACGCTGGTAAAATAATTTCTTCTACAAATTTTTTTTCAGATTCAATTAAATCATAATCATCAAAATAAACAATGTGACAAACGGAAAGAGATAGAACTGCAAAATAATATTTTTCTGGAATTCCGCCTTTTCTTTTTAGCCATTCGGATAAATCAATAGTATTATTTTTCATGATAGGAAACATATATTCTAGAAAAAAGTGATGAAAATCAACAATGTTTTCTCCCCAAAGTGTTCTTAAATCACACATTCTTTTACCTTGTGAATTATTAAAATCAACAACGTTTTCTTTAATTACAATATGTTTTAAATCTTTATCTTTGCCTTTAGAAAAAGTCAACCTAGTAAGACCGTATTTAGTAAAATTACCGGAATGAAATTTATCTTGTGGATTTTCAGCACCAATTGGAATTAAATTTGCTTTTTCACACAATTCTAAAAATCTTTCAAATTCCTGATCTGGAGTGCAAATACATCTCCAAATAAGCCCGTGTGGTCCACTTTTCAAAATTTCAGGGATATCTCCTTGAAGTTTTTCTTCAACTTTTTTTCTAAGCTCTTTATCAGCCCAGCGTTTCCTTATGATTTCTCCCGCCTCTTCTATCGGCGTATACATATCGGTTATATTCATATATTTATTTGAAACATTTTTCTCCAACCTCCACAGTTTCATCATGACATGTGATTATTGTACAAAAAGAATCTCCCGTTGAACAAGTGAGGCTGTCGTAATCTGAACCAGCGTATTTTGAAGGAATTGAGATTTTTTTATATGTTGTTGTTGTATCACATTCAGAATCATTGCTTTCACAATCCGAAACGAAACAGGAATCTATATTTGGATCGCATTCGACTTGTTTTGTGACTAGATAATCTCCGCGAACAAAATAGTTATAGTAACCTACTCCAATAACAGCCAGGAAAATAAACCCTAGTATGAAAAATAAAATTTTATTTTCTTGCTTCATTATTATATTGTATCAATTTTAAAGTATAAATGCCAACAGAATATTTTGGTAGATAAAACAGTTTGGACAATATAATTAAAACGATGTAGACCACTATTCTTTTGTAAATAATGAAATTGAAATGCGGTCAGTCACCTTTTTTTAACGATTTGCTCCGCAAATAGTATACTTGATAAATATCTAACTCTAATTATATTGTATTCATTTTTCCATCAATAAATTCTTTTTCATGTTGCGGATGAGAAAGCCAAAATTTATCAGACTCTATATTGGTTGGTTCCAAAGCAACAATGAGTGGTTTTACTCCAGTTTCTTTTATTATCTCTAATATAGCTGGTAAAACTACAGTTTTTGTAAATGGCAATTCTTCTTTGTTCAAAAGAAAATTTTCAAAAAGAACTCCATTTTTTAAAAAAAGTGTAAAAAATGACTTATAATAATCCTTGGCTGCCGGTCCAAACTTCTCCAACCAATCGGAAAGATCAAAAACATTAATATCATATTTCAAATGAGGAAAGCCTTTATTAAATATCTCATGATGAAAACTGACTAGTGGTTGACCCCATTTCGTATTTATTGATTTTATTGGCATATTATTACTACTGTTTACGTCAATAATATTTTTACATTCAAACATTTGTTCCCTTTTTTTGTTTAATCCATTATTTATCAATATCTTCCCAAGGGAAAATTTCCATTCATTTCTATTATTAAATTTATCTGCAGTATATTCAAAAATGACTGGGTGAAGATCGTCCAGTGCATCGGCACATATAAAAAAACGTCTAATTTCATAATTTAAAGTTGCAACATGACGAAATAAAACCATACTTCTGTTATTTTTCAATATTTCAGGAATATCTACACCAATAATACTTTTTGTATATTCTTCTAGCTTTTGATTATTCTGTCGTGAATCAAGTTCCTTTATTGCATCTTCGATTGGAGTATAAATAAACTTATCAAATTCATCATGATTATCACAAAGAAATTCTATTTGTTTTTCTATATCTGTCATAATATCTATACTATCAAAAATGAATTAAATGACAAACTAATTAAATTAACCGAAAATTAATATTGCCGATGATAACCACCCTCCAATAATATGTAATAATGACAATACAACTTCTACAATAACTCCCCACAAGGCACATCCAAGCAGTGTACTTCCAGTAAAAATCATAAAATCTCTTTTATTTAATTTATCAAAATTACCATGTCGCAAGAAAACTGTAGCGATAAAAGAATCGTTAAACAATGATAGAAATATGAAAGCAAAAACATCATTCTTTTTTAAAAGTCGAATTACAAACTGAAAAATTTTCGTTGGAATATACATTAAAACACGAACGATTTTATTACCGTGATAATAAAATTTATTAGCAAATTCAAGTTCCCTTTCCTTAACTTCTTCTAAATATTTAACACCTAATAAGTCCTTACCACCGCGGTGGTATAAAAAAAGAACTGGCAAATTCATGGCTACAGCGCCTAATGTTAAATAAACAATACTAAAAGCACCATAGTTGTTTTGAATTATTGGCCACAATACAAAATTGTAGATAGAATCTGCAAAGTCATAAATTCCCCACCCACCAACCACCACCATCGTTTTCTTGATATTACCAGAAAGCAGATAGACAACCACGCCTATGGCTAGAATTGTTATAATTATGCCTATATAATCGCTCATAAGTAGATATTATAGCATAATTAATGAATGTAAAAAACGGTTCATTTCCTGCAAAATGAGCCGTTTTTTTGTTGTGTATTTTTATTTATACATTTTTATTCTTATCTTTCATTGACATAGCGGTAAAAACAAACAAAACAATAACTATTATTCCGGCCAAACCGATACCGAGCCATGGAAGCCATTTATATTGTTCTGTTAATCTGCTTTCCGTAGGATCGCAAACATCACCTATCTTATCACCATCGGAATCTGCTTGATTATAATTTGGTATATCTCTGCAATTATCTAAACTGTTTATCACACCGTCTTTATCATAATCATCACAAGCGTCACCTCGCCCATTGTTATCTTCGTCTTTCTGATCAAAATTGGCTACATTTACACAATTATCCTTTGTGTCTTCGATTCCATCTTTGTCTACATCTGAAGGAACAAATCCTTTGTTTTCTTTTGAAATAGAAATAGGCAAAGTCATAACTCCTTCATTATCATACAAATTTGGCATCTCTCCCAAAGAAACATTGGTATGACGGTCAGGATTAAAATACACATTATATTGATGATCCGGTTGAGCCAAAAATCTTAGTTTATAAGTTTCGTCTAGATTAGTAGATAAACCGCCCAATCTGATTTCAGTTATTCTGAGAGGTTGTCCATAAGTCAAATCGAAAACCCATCTTTTTGAAGTTGTTTTTGGAAAATTTACAACTTGTGAGTTAACTACTTGCGATGACAAAATTGTTTTTAGATTATTGTCTTCACCAGAATAAACCGAAATTGTTTTAGGAAGTGCAACATAGTTATCCAAAAGAATAAAAACTGAATTTGATGTTATCTCAGTATCGCTTTCTAAAATAATTCTGGCATTACCCAAACCGCTATTTGGAAGAGGAATTTCTGCGTAAGTATTGTCGTTATTATCCGTCATTCTTTCTGAATAAAAATTTTGATTATCCAAACCAGAAACGACTATTGATGCACTTCTATTTTCTTTTATTTCTTTCTTGATTAACAAAGAAGGCTGAAAAGTCTGTATTGTCGTATCAAAAACTAAAAAATCAGCTCTCTCCAAACCATTTGAATCAAAAGGTATTTCTGCAACTTTTGGAATTGAGATTTTAGGCAAAGAAATTTCTTTCACTTGTCTATAAGCACTGATAATATCTTTAGTTTCATTATCGGTTGAAGCGTTTACATTGTAACTTACAAGTAAACCCAAAAACACGACAATAGATATTGCTATAACACTACTTTTTTTAAAATAATTATTCATTTTTTTAATTATTAACCTGTTCAACAAAACCCGACTTTATTTTTTTACCAATAAACGCTGTGCTTATAAGCAAAAGTCCTATTAGGAAGAAAATGATGATTCTGGCACCCATATCCATCTGCCAAATATCAATAGTTATGAGTCTAATAACAACGAATCCTAAAAAGAAAGCTCCATAATTTCTCAAAACTTTACTACCGGCAGAAATTCCGTAAAAATATTTAATCAAACCTATGATTGTAAAGATAATTAAAGAAAAAGTTGTAGCAGTAGCACTATCTTCGATACCTATATGTAACATTGCCCATAAGACAATATAAGCATAGAGTGAACCAACTATGACAAAGCCATTGCCAAGATCAGAATTCTTGCCAAGACTTAAGATTATCTTTTTCATTGCTATTCCAACAAACAACAAAACTGCTACCATCAAAAAGACAACAAAAAAATCTTTTGTAAAAACCTCTTTCGAATTAAAATAATTCGCCAAACTGCCAAAAGACAAACATCCAGGAATTAACAATAAAAATGATGACGACGAGGTTGCTTCAAAATCGCTAGTTGTTGTGTAAATAAGTACGGGAACTAAACCTGCCTCAAGAATATATGCAATTGTTAAAGCTACGCCACTGAGTTCTATTGCAGTTGCAGTACCAAGCATAACAATCGCTAAACCAGCATAAACATAAAAACATTCTTTGATATTCGTTGCTTTAAACAAAATGAAAGCCCCTATCACAAAAACAATCATCCAAGCTAAAATAGAGAAACTTTGCCACTCTGGACTTACAAATGACATTATCCACGCTAGGACAAAAGCGCCATTACAAACTGCCACAAGTAAAAATGATTTTATATCTGTACCATTAGATTTGAGAATACTAATTACACTTGTTAGGAAAAATATTCCAGCAAAAACATAAGCAAAAATTAACAAATAATTCTCAGATTTATATTTGAATGAGTCAACAAGATAAGGTAAGCAATACAATGCAGTAACTATCAAACTAGAAAATACTAAATTACCCCAATTCTTTTTTATTGAAACAATCCAAACTACGCCCAAAATTACGGCAAGCAAATAAGAAAATAATGAGAAATCATTTACAGAAACGCCTGTTAAGAGTGGTGCGACTGCAGAAAGTACTAGGCCTGAAAGAGCTACGGCAAACGCATCGTATTTGACACTAATCATAGAAACGTAGGCAGTGCTCAAAAACATTATGATCAAAGCACTTGCCGGTGTAAACATTTGATACATTCCCCTGCCAGCAAAAACGGTAAGTAAAATTACAGTTGAACCCAAAACTAGAAATATCCCGCCTTGATTGATATAAGATTTTATTCTCCAAGTTCCTAAACATAAAATTATTACACCTGCCAATATTCCAAAAGTAATTCTGCCTACTGGACCAATCCAGTTATTCATAAAAGCGTAAGTTGTAAGCCATCCAAACCCTATCAAAAGTAAAAATCCTCCTAATTTTAAGAGCCAATCTTCTTTCAACCAATTAACAAATTTGTCACCTACAGGTATTGAATCTGGACTCTCTTGATCAGGTATATTTAATTTTAATGGTGATTCAACTGGAGCACTTGTCGTATTAAGCATATTATAAGTCTGAACCGGTAAATCATTTGTTTCTGTTTTTTTCAAACCTATCTTTTTTTCTAAGTCCGCAACGCGGTCTTTGAGATTACTAATTTTAGTAAAAATAACAACAACCAAAACGATTAATAAAACTGGCAAAAACCCCAAATATGATAATATTTCCATGTAAGAAATTATACTATGATAATACTATTTAAACAATAAAAATAATTTGTTTAACTAACTTGATACAGAACACACAAGGTATTCATCATTATTCTGTATGTCTTTGCGAGGAACGAAGCAATCCAGGCTAATTGAATTGATGTAATTAATATAAATATGCTAAAATATTCTAATGAATACAATCAGAAAACCATTTAAAAAAGTCCTTTCAGAAATTCCAATTGAACATGCCCATGGAGGTTCGGGAAGTCGGCAACTGATTCTCTCACCTCAAGATATGATATCAAAGAATATTGAAGCAATGACAAAAGGTTATCTCAAGCCTGGAAGTTTTTTTGATTGGCATCAGCATGAAGGAATTGATGAGTTTTTTATCGTTTTAAATGGTACTGGTGTAATCAAATATACTGATGGGACAGAGTTTACATATGCCCCCGGTGAAATTATATATAATCCTGCAAACATATCTCACAAAATCGAGAACACAGGTTCTAGCGACAACGAATTCTTTTTTATTCGCGTGAATGTTTAATTTTAGCTACGGGACTTGGACCGCTTCGCATCTCTCCCTCGACTAAAACTTTTTCGTCAAAAAGTTTTGTCTGGGCACCAGCTCACTCATTTTTTATGCTAAAAAAATATCGTTCCGCTGTTCGAGTCCAAGCCACGAGCAAAGTAGTTTGCTCGTTTCCCACACCAAAATTTCCTCCGGTAAATTTTGCTGCGGGACTTGGACTCGAACCAAGATATCAACCTCCAGAGGGTCGCGGCCTACCATTAGCCGATCCCGCAATATTAAAAGAATACTTTAAAAACATTAATATTTCAAGTTAAAGAGCGTTTTGACTTTCGTGTCAAAACGCTCTTTAAAGTTTTTTTCAAAAACCACAAGCTCATTATTAATGTCTCAAATATTTTCTCACTGCAAGATAACTAGCAAATGAACCGAGGACGATTCCTGAACCAAAAATTACACCAAAAATTTTGAGAAAATTCATTATATAAAAATTGTATAAATTAAATCCTGCAAAATAATAACTAAAATAATGATTAATTATAAAGGTAAATATTGCACTAAGAATTAAAACCATTATGGCTGAGATAACACCGCATAATATTCCACTAACAATAAATGGCCCTTTGACATATTCACTAGAAGCACCAACAAGTCGCATAACAGAAATCTCATCCCTAGCCATAAAAATGGTTAATTTGATTGTGTTGAATGTAACAATAATAGAAAAAAGTATAAAGATTATAGCGAGCCAAAGACCAATCATATTTGCTATTTTAATTAATTTATTCAAACCATCGATTATTACTTTATTTTTCCCATAATTTACTGTATCAATAATATTTAAAGCATTTTTCGATAATGTTTCCCCGCTCATATTATCCAAATATTTTGCTATTCCTTCATATTGCTCAGAATCTTTTGCTTTAATATTTAAAACTGCACCAAGAGGATTATCACCTAACTCTTCAATAGATTGTAAAACGACGTCATTGTCTTTATTGTTTTCTTTAAAGTTTGCCAATGCTTGTTCTTTTGTTATATATTCAACCGTCGAAACTTCTGGTAAAGAATCGAGATTTTTCTTTATTGATAAAATATCGTCTTCTTTTGCTGTAGTAACAAAATATACATTAATATCAACTTTGTCCTTTACTCTATCTAAATTAAATTTCAAAAAGCCACCAAAAACTATCATTGCTGTAATAATAAACAAAGTAATCATCATAACCAAAACAGATGAGACAGAAACAAAACCACTCCTTGAGAAGTCTTGTAATCCTGATTTTAATATTCTTTTAGTTGTTATCCAAAGCATGATTGATTTTCTTAGCGAATGATAATGAGCTTTAGAAAATCATCACCCTGTGAAATCCAGCTACTGCTGGAATCCGCTGTAAGCGGATATTTCACTGGGGTAACTCTCGTTGCCCAATAACATTCTGTCTAATTATATTAACATATTTAACTTAATTTTATTAATTTATTTAAAACTATTTTATAACTATTTGACTGGGGTTACCTGGATTACCACGCTTCTCTCGACAAAGCTCGGAATAAATCGCTCGCAAAGACATCTTTTACATCGAATACCTTCCGGATTTATCGTCCCTCACTACCTTTCCTTTTTCCATTGTAATAACTCTTTTTCCAAGAGAATCTATAACTCCTTTGTTGTGCGTAGTGAGAATAACTGTCGTTCCCAAATCATTAACTTTTTTTAATATCTGAATAATTTCGTGTGTGTTTATCGGATCAAGATTTCCTGTTGGTTCATCTGCAACAATAATATCAGGTTGATTTACAATTGCTCTTGCTATTGCAACTCTCTGTTTTTCTCCGCCAGAAAGCTCGTGCGGAAAATTATAAGCTTTGTTTGATAAATTTACCAAATCAAGAACATGTGGAACATCTGCACTAATTTCTTCATCATATCGTCCAGCCATTTCCATTGCAAAAGAAATATTTTCATAAACAGTTTTGTTTGATAAAAGTTTAAAATCCTGAAACACTGTACCTATTCTTCTTCTATAGTGATGAATTTCGCCTTTTTTAAGTTTATTTACATCAATCGATTCAAAAAAAATCTTACCAGAAGTTGGTTTTTCCTCTGAAAGAAGCATTTTCACGAGAGTAGTTTTACCAGCTCCCGAATGACCAACAATTGAAACAAATTCTTTTGGTTCAATAATCAAACTTGTGCCATCTAATGCCACAGTTCCATCTGAATATATTTTTGTTACTTTATCAAAAACTATCATGATTATTTTTTTATAAACGAAGTAATTAAAAAATAATCACCCCGTCAAATCGAATTTTTATTTGACTGGGGTTATCTAGATTGCTTCGTTCCTCGCAAAGACAGAAATACACCAGTAAATATTTTTATATGTATTAATTATACCACCCGAGAGATACAGATACAAGAAAATGTATTTGAAAAATTTAATTTAATTTAGTCACAATTCCATTATCCGCATCTACTTCCACCAAATCTCCGTTCTTTAATAATTTTGTAGCGATTTTGGTACCAATTATGCAAGGTTTTTTCATTTCTCTTGCGACAATTGCAGCATGACAAGTGACTCCTCCTTCGTCTGTAATAAAAGCTTTTGACATTTTCATAATTTGTAAATAATCAGTGGTTGTCATAGATGCAACAAGAATTTCACCTTTTTTAAAACTTTTAAACATAGTTTTGTTTAAAATTAGCCTAACTTTACCACGAACTTTTCCCGGAAACGCCGCTTTACCATTAATTTCTTTATCATCAGCTATTTCTGGGTTACTTAATATATAATTATTTTTATTTACATAATTTTTAACACTGTCTAACGAAATTCCCTGATTTGTCACGACATAATAACTTTTTCTACTAGATAAAACATTCTCATTTGGCAAAATTCCTTTCGAAAAATAATCTAGGATTTCTTTATAACTGAGATAACGAGCATATTCGGGATTAATCTTCATTCTTTTAGATATTATTTTTGAGATATCCGTGCCAAGGTCTTCAAGGATAGGACCAGCTTTTTCTATCAATTTTCTAGCTTTAATCGCAGTATGAATTGCGTCAGAATAGTTGCTGAATTTACTATAATTTTCCATCTGTATAGGAAACATAACAATAATTAAAAACCTTGGCCAAATCCTATAATTCCACTCAATATATGTATTGAATACAGTACATAATTCATAGTTATCTAGACTAAAAAGCTTATTCTTGAGAATACTCATAAAATAACGATCTAGCATATTTACATCAGCTGTAATTATATGCGCCTGTTCTTCCATCCACTTATTATTTCTTTTAATTTTTGAAATAACAAAATCACGCATCCCATCAAAATATTCTGATATTGGATTATAAACAGAGACTATATTATTTTTACCTTCATAAATAACTTCTGTGAAACTCCACTCGAATTGATCTTTAAAAGATTTTGTAAAACTTTCTTGATGCAACTCAGCATTCATAAGACACCAATCTCGCGATATCGATTTTTCAAAAATTAATTTTTCTTTTTTAAAACTCATGATTATATGTTTTTCTCAGCCTCTATAAATTCATCGAGCTCTCCATTTAAAACTTTATCAATATTCGCAGTTTCAACATTTGTACGATGGTCTTTAATCATTTTATAAGGATGAAAAACATAAGAACGAATTTGGTTTCCCCAATCTATTGATGTTGTTTTACTTATATGAGTTCCACTTTTCATTACTTCCTTTTCTGATTCTCTCAAAGTAAATAATTTACCTTTTAATATTTCCATCGCTTTTTCTTTATTTTGTGGCTGTGACCTCTCAGATACACATCGAACGGCTATACCAGTAGGAATATGTGTAATGCGAACTGCAGTTTCGCGCTTATTTACATTTTGTCCTCCGGGTCCGCCAGCTTTTGAAATATCCACCCTCAGTTCATTTTCAGGTATTTTTATGTCATCATCTTTTTCAATTTTAGGAGAAACCTCAACCATAGAAAAAGATGTTTGACGAAGATTTTTTGCATTAAATGGAGAAAGACGGACGAGTCTGTGTACACCGGCCTCCCCTTTTAATTCACCATAAGCATTTGCGCCAAAAATTTCTAAAGTTAAATTACGATAACCGCCATTGTCATTTTCGTTTTCATCAAGAATTCTAGAAATCCAGCCTTTTCTATCGAAATATTTTGAATACATATCAAATAATATTCTTGAAAAATCTTCTGCATCATCTCCACCAGCACCAGAAAAAATAGTCATAATTGCGTGACCTTTGTTATATTTATCTTTTCCTAAAAGCTCATTCTTATATTCCGCAATTTGTTTTATAACCATTTGAGCGTGATTTTTGTCACTCCAAAAATTAGAAGACGTCATCTCAACTTCTAGTTGTTTTATCTTTTCCTGTATTTGATTATTATCTAGATTTTCTGTCATAACATTGTGGCTAAAACAATTCGCTTCAGGCGAATTGTTCGCCCGAACATTTTGATTACAAAATGTTTTAGGGAGCCGAAGGTGAGAATCGAACTCACGTTTGTGCTTTACGAAAGCACTGTTCTACCACTGAACTAATTCGGCTTGTAAGTTAAAAGAGTATTTATAATAATATTTATCACTTTGCTTTAAATTACAAAACTCTCTTTTCTGTCATCCTCGCTTCGGCGGGGATCCAGTTTGGATTATATTTAATTCAATTAACCTGGATCCCCGCATCCGCGAGGATGACAATTCCTGAGGTTCTTAATTTAAGGTACTTTATAAACTTTATAACTTTTAACTTGCAACTTATCATGAGCCATTGACCAGGATCGAACTGGTGACCTCGTCATTACCAATGACGTGCTCTACCAACTGAGCTACAATGGCATGTTTCAAACTCAACCTGGATTCCCGTCTGCACGGGAATGACAACAAATTGTGATTTATATATTACTCCGATATCATAGATTAAAGTAATACTATGTAAAGATAACCTATTTATCATGATTTTTCAATCAAAAAACCGTTGGTGTTATCCAACGGTTTTTATCAATTACCAACAACTAACCTACATGGGAAGTTGTGGTAACTGAGGCAAAAACGTTCCTGCAGACATAGACCCATCAGCAAGTGTGAGGGCAGTCTGGAGGATGTGAAAGAACAGTAGGAAGGTCTTTTCTAGCGCATGAAAAATATCAGGCACTAAAAAACGTAAAATGATAATTCCCAGTCCTAATCCAATTGCTCCAAAAATTTTCATATTTTTGTTTATCTCTTTCAAAATTAATTAATTGAGATAAAAATTATGAGAAAGGATTATGATTCTATTCGACTCATTCAACTTATTGTTGAATGAATAGAATCATCTGGCTAATTACCAGACCTCCCTCCCTGTCTGATACCCGATAACGAGTCACAAACAGAGAGGGATGTCTTTTCTATATTAAATTATCAATGTTCTCTGACTAATACATTATAGCATATATGCTATAATCAATGCAAGCAAAAAGCGCCTTTGGCGCTTTTTTACTAGCATTGATTATCATTATATGGCTAGTTTCTTCCTTCTTTTCAACCATTCTTCTCTCAGTAAACCGTATTCATTAATATCATGGATCTTTCCTGTTAAAAAACTCTTATTGTTTTTTCTTCTTACACCTTCGAGTTTATATCCCATTTTTAATTGGGTTGCATTTGAAGCTTTGTTTTCAACATAAACATCTGAATTCAATTTTCTAAGTTTAAGTTTATTAAATGCAAAATCATTAACTGCAATTTTTGCTTCTGTCATATAACCATTTCTCCAATATTTTTTATTTAACCACGAACCAGTTTTTCCCTTTCCACTAAATTTATCTATTTCATGAATCCCAATGGCACCGATAACCTTATTCTCAGATTTTAATTCAATATAAAACATATAATCAGTCTTATCTTTCTGCTTCCATTTCTTTATCTTTTTTTTAATGAAAATATCAGCGTCTTTCTTTTTGTATGGATGTGGTACTTTTGATAGCATTTTTGCAACATCAAATTCACCTATGCCTTCGACAAGATCCTTCCAATCGGTCATTTTTGGCTTTCTTAATATCAAACGATTTGTTTTTAATATTATTTCTTTCATATAGTTAAATATGAACAATTGAAAATATTCCCTTCAATTAAACCAAATTAGTTGCTAGAAACTCCTTGTGTTTCATCTTTTGTTAAGGACTGATCAAAATATTCTTTGTCATTTTTAAACAACACTTCAGCCATAGAGTATATCGAATATGTTATAAAAAATGCACCAACAACATCTATCGTATAATGTATATGTCCCATCAAAACTACAATACCAAAAAATAACGAGGTCGCTAACAAAATATATCTATAAATTTTTTCCTTCCAAAAAACAAGTGTCATCAAGAAAGGCGCACCTGTATGTGCCGAAAAAAATAAATCACCTGTAGACGTAAACATTGAAGATAGTTTTGTTGGTTCAATAAGAAGTGATGTTGGAAATGGACCGATGTGAGTCAACGTGATAAAAACGGAACGAACTAAAAGAAAAAGGGCAATATTTTTAACCATAAAAGGAATTTTGTGTGGCTTTAACATAGTCAGAAGAGACAAAATAACCCACCAAACCCACGGGCCATAAACAAAAAATAGATCAACATCATAAACACGAATATTAGATAATACTATATCGGTTACAGGTGAACTCGCCATTTTCGTAGCATATAAACTTGCATAGAAACTAACCACAAGAGACACAATCAGAAGAATAATTGCAAAAACACAAGACCAAGCAAAACTCTTGTTTGAAAAATGTTTAATATATGTTTCTTTTATAACTTTCATAGTGTCTTAAATCTTTGAGTTCAGTCCTCACAGATTTATACAATAATACCCCGAATATGAAATTTAGTCCATACTCCTTAAATAGTGCTGTCTTGTTTGTCAGCAACATACATTGGCCATATTAATAGTAAAAAAATATTGACTATTATAAACACAATGGCAAGTAACCACATGCTGTAATTTTGATATCCAGCTAGGATTCCTCCAACAGATAATGCTCCCATCATAACACCACATAAATCTATAGTTATCTTTCTTTTTAATAATTTTGGTTGATTAATTACATTAAGTAATTGTGCATATTTTATCGTCGCTACTATAAAAATAAATAGTATAAGAAAAGCAAACATTAAAGGATTGCCGAGACTAAATGCCAAACCAATATATAAAGCAACAAGAATGATATCAAAAATATCTTGTTCAATCATGCCCTTAGGGATAATCCTGGTAAAAAGGACAATTGAAAAATAAGTATTTATATCTATAGTCAAATAAAAAAGTGCTAATGGAAGATATTTTTTCCAATCCAAGTTAAAATATTCCCAAACAAAAATTCCTATTACCAAAAATGTAAAAAAAACTATTAATGCTCTGGTTTCGGGTTTTATATTAAAAAAATTATTCATAGGACTAATTATCTTATATCTTTATATTCTTTATTTACTGGACGTTTTATCAAAACCTCGGAAATAAAATTCATTGCGTATTTAATATTAGTCTTCAATAATCCTTCTGATCCAAAACGTCTGCTAGATGAATAAATATAAAAATCAATTTTAAAAGCAACCTCGCCGAATTTGGAAGCGCGCCTGGCAATATCTGTATCTTCGCCATAAAATTCAATGTTAGTGTCAAAGCCATTCATCTTGTCAAGCACTTCTTTTTTGATAGCAAAATTGCCTCCGAGCAATGCATACCCGGCAATGCGATAAGCTATCGGAGCAAAAATCCACCAAATAATATTCAGGATTATTTTTTGCAGTAAAGTTCCATCGTGATATCTGTATGGTCCGCTTATTGAAGCAAGTTTTGTATTTTTTTCAAACTCTTTTTCAACTCTATGTACCCAACCTTCGGGCATTCTTGTATCCGCGTCAATATAAGCCAAAATATCTCCCTCTGCTTCCATATACCCTTTTTGACGCGCCCTCACCATACCCTTTCTTTCTTCTCTTACAACTCTAACATTTGGCCTTTTAAGAGCCTCTGCTTTTGTGTTATCTGTACAGACATTATCTACAACAATAATTTCATGTAATTTTCCCTGGGAATTTTTAATGGCATAATCTAGACAGTCACCAATATACTTTTCTTCATTGTAAGCAACGATTATCAAACTAATTTTTGGTTTATCTTTTTGTGTTGTCATTTTTTTAATTATTACCTTTTAATGCAAAATGTTTGGCAATTCTATACTGGATATAGAATAATAAACTAAATGCTACCAAAATTATAGACAAATTTAAAGTGCTAAAACCTGGAACAATATTTGTTGTGTCAAAAAAAGTGGTAATAAAAGGAATTTTTATCATTCCAATAAACAAAATTATTTCAAACAAAGCAAATGAAAATATCTGAAGTTTTTGATTTCTGGTAATTACTCCTCGATAAACATAGGGAGTAAAAACAAAGAATAAATAACCGGCAATAATATAAGCAATAATAACTAAAATATTTGATTGGGCTGTTTTTAAATATACTGGACTTAAAACAAAAACGATTCCGATGAAAATTGCTTGGATAATCGATGACGAAATAGCAAACGGTAATATTTTTTTAAGAAAAGGTTTTGTGTCAGGGGCTGTAACTTTATCTGCAGACATAATAGTCCAATAAGAAATCAGAATTCCAGGAAAACCAACTGTAAAATAATTGATCAAAGTAATGTTAAGCGGTGTAAGAGGATATGTATAACCGAGGGTGCTTACAAACACGAATAAAAGAAGACCCACGAAAGATAAATTAAAAAATATACTAGAGAATATTTCTACATTTCTGATAATACTATCTGCTAGAGCCACTCCACCAGGCAAGGCTGAAAAGCTGTTATTTGTTAGGACAATGGCTGCAAGTTGTCTAGTGGCAGGCGCACCATCAAACATTGCGATACCAAGGTCAGCTTTTTTGATAGCCAGAGCATCATTTGCTCCATCCCCCACCATTGCCGTAAAACCGTCTTTTTTAAAAGCATCAATAATTTTTTCTTTTTGTTCTGGAACAATTCTGGCAAAAATTGAGTAATTACCTATTTTCTCCGTGTAATCATTCTCGCTCCAATTATCCATTTCTTTTCCAGTAATAATTTTATCTGCATTTTTTACTCCTGCCAAAGTTGCAACTGTGCGAACTGTTTCTGGATTATCTCCAGAAATTATCCTAATATTAACTCCGCGTTCTTGGAAAAAATTAATGGTACTTTTTATTCCTTCTCTAAGATTATTATAAAAAACATATACCGCAACGATAGAAAACTTTATATTTGATAAATCATGCGGAATATTCGTGCCAGCAGATTGCATAACACACCAAACGTGCTTTCCTTCGTGCGCATGCTCATCTAGGAAATTCTGAAGCCATTTTTTTTCAGTTTCGTCTGGTAATTTCTGTAAAAAAACATCAGGCGCACCTCCAAAAACTATGATATCTTTGCCGTCTTTTTTTATTGAAACCGCACCATACCTTCTCCACGAAGAAAAAGATAAGGAATCAGTGACTTTTCCTTCATATTTTAATTCTATAAATTTTTTAACTGCATTTAGCGTCTGTGAGGAGTCGCCTGTTCCTTGAATATATGCCATCGTTAAATCCTTGGCCGATTCAATACTTATGTTTTTTGTTACATGTATATCCTCAACGGCAAGAGAATTTTCGGTCAAAGTGCCAGTTTTATCCATACATAGATTTTTTATGCGACCGAGCTTTTCTGTTGCATTTACTTCTTGAAGCAAAACATGTTTGTTATAAAGATGCGCTGCTCCATATGCAAAAAAAAGAGTAACAGCAAAAAATAAACCAACAGGCATAATAGCACTAGTAAGTGCTCCAATATTTTTTACAATGAGTATTGCTGGATCATGTACAACAATTCCACGTATAAGAACAAAACCGATAACAAAAGTAAGAATGTATCCGCAGTATTTTATAACTAAATTTACTGAAGATTGAATCGGGCTTAATTTTATTGAATATTTTTTAATACCCTCAGTCATTCTTGCTATGCGACTTTCGTGAAATACTGATTTTGTTTTAATAATACCTGAGCCAGCCGTAACAACGCTACCCGCAAGGAGGTCATCATTTAATATTTTTGAGATAGAATTTGATTCACCAGTTATAAGTCCCTCATTTATTTCAAAACTATGTTCTTTAATAAGAACGCTGTCACATGGGACTTGATCTCCTATTTTAAGTTTTATCAGATCATCTTTTTTTATTTGATCAGCCAAAATTGTTTCTTCTGTTTGATCTGCATTAATGCGAATAACGTGGGGGGCCGTCAGTAATTGAAGTCTTTTAAGTTGAACCCAAGCGTTAATTTCCTGAGCAAGCCCCATAAAAATATTAACAGCGAGAATGATTCCTAAAAACAAAGCCGAACGTGCATCACCAAAAACATAAAGAAAAATAACAACTAAAACAATAATCCCATTTGTATATAGAAAAACATTACGAGAAACAATAAACAAAAGCTCGCTTGTATTTATTTTATATTTTTCAAAAAAATTTATCATTCAAGTTTTTTTATTATCGAATAACTGGATAATCTTCCTCTGGGTCTCTAAATCTCCACAAAATCGATCCCCATGTCCAAATCACAAACAACTTAATCCAACCAATTTTTTCAAAACGTCTTACTGAAGTCAAAACGGCATCAGTATCAAAATAAAAAAACTTTCCATAGACGAGACAATCTTTAATGAATTGTAAATCTTCTGCTAAGCGTAATTTTTCATTAAATTTAACCTTTTTCATTAAAGATGTTTTTGCTATCTGAATAGAATATGAGACTTTTGTATATTTGTGGACCAAATCATACATTCCCATCCACATTCTCGCCTGCCAACTTTTATTTTCAAGAGGTTTTACTGAAGTTGTCCCAACAGTTAAGTTTTTATCACTATTTTTCTGTAAAAATAAATCTAAATCTTTTAAAAAGTTCGACTCGAGAATCGTATCTGCATCAAGAAAAACAATCCAATCACTTAAATTAGAAATTTGTTTTATACCAAAATTTTTCGCTTTTGAAACTCCCTTTTCACTTTTTAATACTCTAATATTTCCACCTTCAAATTTTTTGACAATTTCAAAAGTTTTGTCAGTAGAACCATTTTCAACTACAACAACCTCGAATTTTTCAATCGGATAATTAAGATTGCTGATTTTTGTAAGCGTATTTTCAATATATTTTTCTTCATTATGCGCTGGAATTACTACTGAAAAAAAGAGTTGTTTTTGATCCATTTGATTTTCTAAATTATTTAGAAAGTTTAGCATAATTTGGCTTTTATGTCTTTCAAATACGACTGGCCGGAATTTCTCCACCTACCGTGGTGGGTACTTTTCCTCCTCGCCCTCGCTCGTATGGAAAAGTCTTTCGAATCCCGACACAAACAAAGCAGTTTGTTTGCTCCAGCCACGCAAAAATAAAGAAACACTGAAATTTTTCAGTGTTTCTTTATTTTTGCGCGGCTGGCCGGATTCGAACCGGTGACCTCTCCCGTGCATATTCCCCAATATTTTCATATCGGCATGGACTATATCTTCGCCATTGTTCGTCCGTTAAGACGAATTTAGGTGCTCCGGTATCTAGTCTCTACGGCGCCCCCTTAAAATAAATTAAGAGGTTCCCTCGGTATTCGCATATCTTTATAAAAAAGACTTAGCCTTCACCGATATCCCAGAGAGTTTCAAACTACCTTTCGGCAGCAAGCTGCACGTTCGTCTACAGGGGAGCGCTCTAACCAGCTGAGCTACAACCGCAATTTTATAAATTTCTCAAAAACATCCTTCTTTCTTTTGAGAAACAAACCTCCTGATTTAAGGTTATCTACATTATACATAAAATTATATAATTTCAAAGAGCTAATTACACTATATGTTAATCTGAAGTAATCACCCTGTCCTTTTCGAATAGAACCTTTCATTCCTTTTATTCTTTCTAATCTGTCATTTAAAGCTTCTAAAAAAACAAAGGAACAAGATGTAAAAACGCACGAAATGGTATAAGATTTAATTAATCTATTTTTATGGTTAAGACCGACCCAAACATTCCCATCACCATCAAAATACCCGCGAACAAAATCAGAAAAATACTTTTCCGGTATATTTGGAACTGCTAAACTTTTTGTTTTATTCTTATCGAAACCGAGTTTTCTCAAATCATCACACATTTCAAAGCTCCCTATCTGTAAACGATAAAGATTTTTATTATTACCCATACCAATTTTTTCACCTATTTTATGTTCAGATTCAATGCAATCTTTAATTTTACAAAGTATCTCCTTGTCAGTAATTTCTATGCACCAAAAATTTGCACCTCGTTTGTTTAATGTAATATAACCGTCAGCAGCAAAAAAACCCAAGATATAAGCCATTTGTGTCGTCCATTTTTTGAAAAAATCTTTATTTATTTTTTTAAATATCGGCAAGATTATATTGTAGCACGTGACAGTGTTATATACTAACCAAAATATATAAAAATTTAGATGAAAAACAAATTTTTGTGTCGATGAATGGAATCGGACCATTGTCTGAGGCTTATGAGTCCCCCGTTCTACCATTGAACTACACCGACATGTTTCAAAATCAAAAATTAAATATCAAAAAGTAAAAATAAACCTATTCAGCCATTAAACACCTTGATCATTCAATCAATGATAGCAAAAACAATATAACATTTTTTTGACAAAAAACAAACAAAAAATTTGGCTGTGTGAAATAAAAAATCGCCTTAAATTGGCGATTTTTTATTTTTCGTGGTTGCGGGGGCCCGAATTGCACGGACGTCTCTAGGTTATGAGCCTAGCGAATTACTGCTACTCTACCCCGCTGATAACTATATTACAACAAAAATATCAAAAACACAATGAGCGACAGGCTTCGCCTGTCGCTCATTGTGTTTTTGGTTGCATTAAAATTTTCATAGGATTTCGTTAATATTCGTAGTTTTTATTTTCGAATATTAAATGATTTCAAATTCTGCAAATATCTGCTCATATAAACTAATTACTCTTTTTGCTTCTCTGTGTGTAAGAAGAAAATCCGAACCCTGGTGTGCAATAGCATTTCTTATTTTATGTGCCTCCCATGCTTCTTCTATATTTTCAAAATCATCTGGACTGATACTTTTTAATTTTTCTGCAATTCCCTCGCCCGGTAAACCAAGACTATCAAGAAGTTCACTTAGCATTATATCTGCTTCCAGTATAGCGAGTCTCCATTTGCTAGGGTCATCTGAATTCATATGATCTTCGACAAGTTTCCATTTAGGATTATTAATATTAGTTTCACCTGTTATTTCAACTTCCTTTTTAGATGGAAGTACCCTGTTCATTAATTTTTGTCTAACTTCCGCTTCTTTTTTCACATAAATATAAATCAGAATAATTAAAATCGTCGTTATGATCGCTGAAAAAACGACGAATTTTGCATAAAAATTTATAAAAGCAAATACAAAAGTTTCATAAGAATGTTTAAACACATCGGAATGCTTGCTTATCCAATTTATTAACATGCCACCAAGTCCAAATAAAATAACTAATATAACAATCATTTCAAGCGCTCCTAATGAAATCGCCGGTTTGGATTCTTTTTTATCTTTTTTTTCTGCCATATTTTTACTCTATTATATTTAACAAGATGTAATTATACCATTTTATATATTTTCACCCAAGAAGCTCTTACTAACTGCAAATAATTTGTCTTCTCTACTGTGGTCAGAAATAAACTGTATTCCCATTGGCAAATCTTTTCCATCAACTTTCTTCATTCCTGAAGGGACTGAGATTGCTGGGTTTCCAGTTAAATTTACAGAGACGGTAAAAATATCTTCTAGATACATCTGGAGTGGATCAGCGGTTTTTTCACCAATTTTAAATGCAACTTCGGTTGTTGTCGGTGTTGCTATTATATCAACTTTCTCAAAAACTTTTTTGTAATCATTTTTAATAATTTCTTTAACAGTATTTGCTTTGTTATAGTATGCGTCATAATAACCCGAAGAAAGAACATAGGTACCAAGAACAATTCTTCTTTTTACTTCTTCTCCCAAACCCGACTGTCTTGAAAGAAAATAATCTTCAATACCAGTACTACCCGAGACTCTTTTTCCATATCTCATTCCATCGTATCTGGCAAGATTTGATGAAACTTCTGCGGGACAAAGAACATAATAAACTGCCAAAGCATATTTTGAATTTGATAATTCAACATCTATTATTTCGTGACCCAATTCTTTTAATCTATTCAATGATTCTTCAAAATTTTTTACGACACTTTCATCTATTCCTCCCATTTTCAAAAAATCTCTTGGCACTCCAATTTTGAATTTAGACTTTGGACTTTCAACTTTGGATTTTGGACTTTCAATCGTTGTGCTGTCCATTTTGTCTTGACCTTTTATAGCATTAAAAAGAATTTCAGCATCTTCGACTGTTTTTCCAAATGGACCTATTTGATCTAATGATGATCCCATAGCTATTACCCCAAATCTTGAAACCATTCCATATGTCGTTTTTAAACCAACTATTCCACAACGACTTGCAGGTTGACGAACAGATCCCCCTGTATCTGAACCAAGAGCTATAAGAGCCATATTTGCCGCCACAGCAGCAGCTGAACCACCCGAAGATCCTCCTGGCACTCTTTCTAAATCATAAGGATTTTTTGTTGGACCATAAGCCGAATTTTCAGTGGAACTTCCCATAGCAAATTCATCCATATTTGTTCTACCCATAAATACTACCCCTTCGTTTTTTAATTTCTTTATTACGGTAGCATCATAAGTAGCAATATAATTTTCTAAAATTTTAGATCCTGCTGATGCAATTCTTCCTTTTATTAAAATGTTATCTTTTATTGCTATTGGAATTCCAGTAAGTTGTCCTGCTTTTCCACTTTTAATTTTTTCATCAGCGATTTTTGCTTGTTCTAAAACATCAGAAAAAACTTCAAGATACGCATGAATATCCTTATCGAGCTTATTTATTTGCTCAAGGTAAGCAGTTGCTAGATCTACAGCGGTATACTCTCCTTTAATAAGAGCTTCGTGTGCTTTTTTAATTGTTAAATTTTTTAAATCAATCATAATTTTTGCATTAAAATTTTCGTTGACATTCGTAACTATTCGTATAATTTTCGTATTTTACAATATTTTTTCAACTTTTAAATAATCATCCTGAGAATTTGGCATGTTAGCAACAATATTTTTTGTATTTACTCCAGTTTCTGTTGGATTGTTATCCTCCCTAACCACATTTCTTAACTCCCCAGCAACTTTGTTTTCTACCATTGAAGACGTAATATCTTTTAGTTGTGCAACGTATTCCAAAATTGAATCCGCTTCTTTTGGCAGTTTTTCTTCTTCCTCTTTTGTTAGAGTAATTCTAGCAAGTTTGGCTAATTTTTTAATATCATCTGTTCCCAACATAAAATAAATATAACATTTTAGAGAATAAAAGAAAACGGCATTAAAATTTTTTTATAAAATTTAGAAAACAAAAAGGGTCGCGTTTCCGTGACCCTACCTGTCTTCCTTATAACAGGATTTTGTTTAAACTTACATCGCGATTGGTTTCGCGGTGTAGCTGGGAGCAAGACCAGCCGACCCCACTTCGCTCAGACCCGCCTCGGTGATTTCATATGCACCCTGACACTTATTAAGCTGGTCTAGATCCGAAAAAACAACTCTTAACTTCTTGATGTCTTCCCTGAAATGAGCCTGGTCGGGACGCTGTCTGACTGGTTTGCCCGGAGAACAACAACCTCTACTTTCGCGACCAATCATCTTGCCGGCTCGCATCTCGATAAGATCGAGGTGTTTCACCAAGCCGTCTTTTGCCATTTTGGGAAGTGCTGCCCGGACTCTCTGTTCCAGTTCAGACGCAATCCTCTGAGGTGTAATTCTCCCTTTATCAAACCCGTACCTTTCACACTCCCTCAGCATGAGGCCTTTGATCATCTTAATCGCCTCTTTCGACTGAGCTATTATGTTAGCAACTACCGGAACCAAAACCGGCCTTCCGGGATACTCAGCCAACGCCTTCAATATTAATTTTCTCATATGTTTTCTCCCTCTCAACCTGTTCTTGCAAATCAGGAATATTTTACGAGAAGCAAATAAATCAAAGAACATTTTTCTGTTTCGTCCTTTTGGACTCATCAGTCGAAACTACACTTCGAGACAGAGGGAATTTTATGAGATTTCCCAAACTCTTTACTATCACTTTACCCACGGACACTTAACCAGCGAAGTCTTCGACGTTGACCAATAAGGCTTCGGTGCCTCCATCAATCCTAGCTTTACAAAACGCCGGTGAAGATCATCCATCAAAGACATTAGGTGTCCCCTGACAACTGTTCCATTCGTCTTGTACTCTCGCGCTATATTCACTATTGTCATAGGGGTGGGATTGTCCCCAAAAGACTTGTAGGCTAAGTGAAATTTCAACAACTTTGCATACAACCCGTAGCCAAACTTGGTGCTTCCAGGAAGTCTTTTACCTTTTTTCTCTAAGGCACAATACTCCATATATATTACAAGCACAGCTTCCTTAACATCGGCGGAATTTACCACTTCGAACATGTTAATGTTGCTCATATAATATCTTCCCTTTTTCTCACCTGCTCTTTCAAGTCAGGAATTATGAGAATTAAAATCAAAGAACATTTTTCTGTTTCGTCCTTTTGGACTCGTCAGTCGGAAACATATTCCGAGACAGAAGAGAAATTTACGTATTCTCTGTTCGCTTATGCGACGGTGAGTTTCAAACTCACAATCTAGGATTAACCTTCATCCTTGATTAGTAAGGTGTGTTAAAATTCATCTTTATAACAAGTCTTAACACAAAAAACCCCATTTTCTTAACTAGACAAACTCCTAGGTGATTATTTTGACCTCTCCCCTTTTGTGATCAAAAATCCCCACGGTGCCATTTTTGAAATTGACACCAGTCAAATGCTCCAACACCGGCTGATGAGAAACAACAATTATTGAGACGCTGCATCTTTCTATCTCTCTCATTGTCTCCCAATGGTCTGAATTATCACAATCAAGATGATCGCGTGTTTCAAGAGACACTTTGCACTTTTTGTCTGACTTGATTAACACCTTTTTAATAATATCAGCTGTTTCCACCGCCCTCTGAAGAGGAGAGGTTATAATAAGTACAGTCCCTTTTATTATTTTGGCGATATGCTCACCAGCCATTGTCGCCTGTGCCTTTCCATTATCATTCAGACCATTACCACGATCTTCACCGTGGCGAACAAGAAATACCTGCTTCAATACTTTAAGCATAAAGTTTCCCTCTTTCTTCAACCTGTTCTTTCGAATCAGGATTTACAAAGACCAAAATTTTAAAGAACATCTCTGTTTCGCTCTTTTGAGCTCGTCAGTCGAAGCTACACTTCGAGACAGTGGGAATTTTTATAGAGATTCCCGGAACTCTTTAGGATTTTTTGTTTTTACGCGGTAATCCAAACCGCATCAGATACAGGTTCTATTAGGATAGGAGCAGTTTTGTTCGCTCACCTATACGCTTTAGTTTCCTTTACCTGCAAAATATAGTGTGATGGTCAGCTATGCCAAGTTTCTGACCCTGGAGTTTAACCGACAACTGTTCCTTGCTCTGCAGAGCTAAGGATGGCGCATTCGGCACAAGACTTCTATAGAGTCCTATGCGCACCAGTCATCGGCCTCCCTTCATCTAACTCCCTCCATCCGAGGCCAGTTTGATGTTTGCACTTTTTAAAGTGCTGGTGCTTTAGAGATCACACGTCCCTGCACCATTTTCTTCAACCTGCTCTCTCAAGTCAGGATTTTTTACGAAGAAAATTATTAGAATTTATTCAAAGATCATTTTCTAGTTTCGTCTTGCCACCTTGTGATGGAAGACTCATCAGTCCGACTCAGTCGGAGACTAAACGAGGATTAATTAGATCCTCGGGCGCTGTAGGGTTGTCCCCGACAGCGTACTTGGTTGTACATTGTCATACTATCTCCATTCTCTACCTGTTCTTTCGAATCAGGGTTTACGAGAGTTCAAAGAACGTCGTCGCCAGGTTGCCCCCGGCAACGCACTTCGTCGTACATTGCCATAAGGCCTCCTTTTCTATCTGATAACAGAATATCATTAATTGCAATAATGTGTTGTAAAATATGACTATTTGTAAAAGATAATTAAGAAAACGCAAAATAGGCTTGACAAATATAGTATAAAAAGTGTAAAATAAATTTACACTTATGGAATATTCAAATGCATTACAACGTTTAGGACTATCGCTTAAAGAGTCCCAAATATACGAGACCTTATTAGATAAAGGTTCTTTAAGCATGATAAAACTATCCCAGATAACTGGAATTAACAGACCTGCACTTTATATTTTAATTCCGAAAATGATAAATAAAGGGTTAGTTATTGAGACAAAAAAAGGTAAGAGGATTGAGTATATTGCTTCCTCCCCTAATAAACTTGAGCCCTTAGTCAAAAACGCCCAACAAAGTCTTGAAAATATAGTCACCAATTTAAATACTGAATTTTCTAAAAAACAGCTTGTTCCAAAAATTGAAACTTACTATGGTAAAGATGGAATAATTAAGGTGCTTATGGATATTGTCACAACTCTAAATAAAGGGGATACATATTATCGTTACAGTATTAAAAAAATATCTGACAAATTTCCTTTGCCAAAAGAATATTATAGATTAAGAGATGAAAAACAAATTGAACGTTTAGTTATAGCTAGCTCCGAAGTAGCAAAAAGAAAAAAACCAGACTTAAATGAAACAATTAAAATATTAAAAGGTAGCTATGATGGTTTTAATGCGACAAAAAACATTTATGGAAATAAAATTGCCTTTACAGATTATGAAAATGAGGTAGCTTTTATAATCTACAACGAAAAAATGGCTAAACTAGAAAAAGAAATCTTTCTGAATTTGTACAAAACACTCTAAAAGAGTGTTGTTATTACATTATATTTCTTTCCAAATAAAATAGGATGTTTGATATGGAAGCTTTTCAATGTAGCCTTTCGGATTGAATTGTTCATCATTTAATTCAACATTGTATTTATATATTGTAAATTTCGCTAATAAACCTGGGTAACTTGGTGAATCGATAGTTCTCTCAGTCAACCCGATATAATTTGATGAGATTGTTCCACTTATACCCAACTCTTCATTAATACCACGAACTAAAGTGCTGTCAGGATTTCCACCCTTTTTTATTTTTTCGGAAACAGCCCCATCTAAATCCCTATGAAATTCATATTTATTTTTTAATACGATTTTTTCTTCTTTTAAACGATACCTTTTGCCATCTTTAGAGATATAGTATACATCCGCACTAACCCAATCAACTTTTCTTAGTAATCTGCCGTCTTTATCTTTTATTAAAACGGTTTCTCCATCCTCTATCTGTTTTTGAAGTTGTTCTACAGTCTTTGTATGGAGTCTCCCCCATGCACTAGTATTGATGCCAGCATTTTTAAGTTGGCTATTCAATGTTTCGGTTATAGATTCAGTATTTTTAGAAATTTTCATGGTTGTATTATGTTTTAATTAAAAAATTGCTTTATCAAAATCTATCAAATATACTCTTGGAATTTTGTTTAGATCCGGATTACCATTTTTATCCCTAAAAAAACGGAGACAAAAATTTCTAATATGCGTATGACCGTGTATAATGCCCTTATCCCTTAATACTACATCCTTTATTTTTTTTATTTGATTCTCAATCTCTATTTTAAACTTATCTGTTTTGCTAAGCCACTGAGACACATTTAAATCCAATACACCAGTACTAACTTCAACCCATCCTTCCTCATTCAACTTGTATGATTGTATAGGTTCAATTGGAACATAAGTAAAACCTTTTTTCTGCCAAACTGCGTATTCATCAAATAAATCTTTCCAAGCTAAAAAAGTCCTAGGTGTCATATACCTTATAATTGTTTTACCCCTCTTGTCTCCAACTAATTTTGTCGGATATCCAGTTTTTTCTTGGTCCTGTATATTTGGTCCTTTGTCATCATATTTATCATATAAAGGCGCCTCGATTAATTCATTTATTAACCCTTTATCTATAGCGTTTTGAAAAATCTTACTTCTTTCAGCTTCCGGGGCTGAATCTATTAATCGTGTGGCTATTTTCTTTATCTCGGGATTTGGATTATCAAGTAATTCGTTGATATATTTTATTCTCATATCTTTTGGAATATATCTGATCATTCTAGCAGCAGATTTTTGAATTTCGATATAAGGTTTTTTTAAACCCTCTTCTACTTTGTCTAAAACGATTTTTTGAAGTTCGCTACGTTCCTCATCCGTTATTACCTTTTCTCTCAATTTTTCATCTTCAGGAATAACCCACACTTCTTTATCTTTAACAATTGTCTTAAATAATTTAGACTCACGATGTTTAATAACTCTCTTAACCACTATAACTTCATCATCTTTTATATCGTTTAATATTAAGCCAATTGTTTCTACAGCTAATTCTTGCTCTTTAAGTTTGCCGTATGATAAAGACTGTTTAAGTTTTTTTATAAGTTTTTTTATAAGTTTTTTCCCTATTATATCAAAATGTGATTTTTTAATTATTTCTGCTTTTAATTTATACACATGTTCAGTTGAAAAAACATTCACCTTAAATATGTCGCTGATAGGGTAATTAAAAGCACTCGGATCTTTAGGCATATTGTATAACTGCATCATTACCGTTCTACCTTCTTCGTCCATGCGTAGAAAATTAATTTTCTTTGCAACCTCTTTAATCACTATAATATCATTGTTTTTTAATGCCTCGGATATAAGAGTTGGATAAGGACCCTCTGTTCCAGAGTCCGACTCATATGCAAATACTATAGAGTCAGTAATGAATGTTATTGCTTCTACCGCCACACCAGCTTTTGAGCCATTAACAGCATAGATCAAATTATTATACATCTTTTGTGTTGGTAAGTATTCTGTCATTTCCAAAGCAATTCTCCACGCTCTTGAATCAGAAATTCCAAATAATTTTTCAGTTTGTAATAAATTAGATGCCTCAATTAATTTTTGAGCTTTGGGTAAAATTAATTCAGAAAGTGGTTTTTGTACCAACTTTTGTGTCCACAAATTATTAACTACTAAATATTTCGAAGCGGCTAATTGCACTTCTGGATTTTGACTATCAATTCTATCCATAGCATAATTCACAAGAAGAGGGGTTATTTTGATTCTTTCTTTTTTTGTAAGTTTTAACAACACCCCTAAAGCTAAATCTTGCTCTTGTTTATCAGCACTAAACATACTCATCATAATCAATGGGGTTCGCTTTTCTTCTGGCATCGATAATATATTTTCTTGTGTTAAAAAAAACTTGATATATATTTTCTTATCTATTTTCTCATCGTAAACTTTACTATTTTCATATGCATTAAAAGACTCCGTTGTAATTGGATCTTGTCCAGGAACATAATACATTTCTAAATATCTTGGTAATGCACCATTTAATTCTTCCGGCGTATCAGGATATCCTTCTGCTTTATTAAAAAAGTTTAAAAATGCTGGCATGTAAAAATTCTATCATTATTTAATAACAATGTCATTAAAAATGAAAATACCCAAACAAATTAACATATTCTTGTATTTCTATATAATACAGACGAAAAAACTTTGTTTTTTCGTCCAGTTTTCTTAAGTTGTTACTTGATCAATTCCAAAAATTTCTTTTCATCCAAAATTTCAACTCCTAGTTTTTGTGCCTTATCAAACTTGGACCCTGGATTTTCACCAACAACAAGATATGAGGTTTTTGAGGAAACTGATTCAGAAATATCTCCGCCAAGTGCGCGAATTTTATCTTTTGCTTCATCACGTGACATTGAAGACAATGTGCCCGTTACTACAAATGATTTATCTGATAATTTACTCGATTTTTCCGTGTTCGTTTTAACTACTTCAATTTTTATCTGTTTCAATAGCCTATCCACAAGTTTGCTATTTTCATTATCTGAAAACCAGTCATAAACAGACTTCCCGACAATATCCCCCACGCCATTTATTTTCTCCAATTCAGCAACTTCGGCATTTCTTATTTTTTCCAAACTCCTAAAATTATTCATCAAGTCAATCGCAGTTTCTTCTCCGACTTGCGGTATGGAAAGTGAAACAATAAACCTATTCAAAACAACTTTTCGCGCGTTTTCAATTGATTCTAATAGATTATCGACTGATTTTTCCGCAAATCTTGGTAAAGATAATAAATCTCCTTTTTTTAAGGTAAAAATATCATCATAATTTGAAATAAGATTATGTTCCAAAAGCGCGTCCAAGATCCTCGGTCCACAACCATCTATATTAAAAGCTTTTTTAGAAACAAAATGATAAAACTTTCTTTTTTGTTGTGCAAAAGAATTTTTGTTAACACATCGCCACGCAGCTTGTCCTTCAATTCTTTCTATCGCACCGTCAGCACCACACGCATCGATTTTTTTAGGAAAAATAAAAACTTTTTCTTTTCCTGTTCGCAATTCAGTTAAAACTTTTACAATATCTGGGATAACATCCCCAGCTTTCTGTAGAATTACAGTATCACCAATTCTTATATCAAGTCTTTTTATTTCATCTTCGTTGTGGAGTGTGGCTCGAGAAACTGTGGAACCAGCAACTAAAACTGGTCTTAGGTGTGCAACGGGCGTAATAACGCCTGTTCTACCTACCTGAAACACAATATCTTCTACTACTGTGGTAACCTGCTCAGCAGGAAATTTATATGCAATTCCCCATCTTGGAGATTTACCTGTGTAACCGAGAGTTTCTTGAATTTTTCTAGAATTAATTTTAATCACTACTCCATCAAGACCATAATCGAGTTTTTCTTTATTTTTTGACCATTTTTTATAATATTTTTCTACACCTTCGAGAGAATCGAAAACCTCAAAATTTGGATTTGTTTTAAAAGTTAAATCAGAAATTAATTTCAGCTCTTTATCTTGAGTATCAGGAAATTCACCACGAGATGGTACTCCATTTTTCGTGGTTTTCTCACTCAATTTATCTATATCATAAATAAAAGAATCCAATCTTCTACTTGATGCGATTTTTGGATCAAGTTGACGAATAGAACCAGCTGCAGCATTCCTAGTGTTTGCAAAAAGTAATTCTCCCGTCTTTTCACGTTCCTTATTAATTTTTGCCAATTCTTTTTTTGAAAGCCAGCATTCTCCTATAACAATAATATCAACTGGTTTTGGAAGAATAAACGGAATACTTTTTATAGTTTTTAAATTTGAAGTAACATCTTCTCCTATCACACCGTCACCGCGAGTAGCACCTTTAACAAATTTTCCATCTTTATATGTAAGAATGATTTTTAAACCATCAATTTTTAACTCACAACAATATTCAATTTTTTCACCAATAAGCGTCGGTTCTTTTTCCACCATTCTGCGAACTTTTTCATCCCATTTTTTCAAACCATCAGACGAAAAACAATCATCAAAAGACCACTGTCTCACTTCGTGTTTAACTTTTTTAAATTCAGAAAGTGGTTGATCACCAACTCTTTGTGTTGGAGAAAGAGATGTTCTAAGTTCTGGATATTTTTCTTCAGTATGAACGAGTTCTTGCATTAAAGAATCGTAAGATTCGTCTGTAATATCTGGCTTATCTAAGACATGATAAAGGTACCTATAATGATCTACAAGTTTTGCTACTTTTTCATATCTTTCTTTTACATCTTTTGGAATTATCATCTTGTTGACGAGGAATTTCCTTGTCCGAATTCCTAATTGTTATTAATTTGTTGAATTCCCCTTTCAACTCTTCGGCCTAAAATACTTGTATTGTGTCCATATGCCTCAATAGTGGTGGTAATAATATCCGTTCCATTAAAATATTTACTTATCATAATATCTGAAACCGGTGCTGATGGTACGGTAGAAGATGCCTGGAAAAAATTTTTAATAACATTCGAATATACACCATTTGTAGTAGTTGCGGTTGTAAAAGTTAAATTATTATTTGGACCAGTAAAATTTAACTGAATATTTTTTCCATTACATGTTACAGTTGGATTTGAACTTGTACTAACTGCACATGGATTAACACTATTCAAACATGCTGGAAAAGCACCTTGTTTTACATCCAAATATAAGGCACATTCTCGTGCTGAATCTGCGACATAATATGCTATTTGAGAATCTCTAGCTGAAGTAGCAATTTGAATTTCTTTCAATGAAACGCTAAAAATCGAAAGACCGAGAGTGATAAGAAAACTAGAAAGCAAAACAGCAAAAAGAATCGCAAAGGCTTTTTTATTATTTTTTTTGATTTTTAATTTTTGCATTTTGATTTGATTTAATTATCTTCTGTCTTTGCGAGTGATTTATCCAGAGCTTTGTCGAGAGAAGCGTGGCAATCCAGGTTAAATTTTTTATTTTCGTTGACATTCGTTAAAATTCGTATAATTTTTGTATTTTATTCAAAGTTCTCAGAAAAATTATATATGAAATTTTGAATATCTACATGTTGCAGACCTTGCGGAGCTGTCCAAGAAACACGAACATTTACAACAGCTTCATCTAGATTTCCTGCTGGATTTTTCTTTATGTTTATTTTTCTTATGAATTTTGAATCCGGTTTATTTTGAACATAATCATACTTTTCAAAACTTCCACTAGTAGATGAAATTTTCAGTGTTCCAGGATTATCTGAACCACCTGCTTTTATGTAAACACTACTCCATACGGATGCCGTAGTATCTATAGTGCAAAATTTTGGGCTTGGACTTACTGAGCCAAAATCACAGGTGTCTGTATTAGAGTCACAAACACAAGGTGTTAATGGATCCCCCAACCAATCTGTTACACCATTCACCTTTCCTCTTAAAGCAATCTGATCACGAATATTTTTTACTGCCTCAAGACCATCTTGCGCCAAAAAAAGTGCAATCATTTGATCTTTTGATAAAGTGGCGGTGGATAAACCTTTCTGTGCTAAGGTCATCGGACTTGCAATCGCAATCATAAGAATTGAAATAGCAACAAGAGCTTCCACTAATGTGAACCCATCATTTTTACTATTCTGTTTTATAATTTTCGTTTCCATTCGTTTTATTCGTACAATTTTCGTATCCTGTTAATTATTCTTTATTATTCTTTGCGACACGCTTGTCTGCAAATCAAAATCTGTACTTCCACCCTTTACTGATATTGTTCCTGAAACTGTTATTATTACTCGAGGTTGGGTTTTTCCGCCAGTGCATAACACTCCACCTCCCTCACATGTTGCACCGACCACGTAAAATTTCATATTGTTTATTTTAACACCCGAATCAGAAGAGATTAAATCTTCTGCTACAATAGAGCTACAAGTGGCACCCTCACACTCTTTTTTAAGTGTTCCAGAATTATTTTCAGAAATAAATTTATATATTATATTTGTTTTTTCATTATTGTTATAAAATTTAACCGCTGTGCTACCATTAGGACAATCTCCAGAATAATTTTCTCCCGGTTGCAAACAAGCATAATTTGTTCCCATTCTCATCTCTTTTGATATATCTTCGATAGCGAAAGTTACACTATCTATCGTAGTTTTTATTACCTGGGCTTTTCTATTTGCGTCAATTGTTGTAATTAAAACACTCAAAGCAATCGTCATAATAGACATAAAGACCGCAACAGCAACAAGCATCTCAACAAGTGAAAACCCTGACTCACGCGGACTAGACGCTGAACATACGCGGACAAGACGCGGATTTTCCATTACTAATTTATTCTGTTTTTTTATAATTCTAAACATTTTGTTTGATTTAATTATTCGTAGCCATTCGTATCATTAGTATAATTCGTATATTCGTATGTTTATTTGACATATATCTGTCCTACAGAAGTTATATTTATTGTTGACGTCGCTCCGCCTGCGGAAGATAAGGTAATTTTAGCATAATTTAAATCACTACTCTTTGTTCCACTATCGTTCCATGAATATATTTTTGCCTCAAGCTTTGGTCTATAAAAAAGAATTGAGAGTTGTTTCGTGTTATATATTCCATCAGGACAATCTGCTACAACACCAACACACATACCAACTATTTTAGTACCTTTTGTCATGGAATATTTTTGAATACATTCAGAGTTTGCCACATCACATTCTCTCACGTCTGAACTATTTGGAGCATCATTATATTTTTTATCTGGTGAATTTCCAGTATCATTAAAAAGAATAAAATTTTTATCACTCCCTGTGCTTGAATTTATATCAAAATAAACACCGTAACCTTGATTTACTTTATTAAAAGATCCTGTATTACTCTCTCTCACATTCACTCCGTAAGACTGTGCTTGCCTAATAGTAAGAGCGACATCATAAGTAAAATTTTTCAAAAGTATAGAATTATCAAAATTTTTTGAATTTAACAAAACAACTCCCGTAAGAATCACAAACATAGAAATAGTAACGAGAAGCTCCACAAGAGTAAAACCTCTACGCGGACTAGACGCTGAACATACGCGGACTAGACGCGGAATTATATTTTTGATTTTTATTTTGCTAAATTTCCTCATTTTTTGTATTAAATTTTATAGTTTTCGTCTTTGCGAGCGAATGCGAAGCAATCCAGGTTTGTTTGATTAATTGTTTGTAATAATTTGTATTTTTAACTAAATAAATAAATGATACTGTACAAATTCCATGCGGTGAAAAGTTGAATAAAAACTGCAAATATTATAAAAGGTGCAAAAGGTATTTCGCTTTTCATTGATAAATGAAATTTTCCAATATGAATCTTTTGGAAAAAAATAAGAAGCAAACTGACAATTGCGCCTATCCAAAAAGCGAGCATTATTGCAAATATTCCTCCAGAAAAGCCGAGAAGAAAACCTACACCAATTGCGAGCTTGGCATCACCAAATCCCATCCACTTCCCACCTGATACAAGCCAAAAGAAAGCAAAGAATGCAAAAAGTAATGGTCCAGCAAACCACTCTAAAGATATGGGTAAGCTAAAAAGTTCACCTGTGCTATGTATAAGGAAAAAATTAACAAGCGAAAGAATTATAAAAGCAACAACCATGCCATCTGGAATAATTTTGTGTTTGAAATCATAAACCGCCATCACAATAAGTATTGAGGCGATCAAAAGATATAAAAATAAAATTGGAGTCAATCCAAATCTCAAAAGCAGTCCACAAAAAACTAATCCTGTGATAAATTCGACTGTAAAATATTGTTTAGAGATTTTACTATTACAACCAAGGCACTTACCTCCGAGCATCAAAAAACTAAAAAGAGGTAGCAGTTCATACCATTCCAAATGTCTTCCACAAGAAAAACATTTTGACCTACCTGTAACAAAAGACAGACCAGTGTTGTATCTGAAAACAACAACATTCAAAAAACTGCCAACGATTGTTCCAAACACAAACATTATAAATATATTTAATATCATTTGATTTAACTTTATAACATTATAACTTTCTACTAAATTAAGGCATCACATCGTAAATTTTATCATTACTACTAGCATCAACTGGGGGATGATTGTATAAGGGACCACATTCAAATACATCATCTGATAAATTTGTAGAATTAAAAATTCTTCTTGAGTTTATATGTTCATTATTTCCCTCAAAAGTTGTCCAAAGCTGGTATGAAACACAATTATTTGAGCCGATTGAACCACCCGTCGTCATAGGCATTTTTGTCATAGGAAAATAATTATATGCTGTGTTTGGGGGTAAATCTGCTGGTATTTCAGGTAAAAACTTTATTACTGGCGATACATCCTTTTTTCCATCAACTAGTTCCGACAATTGTACTGGATACACTCCATATTTTTGGAAAAATTGTTCAAGAGCAAGCTGTATTACGCTCAGATCTCCAACTCTTTTTTGATCTCGACTATTTGCTTTTGAGGTATCAAAAGATGAGTAAATTACAGCAGTCAATATAGCCATAATAGAAATAACCACCATTATTTCTACTAGTGTATATCCTAACTTATATTGATGGTTCTTTTGTTTAATTTTCGTTGCCATTCGTAATTATTCGTATAATTTTCGTATATTACAATTATACCTTTTTTATACAAAAAACAAAACAATAAAACTGCAATATTGACCTAGAACAAAAAATTTAAAAAACCACCTTTGTGGTGGTTTTTGCTAAATTTTAGACAAGGTGTGGCTTAGTCTGACTATTGACAAGAGTAGATGCCTTGAGGAAGATTTGAATTTTCTTGTTTAGATGCACCCGTACTATCAATACACCACATTAAAGAACCACCAACACCAGAAACAGATCCTTTTAATGGAGTCTCCGCAGCCCATGCTGTGGGTGATTCGTGACAAGTGGTTTGATTAAAGGCACCTGCAGATCCTATTACAACAGTCATAGTAGAAAGATAGTATTTACCAGCAACGAGAAGTAGCTTACCAATAGGTTTTGCACCGTTTGGCTGTGGGTCAGGAGTGCAAACATTACGGTAATCGTTACCATTATAAGCATAATAAAGTTCGGCTTGAGTGCGAGCAGATAACATTTGTGATTTGATAGCTCCATCAACACCCTTTGCTCTTGCATTACTTACAGACGACAGCACAACCGAAGATAATAAAGAAATTATTGATATAACAACCAAAAGTTCAATTAATGTAAAACCTTTTTTCATAATTTTAATAAATATATTAATAAATAAACTAATTAACATTATACATCACATCTATAAAAAGAAAAACCTGCTTTCGCAGGTTTTTCTTAAGATTTAGACAAAAAAATGACTTTGTTCGATAAACTATTCAGCACAAGTACCCAAAGTTGTTACTTCTAAATTTAAACCGTCTTGAGTATTAGCACTAATGGTGACTTCTTTTGATTTTCCTGAACTATCCACACACCAACCCTTAGTGGAATCCGATCTATATTGAACTACAATAGCATAGTCTCTTCCTCCAGGAGTTGAAGCACAAGAGGTATATGTTCCACCAGAATTTTTAGCTGATGCTATAAACTCAGCTATTTTTGTTTCTGCAAAAATATTGTTTATCGCTGGTTCACACGATGCTGGTCCATAGGCGAGAGTAGCACTACAAGTAATTCCTGTTTTAGAATAACATCCTTTCATATTCTCATATTGAAGCCCTGCTACATTTTTAATTTGTGTTAGGTTAGAAATAATAGCTGTATTATTGGCTTTTGCTCTTGAATCACCCAATTTAGATAGAACAACTGATAACAATAAACCTATTATTGCAACAACAACGATAAGTTCAATTAATGTAAAACCTTTTTTTGACATAATTTTTATAAATATATTAATAAATAAACTAATTTACATTATACATCACATTTATAAAAAGAAAAACCTGCTTTCGCAGGTTTTTCTTAAACTATCACTGAGGTCAAACCTCATAAAGTTAATTTGATGTAACTTTTATTATGAAGCAGCTGACTCGTTACATTTTAAATTACCACTAGAAAAACCAGTGGTGATATCAGTTAAACCAAGAGCACTTGGACCAGCATATCCTGTACTGTCAACACAAAACACGCCTCCAACAGGAAGAGTGATCGCAGCTCCCCATGAAGAAGGGGCAACACCAGTAGCAGTATCTTGTCCACAAACCAAACCTGTTCCACCATTAGAAGTAGCAGCTGCAGTTAAAGTACTTAAACTACCAACGGTTGTACCAGCTGCAGTACAAAGATTTGCTAAATATTTACCATCAGAGGTTACGCCAAGTTCTGCTTGTGCTCTTAAAGAAGACATGCTTGCTTGGACAGATGCTGCTCTTCCTTTACTTCTAGCTGTATTCAATGAAGCCAAAACAACTGATGATAGGATACCAATGATGGCTATAACTACCAAAAGTTCAATTAATGTAAAACCTTTTTTCATAATTTTTAATTTTTATCGATAAGATATTAAAATCTTAATAAACGTTAATAAATTGCTTTGGATCTTGTTTAAAATCTAACCGTAATATTATAAACTTCAATAATTACTTATCTGCTCAAACATCTAAATTTTGGCTGCAAATAATTCACTCCTCCTCAACATATCTCGATATGCTTCGTCAGACTTCATTATTTTCGCTCAAAATTTAGGTGTTTGTGCTAGATATTAGATTTCTCACAAGCTCCTAATATTTTTTTTGGCCATCGTTTACTTGCTCAAGGTAAAGTACTCCCAAATATAAATACTTTTAAGCTTATGGGACTATTATACAACTTTTTAGATAAAAATGGTAAATAGAGGGGGTGTGGATAACTTCTTTAAACTGGCGTGGCGGTAATCCGCCACGCCAGTTTAAAGAACCCCGTCAAATTGGCTTTTCATTTGACTGGGGTGTATCCATTAAATAAGCTTTAAGTCTATTTTTTATAAACAACTTTCCATAATATCTTTTTAAATACATCTCTCTGTGTCGTGCATCATTATTATTTTTACACGCCTCATAATAAACAAGCTCTAACGGTCGCCTGTCCTTTGTTGATTCTACCTCCCCCTTCTTATGTTCCTCAAATCTTAACTTTAAATCTTTTGTACATCCAGTGTAAAATTCGCCATCTTTTTTTGATTTTAAAATGTAGGTGTAATAGAACATGATTGATTTTTAATAATTGACTAATACACCCCGTCAAATATAGAGCCAATTTGACGGGGTGATTTTTTCCTGAAAGGAAAAAATCACATTCCTCCAGAGATACTATAAATAGGTACGAGAACCGCGGCGAGTAAAAATGATACACCGAGACCCAAAGCCACAATCATAGCTGGCTCAATAAGACTCACTATCGAATCTATAGAGTTGGCAACTTCTTTGCTATAAAAATTTGCCAATGTTTTCAATATATTTCCAAGCTGTCCTGTCTCCTCGCCTATTTTAACCATTTGAACGAATATTCCTGGAATTTTCTCGTGTTTTTCAAGTGCTGAAGAAACAGAACTTCCACCTTTTACATCTTCAACAGCATTTTCTAAAATTTCTTTGTAAACCAAATTATCTACAACTGAAGCTGTAAGATCCAAACCCCTTACCATCGGTATTCCAGAAGCTAACATTGTGTTCATGTTATCTGCAATTCTTGATAAATAAAGTTTTGTATAAAGACTCTTCACAATAGGAAATGTGATTTTCATTTCATCAAAAGATTTTCTACCAATTGTTGTATGCATATATCTCCATAAGAAAAATCCGCCAATAATAAGCGCTATTAGGAATATTACGCCGTAACTAATCAAAAAGTCTGACAATCCCAAAACAATTTTTGTGTATATAGGAACTGCCTGGCCAGAATCTTTTAACATAGTTGAAATTTTAGGAATCACAACAGTAAGCATAAGAACCATAACAGCAACGAACGTAAAAATAACGAATGCTGGATAAATAAGGGCTGTTTTTACTTTTGAAGTTACTTCGTATGTTCTTTCCAAATAATCCGCCAAATATAAGAAAGTCTCATCTAATTTACCTGACTCTTCTCCTGCTTTGACCATGTTTATATAAAAAGGAGAAAATACATCTGAATGTTTACCCAAAGATGCAGAAATGCTATTACCGGATTGTAAATCATCAACGACTTCTTTTAATTTTCTTCTCAAGAGAGTGTTTTCTACTTGCATTGCAAGAAGTTGGAAAACTCTTAATGCTGAAACTTGAGCTTCGAACAAAGTTGCCATTTGTCTTGAAAGAATAACAATATCTTTGTTTGAAACTCCTTCAAAAAATGAGATGTTGCCCATCAATCCCCCATTAGCTTCTTCAATTGGCTTGATAGAAACAATAGATAATCCTCTTTTTTGCAAGCCATCTATAGCTATATCAATATTAACAGCATCTATTATGCCTTCGTTGTGCGAACCTTTTTGATCTATAGCTTGGTATTTGAATGTCATTATTGTTGTTACACAACAATCGCAGACTGACGCGGACTTAACGCAGACAGACGCAGAAAAATCCAAAAAAACTTGTCGCAATTATTATGTGCTTAATATTATATCATACTACTCTCTTTATTATTCAATATTGAAAACCGAGGACTCGCCTTTCTAACCTGGATTCCCGCTTTCGCTGGAATGACAACGCTGGAGTACCCCGTCAAATGAAAAACCAATTTGACTGGGTGATTTTTTCCTTTAAGGAAAAAATCACATCATTCTTTCCAAAATCTTTGCATCGGAAGCATAAGTGTATGCATTTTCTACTGTTATTTCTCCTCTTGCTACCAATTCGGCCAAACATCTATTCATATCTACCATTCCTTCCTGTGAAGAAGTTTCTATAACGGAATTTATTTCATGTATTCTGTTTTCTCGTATAAGATTTGATACCGCGTTATTATTTATCAAAAGTTCATATGCAGGAACCAAACCACCAGAAATTCTTGGAACTAGTCTTTGAGAAAATATACCCGTCATACTTCCAGCAAGCTGAATTCTTATTTGATCTTGTTGATTTGCAGGAAATGAATCAATAATTCTGCTTATTGTCTGAGCAGCGCCATTTGTATGAAGAGTAGAAAAAACCAAGTGTCCTGTTTCAGCAGCTGTAACCGCCGTTGAAATCGTCTCTGTACCTCTCATCTCACCAATAAGCGCCACATTTACATCTTCTCTAAACATACTTTTCAATGCTGTAGGAAAATCTTTTGTATCAATTTTTATTTCTCTTTGGTCAATAATTGACTTTTTTGGTTCATAAATATACTCAATAGGATCTTCTATGGTAATAATATGTTCTGCTCTACTTTCATTTATACTTTCTATCATTGCAGCGAGAGTTGTAGATTTTCCGTGACCAACTGGTCCAACTACAAGGAAAAATCCTTGCTGTTTTTCTGTAAAAGATTTCAAAATATCCGGAAGATTTAATTCTGCAAAACTTCTAATCTTTTTAGGAACAAGCCTAAGTGCGATACTAATCTTTCCCTGCTGAAAAAATGCATTGCCTCTAAATCTCTCTCCACTATCTGTTCCATAGGAAAAATCCAATTCTTTATTTTGTATAAAAAAATCTCTATATTCTGGAATAACAAGCTCAGAAAGAATTCCAATGATAGCTTCTTTACTGATTACTTCTCTTTTTACCAAAGGCAAAAGCAAACCTGAAACTCTAATAGTTGGTCTTTTTCCTTCAGATAAGTGCAAGTCGGATGCACCTTCTTGAAAAACTGTTTTTATCAAATCATTTAGTTCTTTTTTGTAATCCATTGTTTTAATTTAATTATGAATTGTTAATTGTAAATGGTGAATTTTAATTCATAATTTATAATTTACCATTTATAATTATTTCTTTATTTATTATTTTTACTTAATAATGTTTTTACTTCTTCAACAACTTCTGATGGTATTGTTGTGGCTTTAACAATAAAACCATTTATACCGAGCTCCTTTGCTCTATTTATATCAGATACAGTTCCTTGATTTGTCAGCATTATAGATAAAGCTTCGTTAACCAATCCCTCTTTTTTCATTGTTTCATACATAAAAAAACCGTCCATTACTGGCATAATCAAATCTATAAGCAAAATGTCTGGCTTATAACCTTGTCTTAACATATTTAAGGCTTGAACACCGTCCGATGCGCATTTTACTTCAAATCCGCTTTTCTCAAACTTCATTGAATACATACTCAACAAAAAAGTGTCGTCGTCTATTAAAAAAATTTTCTTTTTGTTTTCCATATTGTTTAAAATTATTTATTCCTAATTATTCGTAGCCATTCGTATCATTCGCATAATTCGTATATTCGTATGTTTATCTTTAGAGCTGATTCACCTCTTCAAACGGAATAATCTTCTGCATTGCTTTTATTATAGCATCTTCTTTAATTGTTACTAATCCATTCTTTCTTGCTACTTTATATACTTCAGATTCTATAGGATTTTTCAATATAATCTGTTCAATTTCTGCATCCATTTTAAACATTTCAAACACCGCTATTCTGCCTTTGGTTCCCTTTGAACATTGAGCTGTTGATTCTATTTCTAACATCTCATCAGATTTTGGAATCTCATCTCTATATTTTTCTGGAAAATCTTTAAACTGCTCGTCAATATAAGATTTTATACTGCCTTGAATAGGAAACGGTTTCCCAGTCCCTGGACAAATCTGACTAACCAATCTTTGGCCCATTGTCAAAATAAGAGTTGGTGAAATAAGATATGGATCTACTCCCATGTCTATAAGTCTAGGAATAACTCCGCACGCTGTGTTCGTGTGAATTGTAGATAGAACCAAGTGTCCAGTAAGTGCGGCCTGCACAGCAAGCTGAGCTGTTTCTTTATCTCGAATTTCTCCCACCATGATTACATCTGGGTCTTGTCTAAGTGTAGTTCTTAGTCCGTTTGCAAAATCATATCCGATTTCTGGAAATACCTGCGACTGACTCATACCATCTATTTTGTATTCGATTGGATCTTCCAAACTCAACACATTTTTTTCATCTTTATTTATCTCACTTAACATAGAATAAAGTGTTGTTGTTTTTCCACTTCCTGTTGGACCAGAAATAAGAATCATTCCGTAAGGTCTCGCCATCGCTTCTCTTATCATATTTAAATATCTGGGAGATATCATCATGTTGTCAAGGGACTTGACACCTTTCTCCTGATCCAGGATTCTCATAACAACCTTTTCTCCATAATATGTTGGAAAAGTTGAAACTCTAAAATCAATCTTTCTGTCTTCTATTTTTGCAGAAAAACGGTCGTCCTGTGGCTTTCTTTTTTCATCTAGCTTCATATTGCAAAGAATTTTAATTCTAGCAACAACGGCTTGGTGAACTTCGATAGGTAGTGTGAGACTTGTATTCAAAATACCATCAACTCTAAACCTCACCCTTACTTTATCTTTCATTGGCTCAATATGAACATCTGATGCTCCTCCGTCTGTAGCATATCTAAGTATTGTTGCAACGATTTTGGTGACAGGTGCATCTTCTATTATTTTAGTCTCAATTTTACCAAAACTCGAACTAGTATTTTTAATTATTTCTATATCTTCTAAATCTTGATCCAAATCTGTTTTGATTTCTGTAAGAGCTTTACCAACTTCACTTGAAATACCTTTATAACTCTCAATAACTTTTTTATAACCAGATTCGGTTATTACATATATTTTATATGGCAAATTTAATTTGCTGATAATAAAAGTAAGAGCATCACGAGACTCAATATTATCTGGGTCTACCATTCCAACTTCAAAAGTTCCGTCTTTAATTGCAAGCGGAACAAATTTATAATGAGTAGCAGCATCTTCAGAAATATCATCTAAGATACCAGCTGGAACGCTATAATTTGTCATATTAAAAGAGGGGATATTATAATACTCCCCTTTTACATCAAGAATAGTCTGAGCAGGTACGCCCACTTCTTCAAGGATATCCTCAATGGTCTTGCCTGTGGTTGTAGCTTGTTTCTCTATCTTTAAAGAATCTCCCCGACTAATTATATTTTTCTTAACAAGATTGTCTAATATATTCATGATTTAAATGTAAAATTATGAATTGTGAATTATGAATTAAAATTTATAATTAACAATTCATAATTTACAATTTTATTTTTTTATCTTTCTACTACGTTTGAATCCTCATCTACTGGAGCAAAAGGATTTTCTCTACCTACGGGTTGTGAGACTGGATCTATGTGATTATCTTTAAGATCTAAGAAAACCGAGTTTATAAAAAGTTTATCGTCTAAAGTAACATTTACCAGTTTTCTTTGCATCGAATAAATATTTTTTGCCTCATCAGAATCTGTAGTCTTAACATCAGCAACCAAAAGAGACGATGTATCTTCGCTTTTATTAAAATACCAAAAAGCAACCATTCCTATAAAAACTATTATTACCAATGTTATTATATTATTTTTCATATCATTATATTAATTATTCGTAGCCATTCGTATCATTCGCATAATTCGTATATTTATTTTCTATTTAAGCCAATATGTATTTAAACTAACACTAAAATCGTAAAATCCTGATTCAGTAGAAACAAAACTAATATTAGTAACGTCTAATAATCTCAAGTTACTTTCTAATTCCTTCAAAAAACCTAGAAAATTTGGGTAGGAAGAATTCACAGTAAATTTCATTGAGAGAGTTCCGTAAGAAGTGTTGTCAGGACCGATCGTGTCGGTCGTGGTCTTAGACATGTCACCAACAGTAACATTTTTAACAGTCAGGTTTCTTTTTTCGGCTATTTTACTAATCTCATTGATTAATCTTACATTATCAACATTGTTTGGAAGAAGTCTTTCTAATTTTTTAGTATTTTCCATACTAATCGTGTCTTTCTTTAAAGCTAATTCAGTCTTTTTTTCAATATTTCTTTGTGAAGAACTTGAGATATCGAGATAGTTTGCTTTTTCAGTTTGCAGAGAAAGAACTCCATATTTTTGATAATCACCACCGTCATTGGCCGTGCCTTTATAATTTGGATCAATGTATCCAAAAAATACTGCAAAGGAAGATAATATTAAAATAATCGGTATAATAAAGTTCATGTTAGTTAATTGTTTTGGGTTTGTAATTTAAAAATTTTGGTGTTACATATGCAGAAAAAACAAACGAGACGCTACCATCAATATTTAGGCTCAAATTTGAAATTTTTGGCTCGGTAATTATATTTTTTACCTCTGGTTTTCCAAATTCATCAGCTTGTAACGCAACTGTTTCCCAATTTCTTGCAACACCTGACATTTGAACAGAAATCTTTTGATCTCCCCCACTATCTTTACCGGCTGAATTAAAACTAAAATTTTTAAATCTAACAGTTTTAAGAGTATTTTCTTTCAAAAAATCAAAAATGGGTGAAATAGCAACATGAGCATCCAATAAAATCTTGGAAGCTTTTATTCTTGAATCTAGCTCTACAAAACTGTTTATTGTATTTTCATCTAAGGACAAACCCTTGCTATTGTCTGTTATTGTTTTTTTACTTTCAGTAATTGCTTTTATCAAAGTCGCTTTTTGCATATAAACATAACCGGCCATACCTAGCGAAACAAAAAATAGAATTATTGAAACAAGTAAAAACAAACTAATACTACTAGTTTGAGTAGTACTAGTGGCTGTCAACGGTTTTTTTGGTATAAAAGATGTTTGATATTTTGTTTCCATGTTTCAAAATCAAAGATTAAAATTAAAAGTGTAAAATTATAGTTTAAAATTAAAAGATGAATTCAGTTTATTTTAAATTTTGAACTTTATTTTTGCTTTTTACTCTTTACTTTTTTAGTTTACTGTTACTATTATACATTAAAAAATAAAAACAATACAACGTAAGACTGTTGATTATATCTCTTGAAGTCTTCTAATTGCCAAACCTATTGCAACAGCAAACTCAGGACCCGCCTCTTTCAAAACATCGTCTAAAAATGCTGGATATGCAACTTTCGAAAATGGATCGGCCACTTCTACAGTAGTCTCAAAAGAATTTTGTGCCTTTTCTTTTAATCCTTTAAGTAAAGCTCCCCCGCCGGTCAAAATAACTTTGCTTACTTTTTTGTTTGATTTTCTCTGATAATTCAAAATGAACCTTCCAGTTTCAGAAAGAATATAATCAACCGTTATAGAAGAAATTTCTGATGTATTGTTTTTGTCTGTTCCGAGAATACCATCTTTTATCTTTAATTTTTCAGCATCTTCAAAAAGAATACTTGCCGACTTTGATATTGACAATGTAATATCCTGTGAACCTCTGTTGATAACGTGAGAGGCTTTGAGTATACCTTTCTCAACTATAAATACCTTTGTGCTATCAGCGCCAAGATCCATAATCACCTGCGGTGCAATGCCGGCATCAACCGCCGCTCTAATACAACTAAAAATCTCCACCTCGGAAAAAGCAACTTGCAAACCAAGTATGCTTTGTATGCGTTTATTTTTTTCTAGAGCGTCATTGTTTATTACAACCAATAATATATCGGCCATATTATCTTCCTCAACTTTTTGTCCATTTTGAAATTCTGAGAGGGTTTGCTCATCCTTCGGTATCTGAATCCAATCCATTGAAACTTCTGAAATAGGAACGGGAATGTATTTTCTCGCCTCAATTGGAACCATTTCTTTAAAATTCTTTTCTTCGGACAGTGGCATCCTCATAAAAGCTACGAAACTTGAACCAATAGAAATAGACATTCCACAATCAATAGTTGTGGTGTTTGACTCTTTTAAAAGATCTTTTACTGCCTCAGCGATTTTCTCAACAGGAAGAACTGTTGATCTTCCTATATCCGTGCCAGCATATGGTCCAAGAGAAAGCTCACCATAAGTTTCTAGTATGGCTTTTCCTCCTTGTTTTTTAAGCTGAACAACTTTTACCGATGATGGTCCAATATCAATACCAAGTACGCTTGTCGCTTTAGGTGCAAAAATTGAATTAAAAAAATCTGAAAAAGGATTACTCATAATATACGAAAATTATACGAATGTTAACGAATGGCTACGAATAATTAAGCCACAATTTCTTTCCATGTTATTATACCATAGATAATAACTCGTTCAACAAAACAATGGAAAAATTAAAAGAAATTTTTGAAATGTTGCTTAATTGGCTTTTACCTGAAGATTCAAAAATAATTGAAATAGAAAATTTGTCAGAAACAGATTTATTAAACAATGTGCCTCAATCCAATGAAATTAAGGACGCTAGATACAGAGCGATATTTCAATACAAAGACAAATACATAAAAAGAGCTATTTGGGCAATAAAATATAATAAAAACCAAAAAATTATAAAAAAGTTTTCAAATTTACTATATGAATTTATTTTAGAAAATATCACAGACGAAATGATTTTTTCAAATTTTAATAATCCCCTATTAATACCTATACCTATGCACAAAAATAATTTACGAGAACGCGGATACAATCAAAGTGAACTTCTAGTAAATGAGATTTATAAAATTGATGATGGTAAAAATTTTGATATCTCGCTTGATACGTTAACTAAAACAAAAGAAACCCCGCATCAATCAAAATTGAAAAATAAAACGGAAAGATTAAAAAATTTGAAAAATTGTTTTTGTGCTGATTCAGAAAAAATAAAAAATAGAAATATTATTTTGATAGATGATGTTATTACAACTGGAACAACAATGAACGAAGCGTCAAAAACTCTAATAGAAGCTGGGGCAAAAAAAGTGATTGGATTTTCCCTCGCACACTAAAAACTAGTTTGTAGGAAGTAGCTTCTTGGCTTTTTAGGAAATAAAAACTAGAATTATGTATTGAAATATGTTAATCTTTTTGAGTTGGTGACTAAACCGATTTTTACTAAGATCGGTCGCCAGAACATATTATATAAGAGTTTAAGGGCTAAAACATTTTTATTAATATAAAAATGTTCGCCCGATCATCTGCTTTGAAGCAGATGATTTAGGGAGACGTGTCAGAGTGGTCTAATGAGCTTCTTTGCTAAAGAAGTGAGCCCCTTAAAGGCTCCGCGAGTTCGAATCTCGCCGTCTCCGCAAAAACAATAAAAACGAGAAATTTCTCGTTTTTATTGTTTTTGCGAAGAGTAGTCATTTTAATAAATGACTAAATCTTTTTATCAAAAAAAGATTGGCGAGGTTCGAAAGCCGGAGCGCACTGAGCGTAGCGAAGTCTGCAAAGCAGGCGCGAGGCGGGGTCGCAAACACTTTGTTTTTTATAAGCAAAGCGAAATAAAAAACTTAGTGATTTGTGACCGAACCTCTCCCTTTAGTAACTGCTTGTTTTGCGTGTGAGATTCGAACAGCGGAACAATATTTTTTCAGCAGAAAAAATGAGTGAGCTGGTGCCCAGCCCGAATCGAGTGACGACGAGATGAGAGGCGAGGGAGAAATTCCCGGCGTTCTAGAATTAGTAACTTATAGCCGAATCTCGTCTTATTCCTATAAATAATATTTGTTATCAACTTTTTTCCTTTGACTTAAAAAGTTTTAAGAGTATTCTTGAAGACTGTTCTCTAAATTGTATCGGGTCAGGTATGGAGGGTGAATGATTGCGACAAAACCCAAGCGTCCCAAACGTGATAGTAAAGTACTTGCCGGCTTCAACATTATCCTTATATATAAAGGCGGCAAAGAAAAAAAATACGAGGCTGGTTCCTTTACAATTTGTAAAGGCAAGATCAGAATCTTGAAAGGAAAAAGAAATGGGAAGGAAATAACCATTTCCAATACTGAAGAAGCTGAGGAGGTAAAACTAAAAGATCTTCAAAAAGTAACGTTTCAACTGTTGGGGGATGAGGGACAAGTGATTCTCAAACTCAACTGATCACAAACACTCCCCTCGCGCTCTGTAGGCGCGGTGGGGAGATTTTTATTTACATTAAAATATATATTTTGGTTATTTAATTTCTATTAAAATTTTTATTTTTGCAATTTATAATAATTACAAAACCCATAGCTGTACTAGCTATGGGTTTATACTATCCACCTCCAAATTAAGCAAAATTTTGTTGTATAATAGTAAACTTGAGCCTTACAAAAATCCTATATGGGACGCTTTCTAGAACGCTTGGCGATGATCAATTCCAGTGGGTCGCCGATCTCAGAAGCAGGAACCTCGGGCATAGGAACTATTCCGAGCCTTACTTTCCTATAAAAGATTCTGTTCTGATTATTTATTAATTCCTGAAGCCTTTCATCGACAAGGCTCAGTACCACATACGGTGTCATCACGCAGTCTTTTATCGACTCAAGAATCCTGGTCACAGTACCAGAAACTTTCTTTGTCTGATTTGAAGTCTGCGGATTTAATCCCCCTTTTAATTTCTCCAGAACAACAGGGTTAAGGAACTGACCGAGTGTGAAACCACTTTTATTAACGGGCATTTGAATGTCTCCTATTAATTTTACTAATTTTACTTTTTAAAAGAACTGCCTCCTTTTTTTATTTCACCAATTTAATAGTGAGTTCAAGAGTATACACCACTTCCATTATTTGTCAAACAAAAAAGATCTGAGTTCAAGAAATAATCGCAACTAAAGTGTAAGATTAATAATTATGGCGAAAACAATAACAAGGAACAAAAACAAAGTAAAATCATTTAAAAGATTGAGTTTCCAAGAAAGAGTCATCATTGAAACAAGATACTGTA
>CAINLW010000038.1 GCA_903850545.1 uncultured bacterium
ACTAGACCGAGAAAAAGATTTGCAGGTCTGACACCTCTTGAGGTATTATATAACAAAACTGGAGTTGCGATAGAATATTGAATTCAGGATTCACTATAAAGACAAGGGGTGCTATAATTAACCCGTTAAAGTTTTTGCTGACGTGTTGAAAATGATAAATTAAAAGGTATGTCTTTTTACGTACATATCTAGATAACAAACATTAATTCATTTAACATCAATACATTTTCATCAGTAAAAATTTTCTCGGGTAAACATGAGACTTCTTACAACTTTTTTGGGATATTTAAAATGGCACTATGGTAAAGCATTGTTAAAAACTTTCGCTTTATGGAAAAACATTTTAGTATTTATATTTAACTTTTTTTCAATCAAAAGTCTGATAGGTAATTTTTATATGCCATGGAAAAGACTTGCTGACAATTATCCTGAAAATTTCAACATAAAAGCATATTTTAAAACTTTCCTAACAAACACAATCATGAGAATTGTTGGAATGCTTATGAGGTCAATAATTATAATCGTTGGACTTTTTTGTTGCATTATTTATATCATTTTTCTTCCGGTCACACTTATTTTTTGGATTGCATTGCCCGCAATAATAGGATTTTTAATGATTTACGGTTTGATATTAATAATATTTTCCTAATATACGAAAATTATACGAATAATTACGAATGGCAACGAAAATTTAAATACAAATACAATGAACATCAAAGATTTTTTAAAACAAAGTTCCCTATATAATGTCTTGGCTTCAGAATCCATTATTTCTGAAGATTTTAGAGAAAAATTAGCAAAAATTTCTAAAATTATTATTTCAATTTTTGTTTTTGTTTTACTTTTTTTCTATTTTACAAAAGATTTTCCAAGATTTGCTAGTTACAAAAATTTTGCTGATAATTATGATCTTGTGAGTAGAACGGCTGGTCTTATTTTTGTAAACATTGGAATATTTCTTTACTCTCAGTTGGCCAGTTTCTATTTGTCTTCCACATTTTATTTTGAAAAAATTTCAAAAAACAAATACAGTAAAGATGATTATTATACTTTTTCTGCTGGAAGAATTCTCTATGCGGGAAGAAACACAGATATTCTACACGGGCTATTGGATTCAAAGGCGGGAAAAAGAATTCTTTTGAGATTAGGAATTAAACCAGATGAAATTAAAGTCTTTTCTGATTCTCAGAAAATTGAGTTGAATGAGCAAGTTCCAGAAACAAAAGATGAAATAATAAAGCTTAAATTTTTGGCAGAGTATCTTTATCTCAACAAACTAAATTTTCAAAAGTTTTTAAACGATAAAGGTATCTCAGAAAAAGAATTTATCGGTGCAATCAACTGGTATATTTACGAGATTGAAACGAAAGAATTTATCAACCAATGGTGGAGACCTGAGGCTTTGGCTAGAGTAAAAAGTATAGCAAGCGATTGGTCTTTTGGAAAAACTTTTGTTTTGGATAAATACAGCAGAAATGTAATAAACGACCACGAAGTTGACTGTGAGGCTTTCGAGCTAAAAAGCAGAAATGCAGAAATAAGTTTGGTAGAAAACGCACTTTCAAAATCAATCGGTTCAAATGCTATGCTTGTTGGTGAGCCTGGACAAGAAAAAATGGAGGTGATTTGGAAAATGTGCAGAAATATTAAAAGTGGAAAAATCGTATCATCGTTAATAAACAAAAATCCAACTCTTCTTTTAACAAACATCATTATTTCCGAATGCAAAGATAGAGTAACACTAGAAGATCAAATTACAAAAATTTTTACTGATGTTATAGAAGCAGGCAAAGACATCTTAATAATAGATAATTTTACTGAGATAGTTAAACGAGCAGAAAGTCTTGGAAGCGATTTTATAAATTTAATCAATCCTTTCCTTTCAAGCACATCAATCCAGGTTATTGTTCTTGTAAATACATCTGATTTCCATCAATATTTTGAAACAAACAAAGTATTGATGAATAATTTTGAAACTGTTTTGATAAAATCTCTAGATACAGACGAAATAACTCAAATATTTTATGCATCAGCGACAGAATCAGAAAAACAAAATAAAATCTTCTTTACTTATCAGGCGATTCAAGAACTTGCAAACAGCGCGAATTTTTATTTTTCTAACGGGGTATCAGCTGACGAAGCAAATAATTTACTAAACGAAATAGCACCTTGGGCAAAAAGAAAGGGTTATGGATCGATCGGTAAAAATGAAGTTCTAGAATATATTGAGCAGAAAACCAATATTCCAACAAGTGGAAAAATATCGGAAGAAGAAAAAGAGAAGCTTCTAAATATGGAAAATCTGATTAGTGAACGTGTGGTTGGACAAAAAGATGCAGTACTCGCGGTCAGTAATTCTATTAGACGTGCAAGAACAGGTGTTCGAAACACAAACAAACCAATCGGCTCGTTTTTATTCCTCGGTCCAACAGGTGTCGGAAAGACGGAAACAGCAAAAGCTTTGGCTTATGTATTTTTTGGAAGTGAGGAAAATATGATGCGTCTTGATATGTCAGAGTATCAATCAGAAGATGCTATGGATAAACTCATCGGTTCTTTTACTTTTGGAAAACCTGGTGTTTTGTCAAACATGATGAGAGAAAAGCAATATGGAGTATTATTGCTTGATGAATTTGAAAAAACAAACAAGGATGTTCAAAATTTATTTTTACAAATACTTGATGAAGGGTTTTTCTCGGATATGACTGGTCAAAAAATAAATACTAGAAATATTTTATTTATTGCAACATCAAATGCTGGTGCAGACATTATTTATAAAATGATTGAAAATGGTAAAAATCCAAAAGATGCGCAAGAAGAAATAATTTCCGAGATTATTAATAAAGGAATGTTCAAACCGGAGCTAATAAACCGTTTTGATTCTACTATTATTTTTAGACCACTTGAAAACACAGAATTACAACAAATTGCGAAAATAATGCTAAAAAAAGTAGCCAACAGAATGGTTGAGAAAGGTTTAACTCTAAAAATTTCAGATGAACTTGTAGATTATGTTGTTAAAAATGGTTCAAACAAAGAATTTGGTGCACGCCCAATGAATAGATTTATTCAAGATTCTATCGAGGGTTCTGTTGCAAATCTAATACTTAAAGGCGAAGCAGTCCCTGGAAAAGTGATTAACTTCACAATTACAGAGAATAATTTGACTGCAAAAGTTTCATAAAAGACAATAAATGAAATTAAAACTACCCTTTTTCAGACAACATACAGATTACAGTTGCGGTCCCACTTCGCTTGAAATGGTTCTAGCATTTTTTGGAGACCGAAAAAGTGAAAATTTTTTAATTAAAACAGCACACACTGACAAAAATTGCGGTACCAAACATGAATGGATGGTAAAAACTGCAAAAAATGAAGGTTTTTATTGTCACTCAAATTCAAATTCATCGATTCACGAAATTGAACATTTTTTATCACTTGGCCTTCCGGTTATAGTGGATTATACTGAACTGTCAGAAAATATCGGCCACTACTCCGTAGTAATCGGTTCTAAAGGAAACGAAATAATTATGAACGATCCTTGGAATGGAAGAAATTTTTCTATTTCAAAAAAAATATTTTTTGATAGATGGCATGACAACATTACTAAATCTCAAAAATGGATTATGGTTATTTCAAAAACTAGTTTATCTGATATAATAAAAATATGATTGAAAACAGTATTGTTTATAGAAATTTCAAGGGAAAGTACGAATATCTGCCACTTTCTCGCTCTAAAGGTTCCTTGATTTGGGATAGAGATGGGAAAGAATATATAGATTTTTCATCTGGTTGGAATGTGACAAATCTTGGATGGAATCATCCTGAAATCGCTGAAGCAATTATTGAACAAACAAGAAAGAATGTTCAAGGATTATTGTGGGGTTCAGATCCAATTCAAGAAGAATACGCGACCGCACTTACATCTGTCCTTCCCAAAGAACTCAATGCCTGTATAAAAGAGACCGGTGGAACAGAAGCGATTGAAGTATCTATAAAAGTAGCTCGAGTTTATACCAAAAGAGAAAAAATTATTGGATTTAATGGAACTTACCATGGACAGCTTTTTGCTTCGCTAGCACTTGGCGCTCCTGCAGAATCTCGTGGAAAACTTAATCCAATTGTCCCCGAAATTTTTCCTATTGAATTTCCGCACGAAGATATTGGCCAAGAAGGTTTTAAAAAATTTGTAACTGAATTTGAAAATTTACTTTCAAAAAAAGATGTGGCCGCAGTTGTCACAGAACCATGCATGATTACTGGTTGGGGCTCAGGCCTTATTGCTTATCCGGGATTTCTAGCAAAAGTTAGAGAGCTTACAGAAAAATATGGAACACTTCTTATTATTGATGAAGTTGGAACTGGTTTTTCAAGAACAGGAAAACTTTTCGGTATTCAACATGAAAATGTCCTTCCAGATATGATTATTTTTGCAAAAGGAATTTCTAACGGCGCTTCAGCAATAGCTACCGTTGTGGGAAAATCGGAAATATTTAAACCAGCATTTGACGATGCAGTTTTAATCTCCACTTTTGGATGGACTCCAATCGCTTGTGCAGCTGCATTAAAAACATTACAAATCCATTTACGTGACAAGACTTGGGAGATTGCTGAAAAAAAAGGTGAATATATTGTAAATAGACTTAACGAATATATTGGCGATAAAGTTATTTCTGTCCGCGGAATGGGAATGGAAATAGGAGTTAGATTTAAAGATGCCGAGACATGTAAAAAAGTTCAAATGGCTTCCTTTGCCGATGGACTCCATGTGGTTGTTGGTTCTAAAAACAATATGCAAATTATGCCACCACTAACTATCTCTCAAGAACTAATAGATAAAGGACTTGAAATTTTGATTAATCATATAAAAAATTAAAGAATTTTTTTATATTAAAACCACCCCAAAAAAGGGTGGTTTTCTACATAAAATATTTTAATCTTTTTTGTTCCTTTCTTCTAATAAATTACATAACTCAACTTGCTCCGGCTTGGTGATTTGTCCATAAAATTGTTTTCTAAACAAATCTCGAATACGTGGACTATCAGGAAACTCTTTGTTTACTTTGATAATAGCAGCTTCTATCTCAGCTTCTTTGATTTCGGCTTTAATATTGTTTGGTAAACCTCTTGTATATTCACTCATATAAACCATATTACCATTTTAATTTCTTTTATACATCTGAAACTTAAAACGTATTTTTTAAATATTTCATCCTTTTTTCTTCTGGAAATTTTTCAATTGCATATCGAAGCATAGTTCTAGGCATACTTTTATAATATTTTTTCAAAAACAATTCCTCATCTTTTAACGATTTCTTCCCCACTTCTCTTAGCATCCAACCAACAGCTTTGTGTATAAGATCATGTTTATCATTTAGTAAAATTTTTGCGATTTTGAGCGAGTCTTTATATTGTCCGTTTTTAATAAAAGTAAAAGTGGATAATATTGCAATTCGCCTTTCCCAAAAATTGTTTGAGACAGCAAATTTAAATAGAATATTTACCCCGTCAAATTGGCTTTTTATTTGACTGGGGTGATTTTTTTTATTTAACAAATATTCCCCCACTATCTTTGGCGCTGAAAGATCAACTAAATCCCAATTATTTATCTGTTTTGCATTTTTAATATAAAAACTAAAGATTTCTTTAGCCCCGTCAAATTGGCTTTTCATTTGACTGGGGTTTATCTTATTTAATTTACCAAACTTCTCCACGAGAATAAGTAAAGCACACAACCTTTCTTCATGTATTCTTGAATATAACAATTTTTTAACTTCAGATAAAGGCAAATTAATATATTTTTTCGCTACCTTTCTTGTATTCGGCACCATAACACCAAGGAAAATATCTCCTTCTCCATACTGTCCTTTCCCAGTTTTAAAAAACCTCTGCAAAAGATTCGCCTTTTCCAAATTCGTATATAAACTTAATTCTTTTTTTAAATCTCCCGCTTTCATAAATTGTTGTGTCTTTGCGAAAAGTGAAACGACGTTGTTTAAATTTATAATTTATCATTAATAATTTATAATTTCATCCTTGTTTTTACTTTTTTAATTTTCTCAAATGAATATATTCACGTATAGTTAGCAAAACCAAGAAAATATCAAATATTGTAAAAGCTAAAATCAATACGGAATGATTTAAAAAATAATTATATGATTGATAAAAAATTAATAGAGAAAAAACGATAATACTTGTCGGATACGCCCACAACTTCTTTTTATACAAACAAATCAACAAAAATATTTTTAGTATACCGTGAATCATTAAATAAAAACCAATAAAATATTGCGAGCTAACAGCAAGTGACGCCGCTGAATTAACAATAAAATTTGCAATGTAATCCTTCGGGTCATCAGAAAGTTCGTTCTGAAAAAAATTTAATAAGAAAGTAATTAAAACTGCTTTGCTGGTGAACCAGATTATAATTCCACCTGTTAAATCAGTTATAGCATTCAACCCTTTTATTAAAAGGCTTATTTCAAAAATCCCCCAAAATGTTTTTTCTTTTATTATAATTGGCTGCATAATGTTAATATTATAACATTATTGATATAAAAAAAACGATCCGTATAACGAACCGTCTTTTTCATTATTATTTTATTTATTTTTTAAACTATTTATATAAATTTCAGTTCTTTTAGAATCAATAAAAAGTTTTCTTTCATGTTCAGACAAAAATTTAGCGGCTTTATTAGTAAGACCCGCGAGATTAAGACTTCCGAAATATATAGTTCCCTTCTGTCTAGAGAAATCTTCAGCGGCCGAGTCAGATAAAGAAGAAAGATTTTCAAACTCAATATATCCCTCATATTTAGCTAATATCTTTGCAACTTGGTCAGAAAGAGATTTGAGACCATCAAGAGAGATAAATTCTCCTTCTTTTTTAATTATAATCTCTGCTATTTCTTCAGTAATTGTTGTAATTTTTTTAGTATCCTCATTACTAAAATTTCCCTCTCTAATTTTTTGAAAAAGCTTCTCATCTTCTGGGGTAATAATGTTTTCACCATCTGGAAACTGCATTTTTGGATCAGCCATTTTTTTTATTTTTTCCTTATATAGCCAGGCTAATTTCGGAAAATTATTAATAATTAATTGATAAATTGGATGTTTCCAATGTCCGAATTATACTCTCTCTCTCTCTCTTACAAGCAAGTCTCATTTTTGACTCGTAAAATACAAAATATCGAAGTTCGCCATGGCGAACTTCGACCTTTTGTTATCGTAATAAAAAACCACTCGCTTATTAGCATGTGGTTTTTTATTATAAATCATCAAAAAACTACATAGGAGCTTCTACTGAAACTTCTTTTGAAAGTTTTGTTGCAAGATAAATCATATAAAGAGCTGATAGACCAACTAGGCCGTATACAACTGTTGTTATTGTTCCTACACCAAAAATTGCTTCTACCAAGTTAAAATTGAAAGCAACTAGACCCCAGTTCACACCACCGACGATCACTAGTACTAGAGCTACCCAATCTAACCAATTAAGTTTTGTCATTATTTTTTAATTAAGATAATTAAACGACCTTTATATACCATAATTATACAACCTGCTATATATATAACAAGTACAAAACATAAACACAAAAGGACGGTCGCAAAGCAACCGTCCTTTTGTGTTTATGTTTCGTTTCCTAAAAAGCTACTTCCTACAAGCTAGTTTAAAAACGTCAATGCCTTTCCCTTCTTATTTGCACGTCCAGTTCTTCCGATTCTATGGACATAATCGTCATAAGTAGCTGGAACATCATAGTTGATAACGTGTGTTACATCAGGAATATCAAGACCTCTTGCAGCAACGTCTGTTGCAACCAAAATTTTGATATGATCATCTTTAAATTTTCCTAAAGCTCTTTGTCTTGCGCCTTGGTTTTTATCTCCATGAATTGAATCTGCTTTGAAACCTCTTTCTGTCAAAGTTCTAGAAAGTCTTTCTACTCCGTGTTTTGTTCTTCCAAAAATAAGTACCTTGGAAAGTTCCGGATTATTTAAAAGTTCGTGCAAAACATCAATTTTTTCTTTTCCATTCATTCTAACAACATCTTGATCAACATCTTTTGCGGTGTCGCCTGTTTTTACAGAAATCGTAACAGGATCTTTCAAGAAAGCTTTGATTAGCTGTTCAACTTCTCGAGACATCGTAGCTGAAAAGAATAATGTGTGTCTTTTTGCTGACATTTGAGACATTATCAATTTCATATCGGCAATAAATCCCATATCAAGCATTCTGTCAGCTTCATCGAGCACGATCGTTGAAAATGGTTTTAAATTTAAAACTTTTCTATTTACCAAATCTTTCAATCTTCCCGGTGTTCCGATTACAAAATTATTCCAATATTTTAACATTGAAATTTGTCTACCAATAGGAGCACCTCCTACACAACACACAGAATATATCTTCATGCCTTCTGTAAAACTTTTTAATTCTTCCTCTATTTGTTGAGCTAGCTCTCTAGTAGGTACAACAACAAGAATTTCTTCTTTAGGATTCATAAGAACTTTTTGAATAAGGGGGATTACAAAGGCAGCTGTTTTACCAGTTCCTGTATTTGCAATTCCCACAACATCTGCTCCACGCAAAACGTGAGGAATTATTTTATCTTGAATTGGAGTTGGTTCGCTATAACCTTTTGCAAAAATATTTGCTTTTATTCTGTCATCAATATTAAAATCTTTAAATAAATGATCTGGAACAAATTTTTCCACAACTTCTGTAATTACCGCTTTATTTATAAATTTTGAAAAGTGAATATCAGATCCTGTATTTCTTCCACGTGAATTTGAAAATCCGCCTCTTCCGCCACCAAAACGAGATCCACCGCCAAATGAAGGTCTACCTGAAAATACTGGTCTTCTGCTTCCTCCAAATCTACTACCACTACCACCAAATGATGGCCTGCCTGCGCTGGCAGGTCTACTTGCTGAAGATGATGATCTTGAACTTTGTTCACCAAAAGACGATCTGCTTGCAAATGCTGGTCTTCTGACAGAACTTTGTCCACCAAAAGTCGGTCTACTTGCTGGTGTTACCGGTCTTGGACTAGAACTTGCATGACTAAAATCAGCTCTGGGTTTTGCCACAACTGCATTGTGAGATGAATGAGTCGTTGGACTCACTCTACTTTCACTTCTATTTGTTGCCGGTCTTCTAGATTTTTTATTATCAAATCTATCGAAAGACGGC
>CAINLW010000039.1 GCA_903850545.1 uncultured bacterium
CAATTGAGGACCCTGGGAGATGACCAGGTGATAGGTTGCAGCTGTAAGCTCAGTAATGAGTTCAGGCGAGCAATACTAATTATCCGATTCTTATTAGGAAATTTAAAAATACACAAATCGTTTTGTTTTAACCTGTTATGTGAAATTAATTCAAAAAATATTTTGAAGTTATTTCGCAATATAAAAAGTTTGTTGAATTTTTTGTTCTGGTGCTTTGTCGCTGGTGTTACACCTGATCTCATTCCGAACTCAGAAGTTAAGCCCAGTTGAGGCGATGATACTCTCTCTGAAGGGGAAAGTAGCTAGGCGCCGGAACAAAGAATTTAACTCTTGGAAAACACCCGAAAGGGTGTTTTTTTTGCATAGATAAATGCACGAAAATAAAGTTGGGTCCCGCCCCAACTTTATTTTAACTACCAGTTGAGGCTCGAGTCACGAGTATTTTTCTGCTGAAAAATCTCCTGACCACGACTCGGCTCGACAGCCTCCGTCTTTGAAGTTTGGGTCCAATCCCAAACTTCAACTCCCTCCGAAGGGAGTAGCTAGGCGCCGGAACAAAGTTTTTAATAACTATTTAGAAAAAACCGCAAAGATGCGGTTTTTTCTATTTTTGATATACTAATACATAATTATGAGCTGGGCACAAAGAAGAAAAGCAACATATATATTTTCAGTACTATTTATAATAGCAATTATTTTTATAATTGTTTTGTTTAGTTTTTTTAATAAAGCGCCGACTTGCTCAGACGGAATACTGAATCAAGGAGAAGCTGGCGTAGATTGTAGTGGACCATGTAGCGTTTTGTGCCGAGCAGATTATGTAAATCCAACAGTTGTTTGGGGACCGAGATGGGCAAAAGTTACGAGTAACGGAACATATAGTTTTGTTATTTATCTTCAAAATCCAAATACTGGGGTGGGTGCTATCAAAGTTCCTTATTTGTTAAAAGTATATGACAAAGATGACATTTTGCTTTATCAAAGCCCTAATAATAGTTATGCTTATGTTCCGCCAAATACTATTTTTGTAGTATATTTGGACAATATAAATTTGAATGACAAAATCCCTGCGAGAGCTAAGTTTGATTTCACTCAAACACCAGTATGGCAAAAAATTAATAGTAATGAATTAAATATAAATACTGTATCCAAAAGTTTGATGAATGAAGATACTAGACCAAAACTTTTAGCAACAATAAAAAACTCGTCTCTAAGGTTAATTGAAAATATAGAATCTGTTGCAATATTGTATGATGAAGATGGAAATGCAATCGCTTTTTCCAAAACAAAGATTGATTTCATAGATAAAGATAGTACTACTGACATTGTTTTTACCTGGCCGGAAAAATTTGATAAAAAAGTTGTAAGAATTGATATTGTTTCAAAAGTCCTTAATAGCTTTTAGCTGTCAGCTGTTAGCTTTTAGGAAACAAAAATTCTTTTTACTAACAGCTAATAGCTAACACCTAATATCTAATTACATGTTACCAGAATCTGAATACAAAAAAAATACAGGAATTTTTTCCTTTTTTTCTAATCTAAAAATAGATTGGATAATGTTTTCTTCAGTTTTAGTTATTTCTTTTTTAGGACTTTTGACAATGTCTTCTTTTGTAAGCGATGATAAATATTTGGAAAAACAGCTTATTTGGCTTGTTATATCCATAATAATATTTTTTATTTTGAGTTATATAGATTATAGGTTTTTGAACAAAACAAACATCGTTGCCACAATGTTTTTGATTTCTTTGTTTCTTTTATTTGTGTTATTTGTAGTGGGACATACTGCAAAAGGAGCAGAAAGCTGGTTTAAATTCGGTGGAATGTCTTTCCAGCCTTCTGATCCAATAAAAATTGTTTTGATAATTTTACTTGCCAAATATTTTTCTAGAAGACATGTTGAAATCGCAAATATTAGACATATTTTAGTTTCTGGCATTTATGCTTTTTCTATTTTTATATTAGTTTTTTTACAACCAGATTTTGGATCAGCATTGATAATCTTTTTAATTTGGTTTGGAATGACTTTGGTTTCAGGAATTTCTAAAAAACATTTATTACTTGTTTTTCTTTTAGGTACAGTCGCTTTTTCTTTTTTTTGGTTTTATGCTTTAAAGGATTATCAGAAAAATAGGATTATGAATTTTTTACATCCACTTGCTGACATCAGAGGTTCAGGATATAACGCATACCAATCAACAATTGCTGTTGGTTCCGGACAAATTCTTGGGAAGGGTATAGGTTATGGAACACAATCAAAGCTGAGTTTTTTGCCTGAGTATAAGACAGATTTTATTTTCTCTGCTTATGCTGAAGAATGGGGACTCGTTGGTGTTGGTATACTTTTTTTATTTTTTGGCATTTTAATATGGAGAATTATTGCGAATGCTTATTATGGTGCAACAAATTTTGAAATACTTTTTGGTTTGGGACTCGCTATATTATTTATGAGTCATTTTGTAGTAAATGTTGGAATGACTCTGGGACTTATGCCAGTAACAGGAATCACTTTCCCGTTTATGAGTTATGGAGGAACAAATTTATTATCATCTTTTATTGGTTTGGGGATACTTATGGGAATGAGAAGATACAGAAGAGATGCTCACAAAGATACTATTAAAAATGAGTTTTTAGGATTGTGAGCCGTTTGTAAAAGTAAATATACAAATATACCTCCACACCTAATTTTAATAATTTAATTATTTATTTAAAATCACGAGTTGCCGAATTAGGTGTGGGGGTATATGAATGGAACGAATAGCCACGAATAATATAAATTAAAAAGACGGCGCGCAAAGCGAGCCACCTATTTTGTATTATCAGAATTTTATTTTATAGCAAAATATATTGCTAGAACAAAACATATGATTGTAACAGCAATCATTATATTTTTTGCACCGTTTTCATCTTTTGCTACACCGACTTCTATCAACCAACCAGTCAATCCAGAAACTGTATCTGATGTTGAGTTTTGGTATGTATTATTAAATTTTGTTTCCTCATCAAATTCTACTGACATCTTATTATAAAATTTAAAATTGATAAATTATTTCGACTAAACTAATAATTGTATAAATAAATAACTATTTCTAATATTTAGTATCCGCTGAATTTACAACAGAATAAATTTTTTATTAAGTTAAATATTTTTTAGTTTAATATATAATTAACTTAATATAGTAATTTGTTGAATTATACTACATTTTTATATAGAGCAAAAGTTTTTTCCAGCATCATTTTTTGTGTAAAATCTCTCAATATTTTCTTTTTTAAAGTACCTCCCAAAAACCTTGCTTTTTCAGGCTTTTTTATTAAATATTCGACTGAATTTTTTATTTCCTCTGAATTTTTTGAAGGGATAAGAATTCCAGTTTTGTTATTTTCAATAATTTCAGGAATTCCACCAACATTGCTTGCAACTATTGGAAGGGAAGCATAACCTGCTTCTAGTAACATATATGGAAGAGCCTCCGTAATTGAAGATAGTGTAACGATATCAAAAGCCTTTAAATAAGTTGAAGCTAAATCCACACAACCTATTAAAAAAACTTTATTAGAAACCCCGAGCCTGACCGCAAGTTCCTCAAGTTCTTTTCTTTTTTCACCTTCGCCTACGATTATAAACACAACGTTACTTTTGATTTTAGAAATGGCTTCAATGGCATAATTCAATCCCTTATTTCTATGAAGTTCTGAAATGGTGCCAATCCAGGTAGGATTTTTTGAAAGTGTAACGAAAGAGTTCGGGTTTTTTTGTAGTATTTTTATAGAAAGGTTTTTTCGTGCAGAGCTCTTACTTAAGAGTTTTGTTCCTTTAAGGCCATTTTTTATTACGACAATGTTTTTGTTGAAAGGTCTGCCAATCTGGTTTTTGATAATTTCTGATACCGAAATGGTCCTATGACACAAAAGTATTGTAATGATATGTAGTATTTTTATTAAAATTTTAGATAAATAATTTCTCTCTTCGTTAAATGCCCAACCATGTGCTGTAAAAATTATTTTTTTAATACCAACAATCCTGCCCGCTAGTGCACCTAGTCCTGATATTTTTGAACTGTTTAAATGTACGATGTCTGGCTTTTCTTTTGTAAATAATTTTAAAAGCTCAAAAAACAAAAGAAATTCTTTAATAATATTTATGTCTCTTTGCGAGTTATTTAATGAAAAAATTTTTACACCTGCATTCTCCAGTCTTTTTTTTAGATCGCCATTTCCTCCTAAAACAACAGTTGTATCAAATTGGTCGCGAGGAGTGTTCGTTGCAATATCAAATACATACTTTTGGGCGCCACCCCAAGGTTCCGATTTTGTTATACAAATAAAAAGCTTCTTTTTTGCAACGTTCATCATAATCATATTATATATAAATTTTGATTAAATAAAAGGGAATACATGGAAATTTTAAAAAAAACAAACCTATACTTTTTTTGTAAAAGTGCTATAATACTGCTCACTTTTCAGCTATGATGATGTTAAATAAAAAAAACTCAACTTTATTATTATTAGGTGATTATTTCATATTCGCTCTGTCTTTACTCATTGCACTGGTTATAAGGGGAACAGATGTTTCCATTTGGAATTCTTTTAAAGAACATTTAGTTGCTTTTGTTTTTATTTTTTTCGCTTGGTCTATAGTATTTTTTATTGCCGGTTTATATGATCTTCAAACGAAGATACTTAAAGATAAACTCCCGAGCTTAATTCTTAATACTCAATTTATTAATAGTGGTATAGCCGTTTTATTTTTTTACCTCGTTCCTTATTTTGGTATAGCACCGAAAACAATCCTATTTTTAGATTTATTGATAACTTTTATTCTAGTTTATGTTTGGAGGATTAATAGTAATATTATCTTAGGTTCGCAAAAAAAGGAGCCCGCGATATTGATCGGTAGTGGCGAAGAAATGAGAGATATTTTTAGAGAAGTAAACGAAAATCCAAAATCGGAACTAAATTTTGTAATGAATGTTGATTTGGATAAAGAAAATGATTTTTCTTATATCCAAAATTTACTTCATAAAATAAAATATGAAGGCGTGTCAGTTATGGTGATTGATCTGAGTGATAAAAGAATAGAACCAATATTACCTACGCTCTATCGTCAGATATTTTCTAATATTAAATTTGTTGGAATAGATAATGTTTATGAGAACCTATTTAATAGGATCCCTTTGTCTTTTTTGCAATATGAATGGTTTTTACAAAATATTTCTGCTACACATGATGTTTTTTACTCCCTTATAAAAAGATTGGCAGATATTTTTTCAGCCGTTATTATCGGGGTAATCTTTCTAGTCGTTTTACCTTTCGTTGTTATACTGATAAAGATTGAAGATGGGGGAAGTATATTTTATAAAAATAAAAGAATCGGAAGAAATAATGGGATTATTGAAATTTTGAAGTTTAGAAGTATGAGCGAAAAAGAAAAAGAAAAAATTACAAAAATCGGTATGTTTTTGAGAAAGACAAGGGTTGATGAATTACCCCAATTTTTATGCTTGTTGCTCGGCGATATTTCTCTTATTGGCCCAAGGCCCGAGACGCCAGAACTAGTAAAAGTTTATGAAGAAGAAATCCCATATTACAATATTAGACATATTATTAAACCAGGACTTTCTGGATGGGCTCAAATATATCAAGAAAATCCTCCAAAATATGGTGTAGATTTTAATAACACAAAAGATAAATTGTCATATGATTTATATTATTTAAAAAACAAATCAATAATGCTCGATATCAATATTGGTTTGAAAACTGTTAAGGAATTGATATCTAGAAGGGGTAAATAAAACAGTATACGAAAATTGTGCGAATTGCAACGAATGACTACGAATAAAAAACTAATAAGATTTTATATTTACTTTAGACTTTAAAATATCTACTTTTAACTTGCCATTATAATAATTTTTTTCATTGCAAAAGACATTAAAATCAGTATAATGGCGATATTATGATTAAAAGAAGATTTTGGGCCATAGTCCTTATACTAGTTTCATTTTTAATAGGGTATTTTGTTTATTCAACGGAAAATCCAGCATCAAAGTTTAATTTTAAACTAGGGCTCGATCTTAATGGAGGAACTGAACTTGTTTATAAAGCCGATTTAACAAAAGCAACATCAACACCAGCTGAAATCGCTAGTTCTATGAACGTTCTCCGTGATGTAATAGAAAAAAGAGTAAATACTTTTGGTGTTTCAGAACCGGTTGTGCGTGTTGAAAGAATCGGTTTTACTGGAGCGGAAAGTGAACAACAACTAATTGTGGAACTTCCTGGGGTTACAGATATAGAAAAAGCAATTGCAATGATAGGAGCAACTCCATCATTAGATTTTAGACTGGTTTCAACAACAACTGATGTTATTTCAGCCACAATGGAAAAAGCATCAACAACAGAAGAAAAACAAAAAGTTGCTGATAAAATGTTTGCATACACAGGTCTTACAGGACAATTTTTAAAAAAATCAGCGCTAGAGTTTAACCAAAACACAGGAGAGGCGATGGTTTCCTTACAATTTAATTCTGAAGGAAGCGATTTGTTTGCAAAAATAACAAAAGAAAATGTAGGAAAACAACTCGCAATATTTTTGGATGGAGATTTAAAATCCATGCCAAATATTAAAGAAGAAATAAGGGGAGGAAATGCAGTTATTTCCGGTGGTTTTAGTGGAAGTGCGGGAATCAAAGAAGCTAGATTACTTGTAGACAATCTAAATCTAGGAGCTTTGCCTGTTCCGATTCAACTTATCTCAACCCAAACAATAGGAGCATCTTTAGGACATGATGCAGTAGATGCATCCACAAAAGCAGGAATGATCGCTTTTGTAGTTATAGCAATCTTTTTAATTTTAATTTATAGACTACCAGGTTTTTTGGCAGTTATTGCACTTATTACATATACAGCAATAAACTTAGCTTTGTTTAAACTTATTCCAGTAACACTTACTGCTGCAGGTATTGCTGCTTTTATTCTTTCTTTGGGTATGGCCGTAGATGCAAACATTCTTATTTTTGAAAGAACAAAAGAGGAATTAAAAAGGGGGAGAGAGCTTGGTGATGCAATCAACGAAGGTTTCCATAGAGCATGGAGTTCAATCCGAGACAGCAACACTTCAAGTATGATTACTGCAATTATTCTTTATATGTTTTCTAGCACCTCGGTTGTAAAGGGCTTCGCTCTCGTTTTCTTTATAGGTGTTGCAGTCTCAATGTTTACAGCAATTACAGCTTCAAGAACATTACTTCTAGCTATCAAGCATGATAAAGCTGGTCGCATTCTCACCTTTCTTTTTGGAGGTAAATTTAATAACAATAATAATGAGCTAAAAAGCTAAAAACCAATTATATGTTTATTGTAAAAAACAGAAAAATATTTTATACCTTTTCAATCATTCTTGTTGTTGCATCAATAACAGCTTTGTTTGTCTGGGGTCTTTCCTTTGGAATAGATTTTAAAGGAGGTTCTTCCGTAGCTTTTCAGTATAAAGAAGCAAGACCAAGCGTTGAGGTTGTTAAGACTCAAATTGATAGTTTAAGTTTTGAACCAACATTAAAAGGAAGTTATAGTCTGGTACCAACAGGGGACAAGGGTTATGTTTTGAATCTTAGAACTGTTACAGAGCAGGAAAGAGCAAGTTTGATTTCAGTAATATCAAGTAATGTTGCAAATGCTGTTGAAATAAAAAAGTTTAATTCAGTAGGTCCAACTTTAGGTAAAGAAGCTTCAGTAAAAGCCTTAATCTCGATAATATTGGTAGTTCTCTGTATCGTTCTCTTTCTTACATTTGCTTTTAGAAAAGTTTCAGAACCAGTTTCTTCATGGAAGTACGGAGTAATATCTATCGTCGCACTTTGTCATGACATAATTATTCCAACAGGAATATTTGCAATTCTAAACCATTTTTTCCATGGATATGAAGTTGATACTTTGTTCGTTACCGCTATTTTGGTTATTCTTGGTTTTTCAATTCACGATACAATTGTTGTGTTTGATAGAGTTAGAGAAAATTTGAGAAATAATAATGGAATTAGAAACCCAAAGAATTTTGAAGAAATAGTTGGTGCAAGTATCTCACAAACTTTTGTTAGATCTATAAATACGTCTCTTACAACTTTGCTTGCAATTTTGGTTGTATATCTTGTAGGCCCTCTTGCTACAAAGAATTTCTCGTTAGCTCTACTTATTGGTATTTTCTTTGGAACATATTCTTCTATTTTTATTGGTTCAAACCTTCTTGTTACGGTAGAGGCCTGGCAGAAAAACGCACTGTCTAAATCAAAGAAATAAATAATCTATTTTTAGATGACTCAATAAAAAACTACAAAATTCCACCGGTCAAACGGTCGAATTTTGTAGTAAAAAACTTCCTAGTTACAGACTAATAAACAGCCATAATCACCAGTATTTTATTGGTATTTTGATTTTGCTATGTTATTATTATACTGATATTATTGCATACTTGCATTAAATTAATCGTTGTATTATAATATATATATGAATTTTCCAAAAATAAAAACTAAATCCTCCATATTTATATTAACGTTGCTCCTTCTTATTATTACAACGGCTATTATTACTATTCCCAAATCAAATTGGAAGTGTATTTTTAATGTAAATAAAACCGCTACAGTTTTTACAACTTCTGATTCTCTTTACGATCTTTCAGTTTCTAATGATTGGACTGCTCAAGGTTATGCTTGGGGAGAAAATATAGGTTGGCTTAAATTTTCACCAAATTCTTCATCAAAGGTTTATGTTGCGAGCGATGCTTTATCGGGTTATTTGTATGGAGAAAATATAGGTTGGATTTCACTTTCTTGTAGAAACACTAATTCATGTGGCACTCCAGCTACAAATTATGGAGTATCTAATACTACGAACGGCGATCTATCAGGTTATGCGTGGGGTGAAAACGTAGGTTGGATAAATTTTGCTCCAACCGCGTCGCATGTAACGATTTCCGCTACTGGTACTTTTTCTGGATATGCTTATGGAGAAAATGTTGGTTGGATTAACTTTGGTATTGGAGCAGATTCCGCTATTACTACATGGACTCCAACAATGGTAGATGCTGGAAGAAGAAGAGTTGAGGACGAAGTTCCAGTAATAGTTGAAGAAGATGATAACAGCGAGGATAGTCAAGGAGCAGATGTTGATATAGATACAGTTCCACCAGTTATTACAATACTTGGTTCAAATCCAGTTTCGATATTAGTCGGCACTACATATACTGATGCAGGAGCTACGGCTTTGGATGGGGTAGATGGAATAACAACAATTAGAGAATTATCAAATGATGTTGATACAGATGTTATCGGTAAATATACAGTTGTTTATAGTTCTACTGATTCAACTGGAAATATTGCAACTTCATCTAGAATAGTAAATGTAATGGCTAAAACATCTGAATTGCCAGCAGGTTTATGTTTTGGTAAAAATCTTTACTTATACCAATCTGATTTGGATGTAAAGAATCTTCAGATTTTCTTAAATGGGTACGGATATAATGTAATTGATAAAGGTTACGAAACTATTAATTATGGTCAAAAAACTCAGAATGCAGTTCTTTTATTCCAAAAAGATCATTCATCTGTAGAAACTGGTAATTTTGATAACGATACACGAAAAGAGGTAAATGATATTTTGGGATGTCAAACTATAATCAAAATATTTAATACAGGAGATGTTTCTTTGTACGTACCTGCCACATCAGTACCAGCCGAGACAGCTTTCAACATTACGCTAGAAAAATGGGACTCAAGTAATAAAAATATTAAAATTACAACTGGAAAACAGTTAATTGATAATACTTATTACAATATAACAGCTAAAGATACTGATAATAAAGAAATTCATAATAATTTTGCTTTTCCACTAATTATCAATCTTCCATTCACAAATCTTTCCGGATTACAAAATTTGGGAGTATATTGGTTTGATGAAAATACACAAGAATGGAAACAAATTTCAAATGCAGTATTTGCCAATAATCAAGCAACCTTCACCGTAGAACATTTAACTACGTTTGCAGTTTTGGGTTCTAAGGAAGAACAAGTTGTGGAAGAAGATATTATTCCAGAAGTTGTTGTTAATAACGAAGAACAGGTGGTTGTTAAACAAAAACAAAATGAAAGTAATGTTTCATCAAACACCGGGGGAGTAACTAAAACTGAGACTGAAACAACACCAAATCAAAATATCCCTTCTTCTGATGTAACTGAATCAATAAAACAAATAATAAATAGTCCGACAGGATCTGTTGTAACAAAAACAGTTTCAACTATTGGTATTGTTGTTGGAGCTGGTGCGTCTATTTTTGCCATTGCTATAGCTAATCCAATAACATTTACAGAAATTTGGTTAATACCTGCTAAACTTTTTGGACTTTTAATGGGAGCTCTTGGGTTAAAAAGAAAAAATAGACCTTGGGGAACAGTGTACGATTCAATTACGAAACGTCCGTTAGATCCAGTATATGTATCGCTAATAAGTGTTGAGACCAATAAAGAAATAGCATCAGCCATAACGGACATAGACGGAAGATATGGGTTCCTAGTGCTTCCAGGTAAATATAGAATAGAAGTAAAAAAGACAAATTATATTTCACCTTCAGTAATAATGAAGGGTAAATCTTTTGACGAAGTTTATAATAGTTTATATTTTGGAGAAGAAATAACCATCTCTAAAGAAGGGGAAATAATAACAAAGAATATTCCTATGGATTCACTTTCATTTGATTGGAATGAATTTGCTAAAACAAAAATGGATGTTAATACTTTTATGAAAGGTAAAGATATTAAATGGGCAAAGATATCAAATGTATTGTTTATGCTTGGTGCAGTAGTCGCTTTGATATCTCTGATGTTTGCTCCAGCGCCATATAATTTCATTATTGCAGGATTTTATATATTAACTTATATATTAAATTATGTAGTATTTAAAATAAAAAAATCAGGTCTTCTAACTGAAAGAAAAACAAATGTTCCTTTATCTTTTGCCATAATAAAGATATTTAGAGAAGGCGAAGACACTCCTCTTACTAAGAAAATCGCTGATAAATACGGTTCATATTATGTGTTATTACCAAATGGAAGATATTTTATGAAAGTAGAAAAGAAAAACGATGATGCTAGTTATTCAGAGGTTCTTACAACAAAAGTTATGGAAATAAAGAATGGAATTATAAATGATGATTTTGTGATTTAGTTGCTAATAAATAATAAGGTCTGATATTAAATAATAAACATTGATTAAAAAAATATAATAAAATCTAATCAAAATGAAAAACAAAACAACAAAAATCATTTTATATATTCTTGTAGCCGTCCTTGTTTTGGACGTTGTTGTAGCTGTGGCTGTTGATGTAAATAAACTCACTCCTTCAACTAGTACAACAACACCAAATATGGTTACTCTTAATGATTTGTATCAAAAAACACTCAATATATATTATTCTACAAGTTCTTCACCACGCTATATTTCAACTTCAACAGCTCCAGCAAATTCAATGTATACTCTACAGGAGGTTTGGGATTCTATAGGAAATTTTTCTCTTCCTGATGAAGGAAATGTTAGGGCAGGAACATTGTATGGGAGATCAGATTCACCTCGAACAGGAGCTTTTTCTGTTAATAGTTGTTCGGATCCTGCAACGACACCAACTATCGTATTGGCGATAGGAAATACAAATCCAGTTGGCGGAGTTACGAATGTTGTAGTTCCAGAAGCTGGTGCAACTGACACAACAGGTGCGGTAACTGGATGGGTAACAGGAACAGCAGACAGAATAAAGTTTACTGTAACTGATGGTGGTAGTGCCGTATCTACAGTTACAATTAATGGATCTCCATATACTTCTGGATCAGATTACACCGCTACATCGACCGATAGTCTTACAATCATAGTGATAACGACCGAAGCGGGAAAGACAACAGGTACAAGAACTTTTACAGTGACAATATCAGCACCAGTAGGTTTTGTTTGTGGAGATACACTTGTTGATGGTGCACAAAATTATCAAACAGTTACAGTTGGTAGTTATTGTTGGACAAAACAACCAATGAATGCCGGAACTATGATTAATAGCAGTTCAGGAGGAACAGGCGGTGATGGAAACATGAGTGGTAGTTCACCTATAGAAAAATATTGTTATGATAACAACGAAGACAATTGCACAGCGTCTGGCGGTTTATATCAATGGGGTGAAGTTATGCAAGCTAGTTTAACATGTAATGGAACTGATTCACATCCAGCTTGTGATTCACCAGTCCAAGGAATTTGTCCAAGCGGTTGGCATATCCCATCACATTATGAAGTTGTTTCTCTTGAGCGATCACTATGTAGTATTCCAGGTGATGTTTGTAATAGTAATTTTCCTTATAATACAGAAACTACTGGTTGGAGAGGTATAGATGAAGGAACTAGTTTTAAAGCAACTGTTACAGCCATGCCTGGTTACCGTGTTCCAGACAGCACATTTACTAGTACTTCATCAGCATTGGGTTTTTGGACTTCTACCGAAGACACTGATCTTAGTAAGGCGTTTATGCGAGCACTTTCTAGTTCTGGAGATAATGCGACCCAGATTTTACGAATTCCATTTAATAAATCAAACGGGCTTTCTGTTTTTTGTGTTAAAGCAATATAATTTTATAAAAATATGAAAAACAAATTAACACAAATCATTTTCTACATTTTTACAATTACGGCAATTTTTGCGGGTATCGCTTTTGCTGTAGATAAGCTTATTCCTACAGAAAGTCCTGTACCAACAATGGTAACTCTTGAGGATATATATCAAAAAGTAGCTGGTATAAATGGAACTGCGACCCCACACAGTATCTCAACTTCATCATCGCCAGTAAATTCAATGCATTCTTTGCAAGATATTTGGAATATTATGCAATCTTACACTATTCCAGATTCAGGGGATGTTGCAACAGGAACCACATATGGTAATTCATCAAATCTTATTACTGGTATACTTGAATCTTGTTCTAGCTTTGCACCTGCACCATACCGCATAGAATTGACGAGAGGTACTGGTATAAATTCAGTTTATGATGTTCAACAAACTGGTACGTCTTCATGGGTAGTAAATGGTTGGTCAAGTTCATTAGATCAGGACATGGTTAAATTTACTGTAACTGATGTTGAAAATGGTACATCAACAATCACTATTAATGGAGGACAACAACCAAATGGAGAACAATTCAGAATTATATCGACAGACGATATTTCGATTAGTGTAGTAACAGGTATGACTGGTTATACAGATGTTACAAGAGTATTTACAGTAGATGTAAATCCAGTTACAGTTCCTGGTGCACCAACTATTGATTCAGTTACTTCTGGTAACACATCGGCTTCAATTGCTTTTACTCCTACAACAAATGGGTGGAGCAATATTACTAGTTATACAGTTACTTGTGTTGAGGATCCTACAAAAACTACAACGAGTGCATCAAGTCCAATAACAGTATCTGGTTTAACAAACGGTGAACATTATACTTTTGTAGTAAAAGCTACTAACGGAGTTGGAGCGGGCCCAAATTCAGAACCTTCAGTTACTGTGACACCAAACCCAACTGTTCCTGGTGCACCAAGTCTTCAAGGTGCAACAGCAGCAAGTGAGCGAATTACAATTAATTACACAGCTCCAGAATCAAATGGTGGCAGTGCTATTACTGGGTATAAAATTTATCGTGGTACTGTTCTTGATGGTGCTACATCATTTATAGCAGATGCTGGCTTAGCTCTAACATATACTGATGAAGACGTAAATAATGGAACAGCATATTATTATCAAGTGGCAGCAGTTAATGAATTTGGGGTAGGTCCAAAACAAGGCACTGTTAGTCAAACACCAGTTGGTCCGGGTAATATTGGAGAGTCTTATCTAGGCGGTAAAGTTGCTTATATTGATGGTACTGGTAAACATGGTTTTATAGTGAACTTGCTTAATTGGCCGGCTGAAACGCAGTGGGATTGTCGAGGTGAAACAATTGGTACTAGTGAAGCTCTAGGTTCAGGTTATGATAATACACAACTTATGCATGAACACGGTTGTATGACAGGAGCAGGCTTGGAAGCTATAACAACAACTGATGGTGGAGCATGGTATGTGCCTAGTTGGGAAGAATTGAAAATTCTTCATGCAAACAGAGAAGCGATTGGAGGTTTTTCTCTTAGAGGTTATTGGAGTTCGTCTGAGGATGATTCTACCCATGCGTGGATGACCTCATTTAATAATTCAGATTTGATGTACTTTGCTATTGGTAAGACCGATGATGGTATTGATACAACCGCTCATAACAAAATACGTTTGATTAAATCTTTCTAAAGCCTTAATAATTAA
>CAINLW010000040.1 GCA_903850545.1 uncultured bacterium
AACCACATGAGTGAGAATTTCACCTTTTCGCACTCTGGTTGCTTTCCAATATTCCTTTTTGTATCGCTCAAATATCTCGTTTTTTGTTGCCATATTCATATGACAACTACGGTAACCTATTTATGGGATATCCGCTGGATGCTCGGTAACATTATTTATGGGTGATAACGAATGCTTCCATCTTTTAAATCGTGTAGCCGGAAAGATATTTGGCGAAGATATGACAGAAAGACCATTTGAAATTGTCCGCGTTGGAGGAGATGAAATTATTTTTATGACGAAGAAAGACGATAACCGGTTAGATCAATTGTTCCGAGAATATAACGCGGAAAAGGAGCGAATGTTGATTGATGATAAAATTGGGAGTGAAGCGTATGAGGATGCAATGCTCGAAACAAATGTTAAAGCTGAGATGAAGATTATCACGAAAGAACCTGAATATCTTGAATTGGTGCAAAAAGGTGATGCTGAAAAAATGACGGAATGGTTACAAAGCCAACTAAACAATCTTCCCGGAAACGAAAAGAGAGCGGGGAACTTATTGAGGGCCTTTGCTTTAAAAAAATTGAAATTTATTCCCGTAGAAAAATGGCTGACGCCTCTTGATTTTTACCGTTCTTCACCCAAAAATATTTCGCTCACGGAAAATTCTGAAGAATCAGTTAGCCATCTGATGGACGGGCTTGCCGTTGCCGATGCTGATATTTCCTGGATTAAAGCTCACCCCGGGAAAAAATTACCCGAAGAATCCACGTATGATTCAAAAGTTATTTCAACCACCGCCTCTAAATATCTGGAACAGGCAAAAGGGGTTGAAAGGAATATACGGTTAATTCAAGAAAAAGAAGTTCAACTTTTTTCTGCACGCAAAGAAAGGGACGGATTATCTGTTGAATCTCTTAAAAAAGAAATAATACGACTTGAAACAGTGGATCCGGGTACGGGCGCTATTCGTTTTGATGCTTCATCAGAAAGAAGAATTGTTGACCTTGTCGAAATAGCAACGAATAATGGGCTTGAAGTTCTTCGGGTAGATATTCCATATTTTGGAACCTATAATAATAACTATGATTATGCGACAGCTGATGAGATGATGAAACTTATGACCGAAGAATTTCGCCGTTCTACTACGGGGGTTGTTGTTCGTGACGGTGGAAACTTATTTGCTCTTCGTGAAATTGGACAAGACGAATTGGAACTGTCGGCGATTGAAAACAAGTTAAACCTTATTTTGTCACCATATTCCAATCCTGAAGATTTGAATAAAAAAATGGCAATGGAAAATGAAGTTACGGTAAAACGCGCCATATCCAGGCAGACGGAAGTTTTTGGAAAAGTAAAAATGTTTTCTCCTAAAGATGTGTTGGAGATAACGAATAAAACGAAACTCTCGGACGTTTTACACGAAGTTGAATAATTTAACCTCTTTTAATTTATGAATGAAACAGCTAAAAATATTTTTATAAAAGAGTGTGAAAATATAATTTCACGAATAGGCTCACTTCCGCCGAATCACCAGCTTTTTTTGGAGATTTCCAAAATTACGGACATAAATAACATCCGCGTTGTTTTTCTCAAAATGAAATACTTTCTTTTGAATTCCTCCTTACCCGAATCAACCTCTAAAAATTCGACACTTCCTGCTGTTATTTTTCATCTTCCCTGTATACAAAGTTTTGTTCAGGAACAATTAGGCCCTGACATTACTTCAAAAGATGTGGAGGAAATGAGTCAACTATATTTTGAAGCTTGTGAAGCCTTATCCGATGAAGAATCTTAAAAAATCCCGATGGAAATTCGAAAGCCGATTGTGGACAAAAAAAGCTTAAAGAAAGGAATTTTTGACGAATCTGTTTTGACTGATTTGGACGGGTTTATCGTGGATGGTGGATCTCTGGAAATTAAAAATGTTGGCGAAATAAAAATTACTTCCAGTAGTATAACTTCAGTTTCCTTTCAGTCTCTTTTGATAGAAGAAATGAGCGTTATGGATTCGTTCCTCAATTCCTGTAGTTTTGCCGGCGCAACGATAAATAGAATTTATTTGGAAAGAACGGTTATTTCAAAGAGCCGTCTGCAAGGATCTCAGTTTATGAATTGTTTGACGTGCGACGTTCTCATCGAAAAATCAAAATGTGGTGATTCGTCTTTCCGATATGCAAAATTAAAAAATACGATATTCCAGGACTGCGATATGGAACATTCCGATTTTCTTGGTGCTGAAATGGAAAATATTGTTTTTAAAAATTGTAATTTAAAAAATTCTCAATTCTCACACTCAAAATTAAAAAATGTAAGTTTCAAAGAGTCTGATATTGAGGGCATCACCATTGATAGAGATTCGTTTGGAGAAATAACGGTAAATACGGGGCAGGCGATATATCTGGCTTCTGTTTTGGGACTCAAGATAGAAGACTAACCTTTTTTAAAAATGATTTTTGGTTATTTTTTTGATATACTTTTTGTATGAATGA
>CAINLW010000041.1 GCA_903850545.1 uncultured bacterium
AGTATCTTGTTTCAATGATGACTCTTTCTTGGAAACTCAATCTTTTAAATGATTTTACTTTGTTTTTGTTCCTTGTTATTGTTTTCGCCATAATTATTAATCTTACACTTTAGTTGCGATTATTTCTTGAACTCAGAAATACATCAGATGTTTTTTTGTATTTATGTTGTATAATATTAACTATGTTTATCATTAAGAAGATTTATAATCTAATAGTAATCATTGCGGTAGTATTGGCTATTTTCTTCTTTTTTAATGTAGTGAAGGCGAGTACTATAACAGATAACGTCTCTGGTATTGTAAATTTTTTTAGTACCAATATTATAGCAAAAGTAAAAAAAGATTTTTGTACGAATTATGTTTTAAATGTGACGAACGGAGATTGGAAGAGTGGCGAGTTTAGAACGAATTTTGGAACTTTTGTTTGTACATCTTTTTCTGTTTCAACTTCTACTACAACAAAAACAATTCCATCAAACATAAATCAATCAAGCATTCCAGTTTTACCAGAAACACAGAGAATACAAACAATAAACAACCCCACACCAGACATATATACATCAAACGTTTCTGTTGGAGGAAGCAGTCTAGATGCAAATGATATAATTACTTTAACAAATCAAGAGAGAAAAAATAATAATCAGTTACTTGTAAATTTGAACGGAAATCGTGTTTTGGCTAAAATAGCAAGTGTTCGTGTAAAAGATATGTTTGCAGAACAGTATTTTGAGCATAATTCGCCAGCGGGGGACAATGCATCGAAGGAAGCGGTAAATAATAACTACTCATATATAACTATTGGAGAAAACATTGCTCTTGGTAGTTTTGATGGATCAAAAGGGGTTGTGACTGCTTGGATGAATAGTCCAGGACATAGAGCAAACATTTTAAATGTAAATTATACTGAAATTGGAGTTTATGCTGAGCAGGGAAATTACAAGGGGCAAAACGTTTGGATAGCTGCGCAGATTTTTGGAAAACCAATGGGATATTGCAGAGAAGCAGATGTAGAATTAAAAAACAAAATTGCAAATTATGAATATTCTGCAGAAAATATGTCAAAAAATATAAAAGGTATTGACGCAGATTTAAAAACACTTAGTTCGACTGATGTTCAAACATACAATGCGAAAATAGCTGAAAGAAATAATTTGGCCGGACTTTATAACAATCTTGTTGCTGAGATAAAAAGTTTAGTGATAGAATATAACAAAGAGGTTTCAACTTATAATACTTGTATTAAAACTCAATAATTTTATGATATTAACTCCACATGCGATAGTAGGCGTAACTTTGGTAAATATGTTTCCAAATAATCTAGTTTTAGGATTTGGACTAGCTTTTGCAAGCCATTATATTTTAGACATGATACCTCATACAGATTATGATATATCCGGTTTATTTGATGAAGATGAAAAAACTATAAGGTCGGTTTTCAAACATACTAAAGCTGCACTTCAATTTTTGTTTATTGTATTTGATTTTGTTTTTGCGATATATTTATCTCTTTTGTTTTTTGTTAGAGATGAAAATAGTTTGATTGTAACTTTAGTTGGTTTAATAGGAGCCTTACTGCCAGATTTTTTAAGACTTTTGTATTATAAGTACAATCCTCAATTACGAAAATTTTTGCATATACACGTAGCACACCATGACGAAATTCAAAACCATGTTACAGATGATAAAAACGCTAAATTGTGGGGAGCACTATATCAGTTTTTGGTACCAATTTTGTTTTTGGTAATATATTTAATTATAAAAATATAAAAAAGAGCTTCTGCGATAGCAGAAGCTCTTTTTATATTTTATTTACAACCCCAAAGATTTTAAGAAAGTTTCCAATTCTTCTCCATCAATTTTTCTATACGCATTAGATTTTAAATTGCCCAATTTTATATTCATAACTCTGATTCTTTCAAGAGTATCTATCGGTAAAGTAAGTGCATCGCACATTCTTCGTATCTGATGTTTTTGACCTTCTGATATTGTAATATAAAAACCTCTATCATCAATAAATTTTGTTTTACATGGAGACGTAGTGATACCCTCAAGATTCATTCCTTTTTCCATAGTTTTTAAATGAGAATCTTTTACAAGAGTGCGAGTTTTTACAAAATATTCTTTCTCGTGATCATATTTAGGATTTAAAAGTCTGTCAGTAACCCTGCCGTCATTTGTAAGAATTATTAGACCCTCAGAATCTTTATCAAGTCTGCCTATAGGAAAAACACCTTTAAGAGCAACAGAGGTTAAAATATCTTTTTCGCCTTTTTGTGGGCTGTGAGTTATGACTCCGCGAGGTTTATTATAAGCATAATAAACAAAGTTATTTTTAATCTTTTTGACAACTTCAACCTTATCACCCTCAACAACTTTATCTCCAAGTATAGCTCGTCTGCCATTTATAGTAACTTTACCGGCTTCTATGAGTTTATCTGCATCGCGTCTTGTAGAAACTCCCTGAGTAGCCAAATACTTGTTGATTCTAATCCCTTTAATATCAGCGGAAGATTTACTTGCCCCGTGTGAATTTTCACTTAAACTATTATTAATCATAAAAATTGTGTTTATTAATTATATATACATTTATAAATCAGGTTATTCTTAAAAAATTCTTTACGGGGTTTATTCTAATCCCTTTTTCGTTTATCATATTAAATTGACTATAACATTAAAAATGAGTTATGGCTAATTTAAACTGATACAAAAAAAGTTGAACTGCACATAAGCTGAAGTGTTTTTTGAAAAATAAATAATCAAAACTTGGTAGTATAAATGAAATTTGATTTAAACTATGTTAGTATATTTCACTATATGCCACACGACATGGTTTTTATCACATCTGTAGAACATTTTTCATACTTAGCGATTTTCTTTTTCGCTTTGTTTTCAGGATATTTTATACCAATTCCTGAAGAAATAATTTTGCTAATAACTGGATATATGGCCTGGGCTCACATAATTCACTTTACCCCAGCTATTTTTGTTGTTATTTTGGCTTTTATTATTGGAGATAATATTTTATATAAACTTACTCTCAAGCACAACAAACATGTTGAAAAATTAATTCATGAAGTTTTGTCATTAAAAATTGTTATGCGACATAGACCGTTTTTAGAAAAACATATAGGAGTTACGATTTTTGCCTCGAGGTTTATTCCTTTTCTAAGATTTGCTGGTCCAGTTTTTTCAGGATATGTAAAAGCAAATGAAACGACCTTTATGGTTTTTAATACGTTGGCTATAGTTATTTATGCTCCTTTTGTTATATGGGCAGGGTATTTTTTTAACGATTATTTTGGTCAAATTGTGCTAGAAATTGCAAAGATTAAGCATGTAATATTTATTCTTATTATGATTACTGTTGGTTTAATAATAACTAGAATGATTGATAACTATTTTAATAAAATTGATGAAGTCAAAGAGTAGTAGTATAATAGCAATAGTCGTTTTAATATTTAATTTAGCCTAAAACATTTATTTTAAACAAACAGTAATTTGCTTGAATAATAAAAATGCTCGGCCAATGAAATCTATGGAAGAAATTAAACAACAAAAACTGGTATGGTTGCCAGTAATTATGGGATCGTGTCTGATAATAAGCGCGATTATTGGTGCATACGCATATTACAGCAAAGACTCTACAAACTCTCTATCGGTAACTGGTTCGGCTAGTGTCGAAGTGGTTTCAGATAGTGCAAAGTTTACTGGAGATTTTTCTAGAATTGTAAAAATAAGTAATTTAAAAATAGGTTATGAAGAAATGTCAGCAGATTTAATTTTAGTTAGAAGTTTTTTGAAAAGTCAGGAGATTGATGATAAGAATATTACCATTTCCACCATTTCTATGAACGAAAATTATAATTATAATAATAACAATTATCAAACAGAAAAAGAATATACACTCAAACAACAAGTGGAAGTATTTTCTTCAGACGTAAACAAAATTACTTCTTTGGCCCAGCAAACTCAGAATCTTATAAACAAAGGAGTTGTTTTTAGTACAAACCCTGTTGAATATTATTATACAAAATTGCCAGAGCTTAGAGTCTCGTTGCTTTCAGATGCAATAAAGGATGCTCAAGCTCGTGCAAGTAAAATGGCCGAAGCCACAGGTAAAAGGATTGGTGATTTAAAGTCTGCAGCCAGTGGGGTTGTTCAAGTTCTCTCTGCAAATTCTTTAGAAGTTTCAGATTATGGTACATATGATACCTCAAAAATAAACAAGAGGGTTATGGTGACTGTGAGGGCAGCATTTGGACTCCGATAAACTAGGTTGTAGAAAAGTAGCTTCTTAACTTTTTAGGAAAACACAGAGGACAGTTCGCTTTGCGAACTGTCCTCTGTGTTTATTGTATTACCTAACAAGCTACTGTTCTAAAAAGCTACAACCTGTTTTCTACTCCTCTCTATAAGGGGCTTTTTTGATTATTTCTATAATTTCATCTTCTGAATCAACAATTTTATAAATTTCAGTATCTTCCATATTGATTGTTCCGTTTTCTAAACCCAATTTTTCTTCAAATAATTCTGTAAGGGGTTCCCAAAATTCTCTTCCAACTAGAATGACCGGGGTTTTATTTATTTTTTTTGTTTGGATTAAAGTTAATATTTCAAGAAGTTCATCAAACGTTCCAAAACCACCAGGGAAATATACATAAGTTTCTGCTGCGAAAAACAGCAAAGTTTTTCTGCTGAAGAAATATTCGAATTCAACATAATCAGTTAAGTAATTATTTGTTGATTGTTCTTGTGGAAGTCTAATACCAAAACCTAATGAAATACCACCAGCCTCATATGCGCCCTTATTTGCAGCCTCCATTATTCCTGGACCGCCACCGGTAACAACGGCATATTTTAATTCCTTAACAATTTTTCTTGCTAAAGATTCTGCTTTTTCATAATACGGATGTCCAGGTTTAAATCTGGCAGATCCCATGATACTGACGGAGCGGGGATATTTTTTAATTAAATTATAACCCTTATCAAATTCGTCTCCAGCAACTTTTTCTCTATTTTTTATTATTTTCTCCATTTTTTTTCTGGTAATAATACTGGCATCTATATGATTACCAATTACATACTCAGAAACATATTTTTTGTTACTATTCTTTGAAAACAAATTTTTTAAATTCATCCCGTACGAAATAGGACGCGGACGAAACTTGTGTTTTGTCGCTTACCCTATTTAAATTATGTTGGTAAATTAACTTTTGTTCCCGATACTATATCGCGTCCGCGATTTCGTACGGGAGTCATGTTTCAATAATAACATAGATTTGGTGTATTTCAATATATATAATGAGCTATGGTAATATTTTTTATAAATTGGTATAATTGATCGCGTGTTAGTTAGTTAATTAATTTTAATAATAATGAGAAATATGAATAAAAATACAATAATTGCAATCGCGATAGCTATAGTTTTGGTTGGGGTTTTGTTCGGAGGAGATTTAGTTGGAGGAATTTTTACTAATACTAATAATGATACAAATACACAAGATACAAATATGAAAAACGATACACAACTTCAAGTTCAAGATTTGGTTGTAGGAACAGGTGATGTAGCTGTTGCAGGAAAACAGGTCACAGTTCATTACACGGGATTGTTTACAAGCGGAGAAAAGTTTGATAGTTCAAGAGATAGAGGGACCCCTTTTGCTTTTACGCTTGGAGCAGGACAAGTTATTAAGGGATGGGATATTGGAGTTGAAGGAATGAAAGTCGGTGGTAAGAGACTGTTGACTATTCCTCCAGAGTTAGCTTATGGGCCAAATGATTACCAATCAATTCCTGGAAACTCAACATTGATTTTTGAAGTAGAACTACTAGAAGTTAAATAACTAGCTTGTAGAAAATAGCTTCTTAGCTTATTAGGAATAAGTAAAAGTCGGTTCGCAAAGCGAATCGACTTTTGTTTTATCTAAGAAGCTAAAAAGCTACAAGCTAATTCCTGTGTTGTACAGTTTTTTTATTTCCTCAATTTTGCTTTCTGTTTCTTCGATTCCAATCTTAATATTTCTATCAATATTTTTAAAAGTTAGAAGTTCACTCACGGTTTCGTTAGTGTCAGGATTTAAAATAATATAATCTTTACAATTACTACAAAAGCCTCGTTTGCTGAATTCTGAAAGTTTTGAAATATATATTTGATATGTTCTGTTTATGATAGATCTGATATTGTATTTTGGAAGGGGAGACATTTTTGTGTTATATAAATCCACAGCGATTATAACATCGGGTTTGAATTCAGAAAGTAAATCAACAGGAATTGCGTTTGAAAGACCGCCATCTACTAAATGTTTCCCGTCTATTTCGCAAGGTGGAAATATTCCCGGAATAGACATCGAAGAAATCACCGCATCAATAACTTTACCTTCTTTAAAAACGTATTCATTGCCTGTATCAATATCAGTAGCACTTATTCTTAAGGGTATATTTGTATCAGTAAAAGTTTTTTCTCTGTAAAAATTATAACTGAGCATATTATAAACTTTCTTGTTTGAAATAAAATTTGGTCCTTTGAAATCAAAATCAAGTAGATACCATGGGCGAGCCATAATATTTTTGAATGTTTTTTCTAAACCATCTACTTCGCCGTGGAGCGCATAATATGCTCCAACAATAGCACCTATACTTGTACCAGAAATATAATCAATAGGAATATTATGTTTAAGTAAAGTTTTTATTACTCCAATATGTGACATTCCTCGATCGCTTCCGCTTCCGAGTGCCAAACCAACAGTTTTTCTTTTTTGTTCTGACATGCTTAAAATTATATCATATTTGTTTACGTATTGTGTCTTTGCGAGCGAAGCGTGGCAATCCAGGCTAATTATTATTAAAAATCTAAATTATAAAAATTAATCAACCTGGATTGCTTCGTTCCTCGCAAAGACACACAACACTAACGATAGGAGGCTAAATGTGTTATATTGTTTTGATAAACAAAATGAAATTCAAAATAGAAAAAAGGCTCGAAGGAAAGCTCGGCAGAGCTGGAATAATAGAAACACCACACGGAATAATTGAAACTCCAGCTTTTGTCGTGGTTGGAACAAAGGGAACCGTTAAGTCTGTAAATCCTGAACAGGTTCGTGATGCAGGAGCTCAGGTTATTCTTGCTAACACTTATCATTTGTATCTTCAACCTGGAGACGAAGCCGTAAAAAAAATGGGTGGATTAAACAAAATGATGAATTGGCCGGGTCCTTCAATGACTGACTCTGGCGGTTTTCAAGTGTTTTCTCTCGGGGCGGCATATAAAAAAGGAATTTCAAAAGTTATACAAATCACAAATCCATCAATGCTGATCCCAGAAAGATTTGATGATTCTGATGCACCAAGGCTTGCAAAAATAGGACAAGATGGCGTTTCTTTTACGTCACATTTAGATGGTTCGGTTCATTATATTACTCCAGAAAAATCTATTCAGATTCAGCACAATTTGGGTGCCGATATGATATTTGCTTTTGATGAATGTACTTCCCCAAGTGAAGATTTTAAGTATCAGGAAGAAGCACTCGAAAGAACACATGCTTGGGCGAAACGTTCTTTGCAAGAGCATTACAAGTTAAAAGTTGAAAGTCTAAAGTCTGAAGAAAATTACAAAGGACATTCCGACATTCTGCAGAATGTCGGAATGTCAGAAAGTGGGAAAAGGTCTTTTCTTGAGGAAGAACGAAGTGACGGAAAAGGAGAGACCTTGAGGAGCTTTCCGGCATTATTCGGAATTGTTCAGGGAGGCAGGGAAGAAGTGCTTCGAAAAAAATCTGCACAAGTAATTTCCGAAATGGAAGTTGATGGACAAAAATTTGATGGATTTGGTATCGGTGGTTCTTTTGCAAAGGAAGACATGTCGACAGCAGTAAAATGGGTGAATGAAGTTTTGCCCGAAGAGAAGCCAAGACACCTTTTGGGTATTGGTGAGCCGGAAGATTTATTTATGGGAATTGAAGCTGGCGTTGACCTTTTTGACTGTGTTTTACCTACAAGACTTGGAAGAAATGGAACGATATATACAAAGGCTGGTAAGATTCACATTATGAATACAGAATTTAGACTTGACCTTGAACCAATAGAAAGAGATTGCGAATGTTACACTTGTAAAAATTATACTAAGGCTTATTTAGCACATCTTTTCCATGGAAAAGAAATGCTCGGTGGAACACTTGCGTCAATTCATAATATTCATTTTATTGTAAATTTGGTAAAGAAAATTCGTCAATCAATTCTCGATGGGAATTTTGATGAATATAAAAATGAGTTTTTGAACGAATATTCCAAATAACTAGGCAATACACAAAAATTGTGCTATTGTAATATTGTAATGATAAATCACAAAAACAAAATAATTTTACTTCAAATACTTAGCCGAATTCCAATGGGCGTCTTTTTGCTGCCCAATTTTCGAGAAAATTAAAATAAATTAATCTTTTTATCTTGAAAACCGGGCAGTGATGCTTCGGTTTTTTTTATTATTACATTAACTTAATTAACATAAATTTATGTGGCAAATATATAGTTTGATATCTCTTCTTTTTGGTGCAATGGAAGAAACAATAGATAAGGCAACAATGGTTAGTAGTAAAACCATAAGCCATTTGAATGCGGCTTGGATAAGGAATACAATTTCTTTTCTCATTAGTATTGTTGTTGCAATTATTATTAATCGTGCGCTTCCTACTGTTTTTGTTTCGTTACCGATTATTGTCCTGGGAGTGTTGTATGGAATAAGTGCAATAACTTACACTGTATTATTGAAGCAGGTTGAAATTACAGCATCAAGTATAATGCAAAGTTTTGTACCGTTAGTTTTTCTACCAATAGATTTGTTTGTTTTTAACTACCATCTCTTACCAAGGCAAATCATTGGAATAATAGTCCTTGTTGTCGGAGGGCTAGTCTTTTTCTATAGAAAGAAAACAGATACTCAATCAATTAATAAAAAACAAATTTTTCTTCTCATTTCAATTTTTCTGTTTGATGCCTTTCTCATTGGTTTTGAAGGTTATCTTTTTAAGGATTATTTTGAGAATTTAAATTTATCAGAAACAGATTTCTTGGTAAATGTATGGGGCGTAATGTTTTTGTTTCTAACGGCGTTGTTGATATTGAGATCATTGTACAAAAGAAAAATCCCAACAATTCACTTACACAAAAAATACATAAAAGGTTCCTTCTTCTCAAAAATTACAGATTATGGAAATTCCTTTTTTTCTTTGAAGTCTTTAACAATTGCATCAGTGTCTCAAACGACAGCATTTCACGTTTTTTATCCAGTAGTACTTCTGGCTATTGTTATAGGAACGCAGAAAAAATTAAAAATTAACCTTGAAGAATATTTAGACCGTGAATCATTAATCTTTAAGGTTTGTGGAGTAATAATAATTTGCTTTGGAGCATTTTTTGCGAGATAATATTTCCATGAAACTAAAAGCTGTAATAGAAATACCAAAAGGAAACGAGAGGCGATGGCACCTTAATTTTAGAAAGAACGCTATTGAAGATTTTGGCCCAATAAAAGACAGGATACCAGTAAATGGTGGAATTATGCCTGTGGCGTATGGCTATCTAGAGGGAACTGAAAATAGAGAAGAGAATAGTGAAGTGGTAGAAGAAATCGACGTTCTCGTTTTTTCCAAAAGAAATTTTGCAGTTGGCGAAAAAGTTGACGTCGAAATTTTCGGATGTATAAAAAGGGCTGACGGTGATCATAAAATACTTGCATCTGACGAAACAGTTTCGGTAGAAAAATTGACCGACATCTCAGCCGAGGAAAGGGAATTGGTATTAAAATTTTTTGGTCATAACCATCCAATAATATCGATCGAAGGAAAAGTGGAAGCGGAGGAATATGTGAAGAAGTCTTTTGTATAAATAGAAAACATTAATTTTGAAAATTTCAATGTTAATTGACATTAGTTTTTTTGTTGCTATCTTGTTCTCTGGATAGATTTGGGTTAGCTCTACATATTGTTTAGAATCGATCTAAAATCGCAGTACATTCAAAGGAGAATATCATGTTTAAGAAATTGCTCTGTTTTGTGTTTGGTTTTGGAAATGGTTTTGATAAAAAAGTGTCATCGGGGCCTTGTGAGAAAAAGGGAATCAAAGAACTTGATGAGGTGTCAAAAAACAAGTTATTTGATTTGATCTCCGGTTTGGGAAGAGAGTTGCGTTTTAAAGCCGCGATGCGATTTCCCGAACCGCGGAGGACGAAGGAACTTGCAAAAATTCTTGAAGAGGACATATCCACTGGATATCTTGGGTATCCTCAGGAAACAGTAAGTTTTTTTGAACGCGAACTGACAATCGAAGAACTCAAAAGGATTCTTAAGGTTCAGAAGACAAAGAAGTTTCATGTAAATGCTATAGAGACAGCTTGTCTTTTTGCAGAACCGCAACGAACGGAGGAACTCAAGGAGATACTTGAACTAAGCAAGACGCGAGGAGATCTCGAGGCTTTTTTAAGTGTAAAGGTTTGTCTCGGCTGTTCATATACAACTGACGAACTTGAGGATCTCTTAAGGAACCAGGAAGCAAATGAATGGTATTCAAATATACCTAAAACAATGGAGCTTTTTCCTGAGCCGTTGCGTACTGAAAAGTTAAAAAAATATCACGAAGGGCAATTGGAAAGCAGAGACTTCTATGTGGTACAAGCCGCACTCAAATTCCTCAACCTTGAATTGACGGTTGGGCGGTTAGAGGGCTTTCTCAAAAAATATATTGAGGAGGGTGATTGGAATAAAGTTGAAGAGGTAAAAAAGTATCTTGACCGTGAATATAAGGTGGAGGAACTTGAAAGACTTCTTGAGAAATTAATAACTCTCAAAAATAATCATCAGGCACACGAAGTCATCGAACTTATTGGTCGTAGATTCACATTCAATGAGCTCGAGAGACTCTATGGTGATCGCTTCGCGGTAAGAAGCGACTGTAGCATAAAAAGATTGGAAGAGATGCTCGGTCGCGAGATGACAATTGTAGAGTTGATCAATGTTCTCGAGAGGCAACTTAAAGACTTCAGTCGCAGTGAAGCAATGGGTACGGCAAGACGTATTCTGGACATGACTGAATGAGATGTACAAAACGCATATACCAAAGGAGGGGTATATGCGTTTTATTATTAATAAAAAACTTTATCGATAAAGATAACCGTGCATGTACTTCTGACAGCCAATAACTATTGAATTTCCTTTCCCTGACTCCAAGCGATTTCGAAAATAGTCTTTAAAGAATCCACCAATCCTGCTGATTCTATAACCACAGCGAAGGGTTTTTCGTCAAGAGAAGTTATGGCAAGTTTGTTTTCATAAAGTGCGAAATCCATTTTAAAATCAACAACATCTGGCAAATATCTAGCTTCTTGATTAAATGTTTTGAATTTTTTCATGGTATCTAAATCAAATCTATTATTTGCAATCAAATATCTACCTTTTATTGGAATCAATCCTTTTTTAAAATATTTTGTCCATTCCTCGACGACTCTGGGAAAATGTCTATCAAGTTTTTCGTATGAAGATATAAACAAAGCTTCTTTGGATTGATTCATTTTGTCATACATGTTTATGATCCCATCTTTAGTTTCAAGATAAGTTATCTTTGGTCGATTGTCGCCTTTATTACTTAAAGTTTTTAAAATCGGAATCATATCTGAAAAATCTTTCGTTACTGATTTTAATTGGCTCAGTATTACTGATGGATCAGTTGCTTGATAAGTATTTATTTTTTTATTTAAAACTTCATTAACATAACCGCGCTTGATCAGTCCTTCAAGTAAAACGTAAATTATCGAGCGTTTCAGTTCCGATTTTTTTGCAATGTCAGAAACATCTGCTTGCCCAAGCTCAAGAAGGGAAAGGTATACTTTTGCCTCCTTTTCTGTGAACCCCGTTTTTTCTAAAAGTTTTAACAGATCCTCATTCATTTAACTAGTATATCACCATCAATATTTTTGTCAATAATTTTGATAAAACATGGGAAATTACCCATAATATTAGCCGAATTTCTATATATTTATATCAATTTAATTGACGAAATTGTATTTATGCGACATACTTCAATAAGTTCGATGGTAGTAGTAGAAAATGTGTAGAATAATGTTAATATTAACAATAATAAAATATATAAAAATATGGAAAAACTAATTTTAAAAGGTATTGCAGCAAGTTCTGGGCAAGCAACGGGTAAGGTAAGGGTAGTGCAATCTAGTGCTGATACACCAAATTTTATAGATGGTGAAATCTTGGTAACTCATTTAACAAACCCAACAATGATAATGATGATGTCTAAAGCAAGTGCAATCGTTACGGATGTTGGAGGGTTAACATCTCATCCTGCAATTGTTTCTAGAGAGATGGGAACTACTTGTGTTACAGCAACAAAAATAGCCACATCAGTTTTGAAGGATGGAATGATGATAAAAGTAGATGGAACAAAAGGCGAAGTGTTTTTAATTGAAGAATAAACATATGAAAAATTTAAACTGGATTCAAGAGTTAATAGAATCTTCTTATGTGCTTTTTGCAAACCATGACCCAAAAAGTCATTTACCTTTTGATGCGTGGGGATTACATCCTTACTATAGTAGTTTGTGGTTAGAAAAAATTTATGAAATGATTTGTAAGTTTGAAGAAAAAGGACTTAAAATCAAGGATTGTCTGAGTTATTTTCCCAATTTATCCTCCACAAGATTTATTATGTTGATTAATACTATTCAGTATCAAACTTCAAAGATGAATAATCCAAAACTGATTGCTAAAATCCAGGATTTTTTTGTTGAATCATTAATGTTTCGTGCAAAAGAAGATCTATTTTCTAAAGAAAAAAATATTGATTTGGATGACAAACAATTAAATAATTTACTTAATGAAAGAAAAATCAATATTGCTGGAAAAGAAGAATCAAAAGAAATTGGAAAAATTTTAGCTGGTTTGGCTTCCTTAACCCACGGTTTGTATAATGATTGGAGTACAGATTTTAATTATGAGATTTCTGGGCCGTATATAAAAAACAATAAAACAATTTTAATTCGTTCCTTTGCTGATTTAAAACCGATAGAAATTTGGCCAGAGATAAATTGGAAATTTAAAAACATTTCTATAATTACTGAATATACAGATCTGTCAGCAAAAATCGCTTTCGTCGGTTGTCATATTTTATATTCAGCAAATACTGTAGAAAAACTTACTGGTTATAATCTAAAAATAGATGATAAGGAAGTTAATGGATTAGAACAGCTTAAAAAAATAAGAGAAGAATTGATGTCTGTTGCCTCTCTACAATATGAAAAATTCATGAATATGGATTTTGAAGGACAAAAGATTAAATATGTTTTTCAGGAACATTATCAGCTTAAAAAACTTTTTGAGTTGGTTGGTATGGACTGGAAACCATCATCAGAAATAATATCAAGAATAAAAGATAAACAGCTTATTGAGAATGTTTTTCCAAGTTACGAAATGACAATAGAAGATTACAAAGAAGATTTCGGTTTTAATAAATTGGTAAAAGCTTATCAAGAATAAAAAATAATTATGATTATAGAAAGAAAAAATAATTATTATACGAAATTATTTACTCGGGAATACACAGTTCAATATGCTGAGGTTTGTCTTAAAATGAAAGTTCCTGATAATAAAAAAGGTATTTTGATTGAAAATAAAAAATTTGCTTGGTATCCAGAACATGGTAATGAAGTTTTTTGTCAGCCAACTGATACGCACAACTTTTTTTATTAACTGTAGAAAATATATACCAAAACGATAAAGAAAAGGAAAAATTTTTTAAAACTTTTCATAAATATGGTAAAAAATATATCGCCACTGCTAAAAGGATTGGTTCTCTAAAATTTTCTACCCTAACAAACAAAAGACTTATTGAGAAATACGAAAAGTATTTTTCAATATGTGTGTCTTACACAACACTTCTTTGGATTGCTGCAAATCTAAATGATGTTTTGGCAATAAAAGGGGAAAATATTTTAAAAAATAAAAAATTAAACACTGATATTGATGATTCAGTAAATTATGTTTTATTATCACCTTCAAAAAGATGCGGTATTTTAGGTTTGCAAGATAAACTTACAAAATTAAAAGAAAAAGGCATAAAAATATTATCACAAAGTGTTGCAAGTAAAATATTAAAGAATTATTCATGGGTACCATGTGTTGATCTACAGCATAATCCGTGGACGAAAGAAAAATTGGATAATTTTTATGAACATCTATTGGTAGAACAAAAGTCAAAAACAACTTTTAAGGATGCAGTTTGTAAAGCTAATCTAACCAAAAATGAAGTAGTACTTTTCAAATCTATTAAAGAGGTGGCATATATTAAAGATATGAGAGATTATTATAGAAGAAAGGGAATTTGCTACATTTTACCTTTCTTTGATGAACTTGGGTGTCGTTTGGGCATGAATAGGAAAGATGTTGTTTATTTAACGCATGATGAAATCATATCGTCGTTAAAAGGTGAAGATAAAATTTCACAGGATATTATTAATGAACGCAGAAAGAATTTTTTGATGTATTGGGATGATAATAAAATATTAACTTCAGTTGATAAACAGGAGATAGAAAAATTTAAGCACAATTTTGTTTTAGAAAAGATTACTGAAATAAAGGGTGTAATAGCGTCACGCGGAATAATAGAAGGAAAAGTTAAAGTTGTTAAGGTAGCACGGGATTTAAAGAAAATAAATAAAGGAGATATATTAATTGCAATTGCAACCCATCCAGATTATGTGATAGCTATGCAACAAGCGTCAGCTTTTGTAACAGACGAAGGAGGATTAACTTCACATGTGGCTATTGTTGCTCGAGAACTCAAAAAACCCTGTATTATAGGCACCAAAATCGCCACTCAGGTTTTGAAAGACGGAGATTTGGTTGAAGTTGATGCAAATAGTGGTATAGTTAGAATTATTAAAACTAATTATTAATAAAAATATGACACCTGAATCTAAAGAAAACAAAGGAATTTTCAAGTCAAAAATAAGAATTGAAGTTTTTAGACATGATCAGCGTGATAAAACAATAAAAGTACCTGATGAAAAAAGTCGTCTAACAAAAGGAGGAAGTATTCATGCAAAAGAAATAGGTAAAACAAAAAATCCAAACCCACGAGTTGGGTTGGCTTACGGTTCACCCAGAGAAAGATCACAAGAAACAGCATTACGCGCATTGATGGCAAATGAAGATTGGGTAACAGAGGATATGACTATGGAAGAAATTCTTAAAGGAATAGAAGAAAGAGGAGGACGTGGAAAAAAAATTATTGCAAGTGAAAAATTAAATTATAAAGGCGACGTTCATCCAGAGTATGCAAAACTTTATGATTATCATTTTTTTAAAGCATGTGATGCGATTCCATTTCTTTATAATGAAAGTGACGATCTTGTTAGAAAACTGGGTGATAATGAAGATTTTTGTTATACAAGACAGGCAGCAAATGTCGCAGATTTTGTAAAAAAATATTTAGGCGTGTTGCCTCATTGGGAAAAATTAACTGAAGAGAAACCAGAAAAATATAAAGAGATAGATGAAATGCAGAGATTTTTAGGAACTCATGGTTCTGTGACTGAATGTTTTTTATTGAAAATTATTGAAAAAACTGAAGGTAAGGATGAAGCAAAAAGATTTATTGACAGTTTATCAAATAAAAATGGAATTGATTTTAGCGATGGAATTTCTATTGATTTAGGATATGAAGGAGAGGAGGTAAAAGTAAAAATTTCTTTTCATGATAAAACATGGGACGTTGATGAGGCAATGATAGATAATATTATTGAAGATAAAACAAGGTTGGACGAAGAAACGGAAGTTAAAAGGAAAGAGTTGGAAGAAGGATTAAAAAATAATAAAAAAGTCTAATTAATGTGATAAAAACATATGGGAGAAGAAATTATACTTAATGGACCAGAGCAACATAAAATGAATAAATTAGGTGCGAATGTTGATGTTCGTAATTTTTGGATTAGACATGCACAGAAAATGAGTGGGGAGGTCGCTAGTTCTGATAAGACAACGATTTCATTATCTTTAATATCTGAAAAGGGTGTGATAATGTCGAAAAATTATGGAGAGACCATTACTCCTAAAAAACATGGAGCAAAAAGTTATGTTAGTAAATCAGATCGTACAAAACAAACCGCTGAGAACATTTTAATTGGCTATCAAAAGAATAATCCCGGTGTACCTATTCGACCTATAAAAATAAATGAAAAATTGTTATTTGATATGCCCAAGGATTTTTTGAGGCTGTACCTCCAAAAATTTGAGGAACAGAGAAAAATAGTATTGAGTGAAATGTTTCCTGATGGAACAGAGTTTTCTAAATTATCACCCGATGACCAAGAAAAAGTTGCTGAAGCTGCAGAAGAACCGATTATACGGGAATGGTTGGACAATGATAATTGTGAATTACAAAAATTATATCCTACAATTGAGGCAGCAAAACAATTTGCTAAATTATTTAATAAAAGACATGAATTTTTTGCAAAAAAATTGTATTCAGGATCAGAAGTAGATTTATTTCACCTAACACATAAATCAATGACGGAACCATTTTTGGTGTCTGGAGTATTAATAAAAAAATCTAACGGAGAACGAATTACAAAACTTAATCAGATTGGAGGGAGCCTTTCTACTTTAGGTGATTGGCAAAGTGAAGTAACTACTGATTCTATTGGAAAACCACAAGTAGTTGTTCGATTAAGAGGAGAAGAATACGATGTTGATTCTGCTGTGTTGGAAAATTTATTAAAATAAGAGCTATATTTAAGAGTTTTTATATATTAGAGTTTATCTTGCTACTAACATTATAAATTACCTGAATTCAATATTCTATCGCAACTCCAGTTTTGTTATATAATACCTCAAGAGGTGTCAGACCTGCAAATCTTTTTCTCGGTCTAGTGTTTATTAAATACTCAACCCATTTAATATCTTCATCCGAAACTTTTGCAAAA
>CAINLW010000042.1 GCA_903850545.1 uncultured bacterium
TGGTTCCGCAACTATAACCCTGTGTCACTTAGCCATTTATTACTTTGGCTCTGTGACGCTTTGGCCCTTCGACTATGTTATGTCGAGGGGTCAATTTTTTTGCAAAAATTTGTTATACTAATCTTGAAATTGTGTGTTACAGAACGGCTACGTCCCTCCAAGCGACCGGAGATCGATTTGGAAAGAAGAATTTTTTCTTTAGTAATACCCAGTATCATTTCACCTGGGTTGATTTTAATGTAATCACCATCGTTTATGTGCACAGACTCAGTTACATCTTCAAAACGAGATTCATCTTTAATATGATATATTTCTTGTTGTTTTTTAAATATTCTAAAATCATTACCTAAAGTTAAATCAACCGAGCCAGGTCCGATTTGGGATTCGTCCAAAGGTTCAACCCCTATTATTTTTTCTCTCAGAGCTTTCTTTAATTCATTACCAATTAATATGGCCATGTGTTTTGTATATATTATTTACTTATACTGTATACTATCGTCTCTTTCCTCCCCCAATCATATACTTATAAGGATTTGCATCTAAGTCCATAAAATCGTCTACAACCTCTGTAAGTTTTTGTGATGTTGATTTGCCAAATGAAACAAGTTCAACCTGGCACCCTTGTGTTATTTTCAGATATTCAACAAGTGGGATAAAATCTCCGTCCCCCGTGATCAAAATAACCGCATCAAGTTTTGGTGAAAGAGAGATAGCATCTATTGCTATTGCAACATCCCAATCTGCCTTTTTTGAACCACCGGCAAAAATTTGCAGATTTTTTGTCTTAATTGTTATTCCAACTTTGGTCAATGCTTCAAAAAAACTTTTTTCATCTCCAGACTCTGTCGTAATGACATACGCTGTTGTTCTTATTAAAACCCTACCGTCTAATGCATCTTTTACCACCTGTCCAAAATTAACCTTCGCACCATATAAGTTTTTTGCTGAATGATAAATGTTTGATGTATCTATAAAAATTCCTACCCTCTGACTTTTGTGTTTAATTACGCTCATGATGATTTTTAATGAGCGGAGCGATTATAAAAATTATCACCCCGTCAAATTGACTTTTCATTTGACTGGGGTTGCTCCAGTTGCTCACTACTTTATTATTAAAAATTGTTTGTTTAAATTCTTGCCCGAAGAAAATTTTTAACAAAATTTTGACGGGTCGACCTATTTTCTATTATACCACTTCAAACAAAAAATCGCTCTAAAGCGATTTTTAATCTTTTGCCAATTTCCACATAGTATTAAAATATTGCTGATAGCTTTTAGCTAATTCTAGACTGCGGACCTCAATAAGAACAAGTGAATCAGTATAAATTTGTATGAAGATTCCATCCTTGAAAACTTCCATATTTGCAAAAATAGAGGAATTCTCTTGTAAATACCTCGTTTTTCTAATAGGGCTAGTTTGGTGTGCGACAATCTCTTTTCTTTGTGATTCATAACCAATCATCCTGTATAAAATTCCTCTTTTTATCAAATCTTTTTCCCATTCCAAAAAATAATTTCCCATTGCTTGTACCCATTTATCACCTCCAACACCAAAAGCAAACACCTCATCCTTTGGTTTCAAGCGACTGTTTAAAAGTCTATATGCGGTTTCCCATCCTTCTTTTCCTTCATATACAATTACTTCTGGTGCAGTAGTATGGAGTTGTTTTTTTATTTCACTGACAATTTTTATTGTGGAATTTAATTGTTCGTGAGCAATATCCGTTAGAATTTGAGGATCTCTAATTTTAAAAAATTTCTTTTTTGATTTAATCGTTTCAAGTAAAAGATTTCTTTTTACTAAACTGTCGAGGACATCATAAACAATATTTCTGTGTAATTCCGTCCTTTTTATTATTGGGCCAGTTGAAGATTGTCCCAAATCTAACAAAGCAGAGTAGACTTTTATCTCATTTGGTGTAAAGCCCAGTTTTTTTAGATCATTTAACATATATGGCTAGTATTATACGCCCTTTTTGAAGTATTAAAAGTGCTTGACAAACTTTTACTCTATGATATACTTATCATCAGAAAGGTGATGACAGATTAATCACCACAGATCGTTGAAATAAAAAGGAAAAATAGTATGAAAAACCTATATTCAGTGTTGGTCGTAGTGCTGTTCTCTGTTGTGTCGGCTTGGGCTGAAAACCAGGCTGATCTGACAGTATTTCATCGGACAGGTACTGAGTTTTATAAAGTTCAGTACGAGGGAGATGGAATACGGTCATTTAGTGCAGTAATGCCATTGAGCAAGTCCTCCTCTTCTTTGTCGGTCTTCGACTTACAAAATGAGGCTGGGACGTTCGGACTATCACAGTTCAAGTTGGCAAAGAGTATTACACCCAACTTAGACACCACTATTAATTCGACAATAATAAGTGGTGGAGGTATAAGTAACGACTTGGGCGTCGACGTCAGAAGAGGTAGTTTCGGTCTTGGGATAGTTATTCCCATGAAGTCCGAGAAAGCCGAGGATGTTTTGTTAGGACCTAGGTTTGCATATGGGGTTTTAACAGGATATCTGACCATAAACGGACAAGGGAGAAATCCTATGTACGGATTAACAATCAGTAAAGGAGGACTGAATGTTGATATGGCTTATCAGCCCAATGGAAGTATATCGTGGGTTAGGTTGGCTAAGGTGGTCAATTCTGAAGTTGGAAAAATCATTCCTCAAATCAGGGTTCAGACAAATCCTGGTTGTGGTGGAAGGTGGATCGGCTTCAGTCTGGCGTTAGTTCCGAAGTAGGTTAAATCCTACAAAACCGCGTTTTAGATAATCTTTATGGGGATTATTTGAAAACGCGGTTTTATTATTGTTTAATTAAAACTCTACCCAAGTACGAGAAATCAAATAAAGAGAATTAGATTGTCTGGGTTTTATTGTTAACAGTATTTGTTTATCATTAAATGAAATTTTTCGGCTTTTTTACAAGGTTGGCTTAAAATAAATAAAAAATCCCCTTTTGGGGATTTTTTATTTATTTATTATTTTAAGCCGACTTTCTTCATTATCGCGTCGTATCTTTTTGGAGCAGTTTTCTGTAAATATTTTAGATGTCTTCTTCTGTCTGCAACCATTCCTAGAAGTCCCCTTCTTGAGTGATTATCTTTGTTATTTTTCTTTAAATGTTTAGTTAATTCCTCAATTCTTTTAGAAAGAATAGCAATTTGAACATCTGGAGAACCAGTGTCTGTGTCATGCATAGCTACTTCTTTAATAACTTTTGATTTTTTTGTCTTTGTTAACATGATCAATAAGATATCATAATAATGAGTTTTTTGCAAATATTTTTTTCATGTCGCAAAATATTTTTTCTCATGATAAAATTAAGGAAATGCAATTATTAGAACTCAAAAGACAGTTTCTTGAATATATAGAAATAGAAAAAGGGCGGTCAATAAATACCGTTTCAAATTATGACCACTATTTAACGGTTTTTTTTGAGCAGACGAAACTGACTGACCCAAAAGATATTACTAATGAAAAAGTAAGAGATTTTCGTATTTGGTTGAATCGCCAATCTGCGGGGAACAATCGAGCGACTGGTGAAACAATGAAAAAGAAAACGCAAAATTATTATCTTATTGCTCTCCGGACATTTTTAAAATTTCTGACAAAACGCGGTGTTACTTCCCTACAGGCCGATCAAATAGAACTTGCAAAAGTTGGCGAGAGATCCATCGATGTGATTTCAAAAGAAGAACTCGTGAGGTTATTGAAGGCGCCGGACTCTGAGGAAAATCCTGAAAGAAGGGCTCGCGGACACGCTATTTTAGAACTTCTTTTTTCAACAGGACTTCGCGTTTCTGAGCTTTGTTCACTTACAAATGATTTGGATATAAAACAAGATGAATTTTCGATTCGAGGAAAAGGTGGAAAAGTTAGAGTGGTTTTTCTCTCACCAGAAGCAAAATTTGCTGTAAAAGAATATTTGTTATTAAGAAAAGATATGTCAGATGCGCTTTTTGCAAAAATCGGTGATGAGGGGGTGATACCAAAAGGTTTTACAAAAGGAAAAATTGTGAATTCGAAGGAAATCGGACTGACAAGGCGGTCAATCGAAAGAATTGTAAAAAGATATGCAATTATGGCTGGAATTACAAAAAAAGTTACACCTCACGTGATAAGGCATTGTCTCCACCCAGACACTTTAGTTTTTGTTCCCCATTCTGTTTTGTCAGCAGAGGATTTGCTAAAAAGTAAGACAAAAAAGATTATTTCCGTAGATTTAAGCAAATTAAAAGACGAATTTACCTCGATAAAATCAAAAGGCAAACATTTTTCTGAAGATATAATAAATATTTGGGCTGGTGGCTATGAAATATCGGTTTCACCCGAGCATAGATTTTTTACTTTATCTAAAAATGGGATTAGTGAAATATATGCGAAGGATATAAAAAATGGTGATTATGTAGTGGGTATTAAGAAAGTTTTGTTAAAGAATTTAAAGAATAAAAATAAAGTTGAGCCAAATTTATGGAGATATATTGGCTACATATTAGGTGATGGAACCATAAGTGACAGGAGAAGAGGTGTGATTATTGCGGATAAAAATATTAATTTTTTGAAGCATTATCAAGTATTAATCAAAGATATTTTTAATTATGAGGCAAAAATACATGTCTCAAATCATTCAAAATCATTTACTTTAAATCATTATTCGCTTTCTTTTGTTAAAAAGTTAAGAGAAATGGGTATAAGTGGTAAAGCTGTTACGAGAAGGATTCCGAAGCAAGTATTCGGTGCTAACCAAGAAGAGATAAAGTCATTGATTGCTGGTATTTATGATGCAGAAGGAAATGAGGGTACCGGTGGTATCAAATTTTTTTCCGCCAGTAAAATGTTTTTGAAAGATATTCAAATGCTCTTATTAATACTTGGTATTGACGCCCATTTATACAAAAGAGATAGAAAAATTAAATTACCAAATACAAATAAGATAATTAATCATACTATTTTTACACTTCAGATTCTTCATAAACCTGATCAAATAATATTTCAGAAAGAAATAAAAACCTTGAAAAAATTAAGTATAGAAGAGGTTTTTGAAGGTGAAAAGATACCAATTAGAGAAATGCTACATGATATTTATAATAATATGAATAATAAGTGGCACAATTTTGCTAGATTGTTAAAAAAGAGTAAAGGAATAGATATATATAGGTATGTTGGAAAAACAACAAACATTATTCCTAATAAAGAAACTTTGTCAACGGTTGTTAAATATATGGAAAGTGCTGGCGTTAAAGATATCAGAATAAAATTGATGAAAAAGATAGTTAGCAGTAAAACCATTAAATGGCTCAAGGTTAGAAAAGTAGAAAAATATAAATATAACAATGAAGTTTATGATTTTTCTGTGGAAAAAAATGAAAATCTTATAACTGACGGTTTCCTTTCTCATAATTGCTTTGCAACTGATTTGCTTTCAAACGGTGCTGATATTCGTAGTGTGCAAGAGATGCTTGGACATGCAAACATTGCTACGACTCAAATATATACTCATGTTACCGATAAACATTTGCGAGATGTGCACAAGAAGTTTCACAGAACAGATAGATAACAACTTCACTGACAAACATTTGCGAGAAGTTTGCAAGAATAAAAAAATCTAAACTGCTTTAGGTTTTTTATGATTGCAAAAGGCGGAGCGATGTTTTCTTAGCAAAGAAAACCGTGAGCCGGGGTCGAGAAATTTTACGAGTGGTCGGCGAGTAAAATATTCGTGACCATAAGAATTTTCATAACAAAAAATAAAATAAAACAACAAAAATGACGGCTCACGAAGTGAGCCGTCATTTTTGTTTTTTTATTTTATTTCTGTAGTATGTTCTTTCTTAATTCCTTCTCTTTGCCTTTTTTCTACAAAATAATATACGAAGGCACCTACAATGTGAGTAAAAATAATCACTAATACCCAAACAATTTTTATTTTTTCAGGAGAATGTTTAATTGCATCAATAAGCATCATTAACCAAAAAATAAATAATGCGATAACAACAATCACTCCGATTACTGGTAAAATAAATAGAAAAGACATTAGTCCTAACATTGAATGTGTAGAATGAAATCCATTATATCCAAGTTCCCTATTTACATGACCCATTGTTCCAAAACCGTAGTTTTGTGCGAATGTTATTGCTGGCAAAAATATAATCGATAAAATGGCAATTATTTTTCTTGCCCCGTGTGAATTTCCACCTATTTTAATATTTAACATTATATTTAATATTTTAACTTACTTATAATTTTTAACATTAGCCGCTTCCCCGAAATTCTTTACGGGGTTCATAACATTTTAATTAAAACTAATAAACCCTGAATTCAATATTCTATCGCAACTCCAGTTTTGTTATATAATACCTCAAGAGGTGTCAGACCTGCAAATCTTTTTCTCGGTCTAGTGTTTATTAAATACTCAACCCATTTAATATCTTCATCCGAAACTTTTGCAAAA
>CAINLW010000043.1 GCA_903850545.1 uncultured bacterium
TTGCAAAAGTTTCGGATGAAGATATTAAATGGGTTGAGTATTTAATAAACACTAGACCGAGAAAAAGATTTGCAGGTCTGACACCTCTTGAGGTATTATATAACAAAACTGGAGTTGCGATAGAATATTGAATTCAGGATCCTGCAAACATAAAGCAAATTAAGCCCAAAATTATTCCGGCAATTACATCTGAAGCCCAGTGGACTGAAAGGTAAATTCTACTAAAAGCAACGAGAGGGAAGCTTATTGAGGATGCAAGTACAAAAATATTTTTTGAAAAAACATTTTTCATTAAAGGAGCAAGTAATATGATACAAGAGCAAAGAAAAACCGTAGCCATCATGGCATGGAAGCTTGGAAAGCTTGGGCCATATTCTATTAGGTTATCTGGGCGAGCTCTTAGTATTATATATTTTAGCGCTTCCGTAATTAAAATACTCGAAAGGCACGAAACAACAAATGTTTTAAAATAACTTTTGTTTTTGATAAATAAAAACAGTCCAAAAACAATAAAAATAATCAGCGTTTGCAAATTATCACAAATTTTTGTGATAGATAACATAAAGTTTGAAACAGAAGGGGATTGGTGACTTGTAATCCAATTATTAACTGAATTGTCTATATTAATAACAGAAGAATTGTTATTTACTACGAGCAAAGTTATTGTAAGGAAAATTATGATTAAGACACTTAAAATTGTTTTTCTATTCATATCAGATATTTTAGCATAAAAATAACAATGGTGTTAATTATATAAATAATTTGATAAAATATTTAAATGCTAAACGTTTCAGATAAATTTGTATATTTAATTGCACTTATCCCTTTTTGTATAATTTGGATTGTCGTCTATTATAAAAGGAAGGATTTAAGAAAAGAAATTATATTTTGTAGTATTTTAATTGGTATTCTTAGTGTATTGACTTCTTTTTATTGGTGGACAAAAGATTGGTGGAGACCTACGACCTTTACAGGAACTGTGGTTGGTATTGAAGATTTTGTAATGGGATTTACCACCGGAGGAATCATGTCTGTTATTTATGATCTTATTTTTAATAAGGGATACAAAAAAACCATTTTAAAACATACTGTTTATAAGGCATATTTTGTGGGTTTATTTATGGCTAGTCTTACAGCTTGGTTGTTTATTATGACTGGTCTGACATCATTTTGGGCGAGTACTATTAGTATGTTTTTAGTTATTGTTTATATAATTTTTGTACGTAGGGATTTATTTTTAGATTCACTTGTTTCTGGTGTTGCAATGATGTTTATATCGGTAATTTTTTATTTCGTTATTATTTTACTTTCGAGTACTTGGATAAACAACACTTATCTTCATGGATTAAGTGGCTTTAGAATTTATTCAATTCCTATTGAAGAGTTTGTGTTTTGGTTTTTGGCTGGAATGTGGGTCGGTCCGTTTTATGAATTTGCGTTTGGGAAGAAGCTAGGAAGTGTTAAAGTATAATCTTAAAACCCTGATATTTTTAAAAATTATTTTTTAAGGTAAATTACTTTTATATTTATTGGATTGATATGAGAACACCTAGTCAAAGGTGTGTTTTTATTTACAAATAACTAAAATGTTTGACAATATATTAGCTTCTGATATTATTGAAAGGTACCTACCCCCCAGGTACATTAATAAAATAATAAAATGGTAACTAAAGATAATAAAAGAAAAATTCTTATAAATTTTAGAAAAGCTTCCAGTCTGCTTAAAAAAGTTACAGAAATGGTTGAGAACGACCATTACTGTATAGAAGTCATGCAACAGAACCTTGCAGTTATTGGCTTACTTAGATCTGCACATGAAAAACTGATGAACAATCACTTCAATACTTGTTTTAAATCAGCAATTTTATCGAAAAATGAAAAGAAACAAAAACAAATGACGGAGGAAATATTAAAACTAATTAATATTTATAATAAATAATACTTGTCCCGCTCCAAATTCAACTAAGTCAATAGAGATGATATATATAAATATAAATTAGAAAAAATTAATCGAAATAAAATTATTAGAAATAAAATTTACAATTGGGATGAAACAAGAACAAAAATGTTGTACAACTGAAAAGACAAGTGTAGGGAAGGGTTTATTCTCTGGAATATTGTATGGTTTGTTGCCTCACTCATTTTGTCTTTCGTTTGCACTTTTTTCTATTATCGGAGCAATCACCGCGACAGCGTTTTTGAAGACTGTTTTGTTAATTCCAAATATTTTTTATTATCTTGTTGCGATTTCCTTATTACTCGCAACCATATCAGTCTATATATATTTAAGAAAAACAGATTGCTTATGTAAATCTGGAATAAAAAGTAATTTGAAATATATATCAACAATATATTCTGTGACAATAATGATCAATCTAATATTTTTTTATGGAGTAATTCCAGTATTAGCAAATATTGGAACAAATAGCTCAATGATTGCACTAAAGGGACAGGACGAAGTTTCTCTCAAGGTTGATATTCCCTGTACTGGTCACTCGTTTCTCATAATGCAAGAAATCAAAAAAAGCGATGGAATAAGTGATATCAAATTTAAAGCCCCAGATATTTTCAGTGTTAAATATGATAATCAGAAAACTTCATTACAGAAAATTACAGCATTAGAAATCTTCAAGACATATCCGGTCAAAATAATTTAGTTTTAAAGGTCGAATTTTAATAGAGATAAATATAGCCTAAAACATTTTATAAAAAATGTTCGGCCAACGAAAACAATGGAAGAAAAAAAGAATAGTACATGTAAATGTCCATGTAATTGCAAATGCGAGGGAAAATGTGTTTGTGAGTGTGATTGCAAAAACTGCACATGTAAAGAAGATTGTGCTTGCGACTGTGGATGTAAAAAATAGAATGACCGCAAAAACACATTGATAAAAAAATCATCAAGCGCTTGATGATTTTTTTATTATATATGACAAAAAAAGTTATCAACTCAATCTACACGTAATGTTCGTGTTGTTAAACACAAGTTTGTACCAGAATTAACCCCAGTTTTCTGGATTTTTCACCTTGCTCAGTTTATAAAATAAACTAATATTAAATATATTATTAGCAGTGATAATTAATAAAAATTTATGGAATTAAATATTTTTGTGAAGAATGTTTTGTCGCAAATTGCGAAAGGCGTTAAAGGGGCGAATGTTGAAGCGGGAAGGGAATCTGGCGAGCCATTATTTGCTTTAAAAAATTCGGGTTGGTTTGTCGATAAGGTTAATGGCTGTGTATGTTTTGATATTCAAGTAAAAAACAAGAATGAAATTATTGAGGTGATAGATCAAAAATTAGGATCATTAAATAATGTGCACAGGATTAAGTTTAATGTTGTGCAGGTTGGGAGCGTTATGTAAGATAATAAAAAAGTGATATTAAAACAAAACCACAATATTTTTTTTGATAAAAGAAAACCGCCCGAAGGAAGTTTCCTTTGGCGGCGTTTTGTCGCACTGTTTTAAATGAGCATTCGTGGGGATTCTATCCAGACTTGTAGTTCACCGACCTGGAAATTACTGGTAGGTTTTTCTGTGACCCACCCGAACGTTCTATTAATCTTGCCGACCCAACGAACCTTCTCCCAGAGACCTTTACTGACTTCTTTATACCCAAAGGATTTGTTGGTAGTAGTTTTTTTGCATTTTGGACACGCCCAATTGGCACTCGTTGCATCCGCGGGCATACCCTCAATATTAAGCAGCTCCCCACAGTGTTCACAAAGACCTATAGCTTCTAAAAGCAAGTTTGGCATAACAAATCTCCTTTTCAGATTAAAACGGCTTTCTTAGTAAAATTACACAAAATACACGTTTTAGTCAATGTAATGTAAAAACAAAATAAGTAGCAAGGACAGTACTTGCTACTTATAAAATTAATCAAATAAAAAATAAAAAAATCCAGTAGGACGTTTTTAAATTGGGAAGATTGGCGAACAATGCTAACGGAGTTAATTTTTTAATGATCCATTGGTTAGATGAAGCCAGAACTAGTTTTGTGATATAATAGTTTAACTTGATAATTATTTTATTAGTATGTAACATTTATTTATGACAATTAAACGAAATTTTAGATTAATTTTTATTTTTTTAGTAATTTATATAATCTTCGGTATTGGATATACTTTTTTGCCCAAAATTGGTATAAATTTTTTTGGAGACAATACTTTTTTTGAAGAATTTGCAATGAGTCCAGGTGATGCCATGTTCGTTTCATTTTTGTGGCCTTTATTATTTCCTTTCGTCGGGCTCTTTGGTGGATTAGTAACATTATTTTTAGGAGTAATTTTGAGTATAAGCATATTATATATTTTAATAAAGTTGTCAAAATTTATTGATAGAAAATTTTTTCCTGAAAATATTATTTAAAATAGGTTTGGGGAAAAAGGTGTCAGGAACCTTTTCCTTTTTAGATGGCGGAACCGTGAGTACACTTTCGGTCACAAATAAATTTTCTGACGAAAATTTTTCGCGACCCCAGCTCGCAATTCCATAAGAATAAATGATGGGCGGAATTTGTCACAAGTTACTAAGGTTTTTTGAAATTTTTATTTCAATTCAAATTAAATGATGGCGGAACCGTGAGTACACTTTCGGTCACAAATAAATTTTCTGACGAAAATTTTTCGCGACCCCAGCTCGCAATTTTTGCCTTTATTTCATAAAACAAAAATATAGCTGTGCTTTTCAATTCCCAACACAAGTGCTACCCAGCACTTGTTCCATCTCCACCAAATTTGGCAAAACAAAAATCCGACAAAGATGTCGGATTTTTGTGCCAAATATGGTGGAGATGGTGGGAATTGAACCCACGTGCAAATGATTGTTCCAAATATTTCTACAAAGTTTAGTTGATTTGTTTCCGCCATCGCGGGTTTAAGATTATAAGCTTAAAATTAACAAAATATTTATAATCCGATTCTCTTATTTCGTTCTGCGTCGAGAAATCGCAGAATATATTCTGAAAATATTACATTCAGATCTGCCGCTCAGATTCGTGCAGATGGAACGTCGCTTTTGCTCGAGTACCAGCAAGCTGGAACCCGACCGCACCCGAAGGTTAGGCTAAGGCGTAAGCGAAAGATAGATCTTTGACTCCAAAAAATGGAGAAACAATAGATGCTACTTTTGATGAAATGTTTTTAGCATTTACATTTTCCTTGGTAGATTTAAGAGTTCACAAGGTTGCTCTACTTTGCATATTAGAAACGGGATCAAATGTCTAGGCCGATCATCCCCGTAATGAAGTTGAAAGTCCAAAGTTAAAAGTTGAAAGTGAATTCAAAATACAAATTGCATTTGAGTTAACTTTATAACATTATAACTTTAAACATTAAAACTTATTTATTAAGGTTCTTCGTATTTCTCTCTCAGACTCGCGTTTTTTGATAGATTCGCGTTTGTCTGATTTTTTCTTACCCTTTCCAAGTCCAAGTTCTACCTTGATCTTGTGACCTACATTATACACCGAAAGAGCCACTATTGTCAAACCATTCTGGTTTTCACTTTCAGCTAGTTTTTTTATCTCTTTTTTTGTAAGTAAGAGTTTTCTGTTTCTTCTTTCGTCATAATCTTTCGAAGTATTTTTAGGTTGTAGTGAAGTAATAGCTGAGCCAATAAGAAAAGCCTCATTTCCACGCATAACCGCATATGAGCCATCTAAACTCATTCGTCCAGCCTTTATTGCTTTAACTTCAAAACCAAGCAATTCAATACCCGCCGTGATTTTTTCAAGGATTTCGTAATTAAAGTAAGCTTTTCTATTTTCTGCGAATTTAGCTGGCATATTTATATATTAGCAGAATGAAAGGAAATTGAGAAATGAAAAACGCGCCGCCACCTGTGAAGATGGCGAGCGCGCCGGGTTTAAATCCCCGTTAATATGTGTCGTTCGCTATGATAATTGCGCCAACAGCGGCGATTATCAAACTTATTATTCCCCATATTGCGAAGGCTACATTATGGGGGGCAAATGATATTCCGCTGGGCACCGTTATCGAAGAACCTTTTTCTCCATGATGAGTTAAACTCTCCCTCAGTTTCATCAAGAGGTTACTCTTTTCCATCGGAGAAGCCGTTTCCTTGATACTTATCAGTTCCTCGAGGGCTGATTTCATGTTCTTGTAAAAGAAGCCCATGTCCTCGTCGGGCGTGTTGTATATCACCGAGGTGTAGCCAGTGGTAAACTGGTTATCCTCGAGGTACTTTACTACCACTTCCATTTCCTCTCTTGCGAGGGTGATGGAATTTGCGTCCGATGCCCGGCCCATGCGATTTCCGCAGTTGATGTCGAACATGACGCTTTTGAAGATGACGATTACCAGATATATCACGAACGGAACTATCAATATCGATCCGAATACTTTTTTCATATAATTTCCTCCATATATTTACCAATATCGTTTACATCTTTTAATGTTCGAAATAAGCACTAAAAGATGTAATCGATATTTAATAGGGGGAGAAATATTAAAATTCTAATCTTTATTTAGTGTAGCAAATGATTTGAACTTTGTCAAGTCATTTTAAAGAGATTAATTTTTATTGCAAATTTTGTTGGAAATCTGATTTTGAGACATCAAAAAAGTGTGTTATATTACGATATATTAACAGCCCCGTAAAGAATTTTATGAGAATGGTTTAAGGTTGTATTTAATAATCAATTTAATAAATATGAAAGTAGCGTCGCGCTAAAAGGACAGTTGCGCGACGTGATTTCGCAAAATCAATGTTTAAATTTAAGAAAGGTGAAAATTCAAACGGGGCAGGTAAGAAGCCTATTAATAAGAAATTTCCAAACAAAAATAAAATTCCTGGTTTTGGAGGAAGTCCGATGAATGTGTTTTCAAAAATAGCTAACGCCATTTTTATCATTCTGTTTATTTCAGTTTTGTATTCTATGATTTTTACTGGCGCAGGAAAACCAGAACAAATTTCTATTTCTCAATTATCAAATGACATTTCAGCAGGATTAGTACAAAAAGTGGAAGTGAAAGGAGACAATCTTACAATTACTTACAACTCAACTTCTACCGCAACCAGCTCAGCAGGAAGTTTGCTTACAAAAGAATCAAAAAAAGAAGAGGGTGTAGCTTTAACACAGTCACTTTTTAATTATAAAGTTTCGGAGGAGGCTCTTTCTAAGGTAGATATAAATATTGGAAGTGATTCAGGTTTTGGTTATTGGTTTCTAAATCTTGCTCCCTTTCTTATTCCATTTATATTGATCGGTATTTTTGCATGGTTTTTAATGCGACAAATGAAAGGTGCAGGAGTTCAGGCTTTATCCTTTGGACAATCAAAAGCTAGAGTAATATTGCCAACAGATAAAAAACAACGTGTCACATTTTTAGACGTTGCTGGTGCTAAAGAGGCAAAAGAAGAACTTGCAGAAGTTGTGGATTTTTTAAAAAATCCTAAAAAGTTTTTAGATATTGGTGCAAAAATTCCTAAAGGCATTTTGCTTATGGGTGCCCCTGGAACTGGAAAAACTTTGCTAGCAAGAGCTGTTGCCGGTGAAGCTGGAGTAGCCTTCTTTTCAATCTCAGGTTCTGAATTCGTAGAAATGTTTGTTGGAATTGGAGCAAGTCGTGTTCGAGACCTTTTTAAGATGGCAAAAAATACTGCACCTTCAATTATATTTATTGATGAGATAGATGCTGTTGGGCGAGTAAGGGGTGGTGGAATGGGCGGAGGAAACGATGAGAGAGAACAAACTTTAAACCAAATTCTTGTTGAGATGGACGGTTTTGAACCAAATGAAAAGGTGATAGTTATGTCTGCAACAAATAGACCTGATGTGCTTGATCCTGCATTGCTACGACCTGGAAGATTTGATAGAAGAGTTGTTATTGATTTACCAGACAGAAATGACAGAGAGGCAATTTTGACAGTTCACTCAAAAGAAAAACCATTTGCAGAGGATGTAAATTTGAGAACTATTGCAGAGAGAACGCCAGGTTTTTCTGGAGCAGATTTGTCATCACTTATGAATGAAGGCGCGATACTTGCAGCACGAGAAGGAAGACAAAAAGTTTCTCAATTTGATCTTGTCCGTTCAATAGAAAAAGTGATGATGGGTCCAGAAAGAAAAAGTCATTTACTTTCACTAAAAGAAAAAGAGATCACTGCTTACCACGAAGCGGGACACGCACTCGTTTCTTCAGTTCTCCCATTTGCTGATCCAGTTCATAAAATTTCTATTATTTCTCGTGGACGTGCAGCCGGATATACTTTACATTTACCCTTTGAAGATAGAAAATTACAATCAAAGAAAGAGTTTCTTGATGACATAGCAGTAGCACTTGGAGGATATGTTACAGAAAAAATGATTTTTCATGATCTTACTACCGGTCCATCAAACGATCTACAGGTTTCAACAGCTTTAGCACGTGATATGGTTACGAAGTATGGAATGTCAGAAAAAATGGGCCCAGTCGCTTTAGAGGGTGAGGGTGGAAGAGCGATGTTTGGACGTGGAGTAAATGATAAGGAATATTCTGATAAAATAAATGCAGAAATAGATGCAGAGGTTTATGAAATAATGAATAGCAACATGAAGCGCGCAGAAAAAATAATCATTGAACACAGAAAGGCTCTTGATGCGATAGCAAAGAGGTTGATTGAAACAGAAACAATTGAAAGAGAGGAGTTTGAGAAAATTATTACAGCTAATGGAATAATGCCAAAACATAAGGAAGATATTGAACATCAAAATTAGTCGATTTTTCTTACCACGAAAAATCGGGCAAAAATAACTAAAAAACACAAAGTGTTTGAAAGTTTTTTTGTAATAAGGGTTTAGTATAAGTATAAGGTATGTAGAACAAAATGTTTAATATAATAATTGTAAAAAACACATGAATATTAATCCAGAAAATCAAAGAAACCATCGGTTTTATTTCACCCGACACGGTCCAGCAGAATATCAATTAAACGAAGGTATAGTCGATTCAGATAATCCAGAAGCTAAACCCAGTTCAGACAAACAATGGTTTAACTCCGATTTAACTCCTGAAGGAATAGAACTCACACGTAATAAAGCGATAGAATTTTTTAGTAAACTCGATCCGCGAAAAGATTCCTTGTTTTTTGTTTCTAGTGACTTGGTTCGAGCTGCTGAAACAGCTAAAATATATTTGGATATTGCAAGAGAAAGAGGTTTTGAAGTAATTTTACCGAGGGAGAAAAATGATAATAGACCAGAATCTAGAAACATGGCAGAAAAAATAGGAGAAGGCTATATAAGAAAGATTAATAGTTTAACCCTAGACCATTTAGAGAATACTCTTAGAGAATTTGTCTTTAGTCCGACTGATTATATGAATAAAATTAAAGATCTTGATACGGTATCGGATGAAACAAAAAATAAATGGGCTGAAGCAAGAAGGATTATTGAATCTGACAATAAAGGCAGTTGGGGTGACAACTACGCCGCGCATTCAGAAGAAATTCAAAAAATTTTCCCTAATGTAAAATCGGCTAAAACAGTCTATGAATCAAAATTTAAAAATATGATGAGATTAATAAAATTCGGACAAAGAAAAATAAACGAACAAAATCCACAAAAAAATATTAAAGTTCTAGCTTTTAGTCATGAGAATTCTTTTCTTTATTTTTTAAATAAAAATTTTGGTGAATCAATAAAAAATTGTGAGAGTATTGTTTTTAAAGTAGAAACTGATGATAAAATATCAATATCAGCTAAAGGTCAAACTAAACAAATAGAGGAATAATATGAAAGTAGCAGTATTGGGACCAGTAACAAAAGATTTTGTGGAGATAGATGGAAATCTATCATATCAGATAGGTGGTATTCCATATTATGTTGCCGAAGCATTAAAAGCTCTAGAAGTAGAAAAAATTGTTCCATACGTAACTTGTGGTTTGGAAGATAACCAGTGGGTTAAAAATAGTTTTACTGGTTTAGAAGTTAAATGTATAAAAGCTGAAAAAACTTTAGAATCTCATATAAAGTATTCTTCAAATAAGCCCGACGAACGAAAACATTATATAAAAAGTTATTCCAATACTATTAAACCGAAAGAGAAATTATTAAAAGAGTTGGAAGATTTTGATTATGTAATTTTAGGACCATTATTTCACGATAATATTCCATACGAGTTATTTAAAAAGTTAAAACATAAAAATTTGGTTTTAGGCAATTTTGGCATGTTTACTTATGGTGAAGATGGTAAATTCGTTCGTAAAAATCCGGAAAAAATGATTGAAATTCTACCATTTATAAAATATTTATTTTTGGATAAAAATGAAGCTGAGTTTGTGTCTGGAAAAATAGCAATTAATGATATAGCGCAATTTTTTCAAAACAAAGGTTTAGATAATATAATCATTACCGAAGGATCAAAAGGTTCTCATCTTTTTATAAGTAAAAATTATTACAAGATTTCTTCTTTCAAACCACATAAAATAATTGATACAACCGGAGCTGGTGATACATATTTAGCAGCATTTATTAGAGCACAGGAATTATTCAATAATCCAGAAGAACAAGGGAAATTTGCAGCAATGGTCGCAACCATGTCTTTGGAGGAGAAGGGTGCATTTAATAAAAACCTTAAAGAGGTTTTGATTAGACTAAAGTCATAATTATTATGTGGAGTTTGAACAAACTCAAATGACATGAGTAATCTATATTAATGTGCGCGCTGAGAGATTCGAACTCCCGACCGATCGAGTATAAGTCGACTGCTCTACCAACTGAGCTAAGCGCGCAAACGCTGTAAAGATATTATATCAAAACCTGACATTTTGCAATTTTTTGACAGCGAAAATTTAATGTTTTTTTGCTACAATACTTGTTATGCAATTAGATTCATTAATAGAAGGTAATTTTCGTCTTATAGAACCGCAGAAAAAAGCACTGAAAAAACTTGGTATTAAAACTGTTGAGGATTTGCTCTATCATTTTCCTGTTAGGTATGGCGATACTTCTGAAAAAAGAAATATAGGAACTTTAATTGAAGGAGAAAAGGCCGTTATTTTTGGAAAAATTTCAGGTTTGAAAATAAGCAAGGGTTTTAAAAGTAAAATTCCAATGTCTGAAGCATGGATAGAAGATGAATCTGGAACGATTAAAGCCGTTTGGTTCCATCAACCGTACATAGCAAAAATGATTCATGAAGGTGCTTATGTGCGTGCTGATGGAAAAGTGTCAAATCGTAAAGGTGAGCTATATTTATCAAATCCTAAAATAGAAACCATTGTAAAACTTCCTGTTGGAGTTGGAGATTCTCTTTTTGGCCTGCCTGCGCAGGCAGGTGAAAGGGATACTGAACATTCCCTCTATCCTGTTTATCCAGAAAGTCGAGGTGTTACTTCAAACTGGCTTTACTACACAATACAAAAAATATTTTCTACAGGAATTTTAAATGATTTGCCAGACCCAATTCCAGAATATATTTTAAGTACATATAATCTTCCTTCGTTAAAAACTGCCCTTATTTGGATTCATGCTCCACAAAAACAAGATGATGCGATTTCTGCTAGAAAACGTTTTGCATTTGAAGAAGTATTTTTTATTCAATTACAAAAAAAAAGAGAAAAAATAATTTGGAATAAAAATCCATCTTATGTTATAGAAAAGACTCCAAAAGATATTGAGCAGTTTGTAAAAACATTTCCATTTCAAGCCACAGACGCACAAAATAAAGCCATAGAGCAAATAATGACTGATTTTAGAAGTGGACATGCCATGGCGAGACTTCTTGAAGGAGATGTGGGGTCTGGAAAAACTGCAGTTGCAGCTACCACTGCATATTCTATAGTAACTTCTAAACCAAAAGGTCAAACTTTTGGAAATCTTCAAGTGGCATATATGGCCCCGACTGAAATTTTAGCAAAACAACATTTTGACTCATTTATAGAATATTTTACATATTTAAGAATAAATATAGGATTAATTACTGGAAAAGAGTGTAGAAAATTTCCTTCAAAAACAAATCCAAAACAATGGACAAAAATTTCCAAACCTCAACTTTTAAAATGGGTAGCAAATGGCGAAATTCCTATTCTTATTGGTACACACGCACTTATTCAAAAAAATGTTAAGTTTAAACATCTTGCTTATTCTATTGTTGATGAACAGCACCGCTTTGGAGTCAGCCAACGCTACGCTATGGCCCGCGGACAAAATCGCGGACTCGACGCGGACTTGACGCAGACTCAAGAAAACAAGAGTGATTTGTTGTATGAGGACATCACTTATAAAATTAGAGAATCAGTATTAAATGTTAAAAAAGAACTAGGGCTTGGTCACAAAGAGATCATCTATCAAAAAGCGCTTCGAGAAGAATTTATAAAAAATAAAATTAATTTTTCTCAAGAACATAGAATCTCCATCAAATATAATGGAAAAAATATTGGAACATATGTCCCAGACTTTTTGATTGATAATAAAATAATACTTGAATTGAAAGCATTGCCTTTTGTTGGAAGTGTAGAAACCAAACAAGTGTGGAATTATCTAAAAGGATCAGATTTTAAACTTGCATTGCTTGTAAATTTTGGGATGAAAACCGTAGATATTAAAAGAATAATCTATGACGAAGCGAGAAGTCTGGTTAAAAAAGTCAGCGTGAAGTCCGCATCTGAAGAGTCCGCGTCATGTCCGCATTTGTTATCGATGACGGCCACACCTATACCGAGAACACTAGCTCTTACTATTTATGGAGATTTAGATTTAACACTTTTAGATCAAATGCCAGTCGGAAGAAAACCCATTCTTACAGAAATTGTTCTTCCAAACGAAAGAGAAAATACTTATGCAAAAATAAAAATTGCTTTGGCAGAAGGTAGACAACTTTATGTAATATGTCCGAGAATAGAAGTACCAGATCCAGCTAAGGAAAGTGCTATTATTGCAAAATCTGTAAAAGAAGAGGCCGAAAGACTAAAAAAAGATATTTTTCAAGATTACGAAATTGGAATTTTACATAGTAAGATGTTGCAAGGTGAAAAAGAAGAAGTGATGAATAATTTTAAAGAAGGAAAAATACAAATTCTTGTCGCAACCTCTGTGGTGGAAGTTGGAGTAAATGTTCCAAATGCTACGGTAATAATTATTGAAGGTGCAGAGAGATTTGGTCTTGCGCAACTTCATCAATTACGTGGACGTGTAATAAGAAGTAATCACCAAGCGTATTGCTATGTTTTTGCCGAAAGTAAAACTGATAAAACCTTGCAAAGATTAAAAGCTTTTAAAAATTCATCAAATGGATTTGAACTAGCTGAATTTGATTTGAAACTTCGCGGGCCAGGAGAACTTTCTGGAAATAAACAATGGGGAATTTCCGATATCGGCATGGAAGCTATTAGAAATTTAAAAATGGTGGAGGCCGCTCGTGCCGAAGCCGAATATTTATTGTCTCAAGACGAAATGCTTACAAAATTTCCATTAATTAACAAAAAACTTTCTCATAGAAAGGAGGAAGAGATACATTTCGAATAACAAAAAAACTTAGCTTCCAATTAAATTTCTCAATGTTATAATAACTCCATTAATAATGATTAAAAATTAATCACGTGTCCCGTTGTAAATTCCGAATAAACAATTATAGAATCATTGTGGAATAGTTTAAAATAATATAAAATTAGATCACAAAACATTATTAGCTTTAAAATTTTACAACTGGGATGATAGTACTAACAACAATTGATTTAATAATAAGAATAGCAATAGCTATTGGACTTGGTATGGTTATTGGTCTTGAAAGAACTTTAGCAGGGAAGACAGCCGGAATGAGAACATATTCAATGGTAACACTGGGTTCTTGTCTTTTTATTCTTATTTCTGAAATAATACTTTCTACTTTACCAAATCCCGCATTGGCCAATCCGTTACTAATTGCATCAGCTATTATTACAGGTATAGGTTTTATTGGCGCAGGTTTAGTTATGTTTAAAGAACATAAACTTACGGGTATCACAACCGCAGCAGGACTTTGGGTTTCTGCTGGAGTCGGTATTGCTTCAGGTTTTGGCCTTTTTGATTTGGCAATAATAGCAACCGTGGGAGCATTACTAGTATTTACTATAATGTGGATTGTTGAAAATATTTTTAAAAAATATTCTTATAATGAACTTGAGCAGAATGGAGAAAAGAATTAACAAATTCTAATATCTGATTTAAAAAAACAAAAAAGAGCTTTTGTCTTTCAAAAACTCTCCTGAATTCAATATTCTATCGCAACTCCAGTTTTGTTATATAATACCTCAAGAGGTGTCAGACCTGCAAATCTTTTTCTCGGTCTAGTGTTTATTAAATACTCAACCCATTTAATATCTTCATCCGAAACTTTTGCAAAA
>CAINLW010000044.1 GCA_903850545.1 uncultured bacterium
ACTCTTTCTTGGAAACTCAATCTTTTAAATGATTTTACTTTGTTTTTGTTCCTTGTTATTGTTTTCGCCATAATTATTAATCTTACACTTTAGTTGCGATTATTTCTTGAACTCAGAGAATGGCAACTTGTAATAAAACGAATATTCTGCAATACTTATAGGAGTTATTAGTTATTAATTAATTTAAGAGTCAAATAAAAAATATTTTGACTTAAAAAAATATGGCAAAAGCAGTTTCAGCGTTTATGAAACCATTGAATGTTAGTGCAGATTTGGCTAAGGTAGTTGGAAAGGGTCCAATGCCAAGATCAGAAGTTGTAAAAGCTCTTTGGGTTTATATAAAGAAAAATAATCTTCAAGATCCAGCAAAAAAGAGAAACATCATTGCTGATGAAAATTTGAAAGCTGTTTTTGGAGGGAAAAAAGTTGTAGACATGTTTGAAATGACAAAACTTGTTTCAAAACACCTATCATAAATAGTATAAGTATAAAAACACAAAAGGCGTTTTCGCGGAGCGAAAACGCCTTTTGTGTTTATCCTGGCAAAAGATTAAAGTTTATTTTATTGATTTTGCAACACATTTATTAGCAGCACAGACCGCTTTAAAATAATTAAAAGGTGCTATTGGGGCACAGTTTATGTTTGGGTTTTTTGTATCCCAATCTTTTACTTGCTCACTCCAATTGTCGCGGTACTGTGTGTTAATTGCTACCGCACCACCACAGAATCCTCCTACAATCACACAGTCAGAATCTAAATTACAATTATTTATGCTATCAATTCCTTTTGGCAAATTCCAGAAATAGTAACTTAATAGACTCAAGCCAATTAATATAAGAATAATTATTAAAATCCTATTTTTCATGTTATTTTAATAAGTTACAAAATTGGTTGAGTTTTTATTTTATATAGTGTTGGGTCTATTGTTCTTGTAAAACAAGTTCTTTCTGCTCCATGATGCCAGTTTTCATTCGCATAAGGATAAATTGCTGGTCTTGTGACCGCGTCAGTTGAGGTGGACACGATCGTTTTGAATGTTGCACAAAGTTCAAAACTATTTTTTGAAAGCATTTTATATTCGTAGTTTTGTTTTGTTTCTGGATCGGACGGTATTGTAAAACTACTAACAGAGTTTTTTAGGTCTTCTAAAGTCTCCGGAACTACCCCTTTGTTTTCCCATTGAATATAAACTATTTCATTTTGTATATTAATCAGGTCAGTTACTCTTTGCGTATCCATCATTTTTGCTCTCTGACTAGTTGGAGAACCAATAATAACAACCCCATAAACAATTCCAGCCAAAACCACCAAAGATACTACATAAAGACCAGTTCTCATTTTTGGATCATACCCAAAGTTTTCTCTTCGTAAGTCTGTTAATGAATATCTAAAAATTGTCACAGTAACCGCTAAGACAAAAAATACCTTAATGAAAAATCTGGTTGTTAAATCTTCAGCCCCTAAAAATTTGTAAACTAAAGTAACTAAATCTATGGCAATAGTTACACCCGCTATAAACAATGTCAGAAAAATACTCCATTTTCTCATCCAGTATTCTTTTTTGTCTGGATTTGCTTCCAAGTCTTTCTTTTTCAACATTGCCAAATATATAAAAACTGGGAAAAATATAATAAGGACAGCTATACTTATACGAATTGGTTCATCAATATTCATATAATAATCTCCCGCCAAAGGAAACAATTTGTTAATAATTTGAAAAACCAAAACTAGAAAACTAACTGCACTTGCATAAAGTCCAACAATTACTCCCAAATATATAAAAAAATCTTTTGCTGTTGTTTTTGATTGCATTGATTTTGCGAAATCACGTCGTGCAAGTCATTTAAGCACGACGAAATTAAAATTAATAAATTAATAACCTATTAATTATATCATAATAAGTGTCATTCCTGCGAAGGCAGGAATCCAGGTTGTATCAGAATTAATTACGGATTCCTGCCTTCGCAGGAACGAAACGATGTAAACCTGGATTGCCACCTTGCTTCGCTCCTCGCAATGACGAAGTTTCCTTTAATTTAACTCAAAATTATAGTATTATAGCTTCATGATTCGAGACATATTAGAAAAATCAATAAAGATAGCGCTCCAGAGTCTTAACCTTGATAATGCAAAAAATTTAGTTATTAATTTGGAACATCCGGAAGAACTTTCTCATGGGGATTATTCTTGTAATATTGCAATGATTCTTGCAAAACAAGTATCACAAAATCCAAGAGAACTCGCAGAAAAAATTGTTGTGGAGATTTTGAAAAATAAACCTATTGAAGTTTCAAAAATAGAAGTTGCTGGTCCAGGTTTTATTAATTTTTATTTATCTCCGGAATTTTTCGTTTTTCAAACAAAAGAGATTTTAGATTTGGATAAAAAATATGGCAAAGGAAATATTGGGGAAGGAAAAAGAGCAATTGTTGAATATTCTTCGCCAAACATCGCAAAACCTTTTACTATTGGGCATCTTCGCTCAACTGTTATTGGAGATGCGATTGCAAACATTTTGCATTTTTCTGGCTATAAAGTTGTGCGGGACAATCACTTGGGAGATTGGGGAACGCAATTTGGTAAACTTATTGTCGCAATAAAAAAATGGTCTTCAGTACCGGAAATTAGAAAGTCTGAAACACCCATAAAAGATTTGGTAGCTTTGTATGTCAGATTTCACGATGAAGCTAAAAATGAGTCGATTTTGGAAGATGAAGCCAGAACATGGTTTACAAAACTTGAAAGAGGAAATTTGGAGGCAAGAAAGATATGGGAAGTCTGTGTAAAAATTTCGATGAAAGAGTTTGAAAAAACCTATAAACGCCTTGGAGTTAAATTTGATACGGCATATGGCGAAAGTTTTTTTGAGGATAAAATGGCAAGTGTGATAGAAGATGTGAAAAAACTCGGAATTGCAAAAGAAAGCGAGGGTGCTTACCTTGTATTTTTTGAAAATGAAAAATATCCTCCAATGATGCTTTTAAAAACAGAAGATGTCTCCACCGAACATCGAGCGTCGACTTATGCGTTGCGTGATCTCGCAGCAGATAAATTTAGAAAGAAAAAATACGGAAAGGATACAATTATAATAAATGAAGTAGGTATGGAACAGAGTTTACATTTTCAGCAGATTATAGAGACGGAAAAATTACTCGGTTATGTCAATGGTCTTGACAGAGTGCATGTCGCACACGGTTTCTATCGTTTTCCAGAAGGTAAGATGAGCACAAGAAAAGGTAATAGTATTTGGCTTGATGAAGTTTTAGATGAAGCAATTGAAAAAGCCAGAGAATTTAATAAAGAAACTGCGGAAATTGTCGGGGTTGGAGCCATAAAATTTAATGATCTAAAAAGAGAAAGTTCAAGAGACATTATTTTTAATTGGGATGAAATACTAAATCTGAAAGGTGACTCTGGACCATATTTGCAATATTCACATGCGCGAGCGAAATCAATTTTGCGAAAAGCCAAAGAAGAAGGAATTGAGTTTTGCACAAAAATTTTTGGTATAAAAATAAAACATAACATAAAAAAGAATAGTAAAGAAATAACAGATCTTGAAAAAATGTTATACAGATTTCCTGAGGTTGTGGAGAGAGCAGGAAAGGAGTATTCGCCACATTATATTGCCACCTATCTTATTGAACTTGCATCATCGTTCAATAATTTTTATGGAAAGGGAAAAATTGTAGATAAAAATGATGAAGATTCGTCTTGTAAGGTTGCTCTTACGGAAGCATTTTCTATTGTACTAAAGAACGGACTTAATCTTTTAGGAATACAGGCACCAGAAAAAATGTGATTTATTTTTAAAAAAATAAATCAACCCGTCAAATTGACTTTTTATTTGACCGGGGGGTATAAAGAAATAATTAAAGAAAGGGCGGGTTTTGCTTCCGCAAAACCCG
>CAINLW010000045.1 GCA_903850545.1 uncultured bacterium
GGGAGAAAGATGAGTCTCGTAATGCCTCGATTTTTGGCGGGTATGGGGCACGTGACTGAAGTTTTTAGCAGGGCTATTCTTTCTTCTGTCGTACGTTTAGTAGGGTTATTGATAATAGTTGCGAAGATAGTGTTTCGGGATATGGTCAAATCATTGGCATTTGACCACATTATGCGGGGGGGTAGAATGAGGGCGTAATCCGTTGAGAAGCATTTATGGGAGAAGGATATGACTTTCAAAAGCCATCTGAAAAAGGACCAGAACAGCAACAATTTGAAGCGATGGAATTAGCGAAGCTTTAAGTGGTTCTTGAGCGAAGCAAAGAGGGCTCTTCTCGAATTAATGAATTGGCGGATCAAGCCGGTCGCCAATTGAGTGATTTTACGATTGACTTCTTGAAAGGGAAAGATGATAAATCACTAAATGCTGAATTGAGGGACATTATTGGAGAATATTATGAGTCAAGCAGGGAAAGCGAATTGTCATCAAATCAATATAATACATTGAGAGGTGATATTATGGAAAGAATAAATGTTGTTAAGCAACGTATCCGGGAAGGATTGGGGGATTTAAGGGAAAACGAAATCGATCTTATCGGGTACCAAAAAAATTTAGAAAGGTTAAAATTACGAAAACCAAAAGAGGACTAGCCGACTATTGAAAGTCAACTCGATATAAATAGCTGTCGTTTACAAGTGGCAGTTTTTTCTTGGGAATATTACCCGAAATAATTTTCCACTGAAAACTTGAATTGTTCGATAAAGATCTCTTTTATGTAGGAAATATTGTTTTGCTCATAGAAAATCACCATCGCTTTTTTGTATTCAAGCGCATCTATATTGCGATAAGAGAGCATCGCCTGGTTGTTGGCGTGCAATATGGCATTTGCCAGAATGCGGGCGGTGCGTTTGTTGCCGTCTTCAAAGGGTTGGATGTAGGCAATCATGGTCAAAACGACGAAGGCCTGCATACAAGGATCCTGCATATCTGAAAGAAGGGCTACTAATTTTTTCATCGCACTTTCTATCTCATTTCTTTTTGGGAGTGGTCGGTAGAGGGTGCCTGTGATTCCAACCGGATGATCCCTGAAATCTTTTTTGATGTCTATTTTTTCCGTGAGCAGTTCATGAATTTTCTTGATCGTATCAAGGCTGATTTCTTTGTAATAATCCTTATCGGCTAAAATGAAATCAAGCGCCTTTTTGTGATTCAAAATCATTTGCGCTTCCGCCTTTTCCTTGCCTTGAGCGAATCGCATCTCCTTGAGGAGCGCCTCCGTTTCCAGCAAAGTATACGTATTACCTTCAATTTCTGAGGATTTCCAAGATAATTCTATAATCAGACGCTCCCATTCTTTTTTGAGGATGGTAGGGCTTTCTTCGGTGAGTTTGTTTTTTGTCCTGATGTAGCGTTCGTTGGCTTTTCCCAAGGTAGCGCTTTCTTCTTTTGAAAAAATATTTTTATCGAAAACCGAAAATACCTCGTTATTAAATTCGGGGCGAGCATTCCGTTCCGAAAGAGAACGAGAAAAATATGACTGTACATCAACGTACTCAAGCATCAAATAGCGCTTGGACAGTTCATACATGACCGATCTCCCGTGACCGCTTTTTTGTAAAATGTCATTTTTTTCCAAAAATGACAGGTCTCGAACGACCGTGAGACGCGACACGCCAAACTTTTCCTCAATAAGAGGAAGAATATCCTTTGTTTGAAAGCTTTTTCCTTTTTTAGCGAATGCCAAAAGGAACGTTTGGCGTTCGCTTAGTGCGGGGTAAAGTGGCATAATTGTATCATTTTTAACCATTATCATAACTTAATTGTATCATTTATGATACAATTAATCAAGGGA
>CAINLW010000046.1 GCA_903850545.1 uncultured bacterium
AAATAAGGAAGCTTGGGAAAAAGTAGATAAGAATTGGAGAATTGGTGTTGAATATATTCACACACAGCTTGTAAAAATTCTGGATGAAAATAATTTTAGATCAATGAATCCACTTGGTGAAAAGTTTGATCCAAAATTTCACATTGCCGTTGAACATATTATAACGGATGACGAGAAAAAAGATGGAATAATTACAGAAGTTAAAAAGAAAGGATATATTTTGAGCGACAGGGTGATGAAGGCGGCGCAGGTAGTGGTCGCTGAGTACAGCGACAAGTCGAAAGTCGAAAATGAAAAGTTGTAAAGTTAGGTGTCATTCCTGCGGAGGCAGGAATCCAGAATTAATTAATAAAAACCTTGATCCCCGCATTCGCGAGGATGACAATACAAGAGAAAGAATTCACATTAAGTTTAAATTTGATACAATATCAACATGTTAAGTTTACAAAAACAACAAAAATACATAAAAAGACAAGTCACTTTACCCGATGGCACTCTGGCCTTGGTTGTTTTTGAATTGATTGAAGTAAATGGAAAAATAGTAGCAAAAGCTATTTGCGGAAAGCTTATACAGGAGAATTGTGTATCACAGGAAGACCTGTCTGCGTGCAGCGCACAGGCAGGAATTTTGGCTTTGCCAGTATATTTTGAGACAGAAACATTTAAACCTATCATAAGTCCATTCTTTGCAGATATTTTTAATGTTGTAAAAGATTTATCATTTGTAACTAGTCAGCCAACGAGAGCCCCCAGCTTTTAGTTGATATACGAATGTCATACGAATCTTTACGAATGGTTACGAATAATTAAATTTATTTGCATTCATTCGTAACATTCGCATAAAATTCGTACTTCATTCGTATCATTCGAGTAATATTCGTATGTTAATTTAAAAAACTAAATAACTATAAAACAATGTCAAAAATATTAGGAATCGATTTAGGAACAACATTTTCAGCGGGAGCTGTGATGGAAGGAAGCGCGCCAAAGATAATTGAAAACGCAGAAGGTGCAAGAACAACTCCATCTATAGTTGCCACAACAAAAACAGGAGAAAAACTTGTTGGTCTTCTTGCAAGACGACAGGCAGTTACAAACCCAAAGAATACTATTTTTCAAGCAAAAAGATTCATGGGACATCAATACGACGATGCGGGAGTTCAAAAGGATAAAGCATCAGTTTCATTTGATATTTCCAAATCTTCAAATGGAGGAGTAGAAGTTACAATGGGGGACAAAAAATACAGACCAGAAGAAATTTCCGCGATGATTATTCAGAAAATTAAGAATGATGCAGAAGCTCGTTTGGGTGAAAAGATAACTGACGCCGTTATTACAGTACCAGCTTATTTTAACGATTCACAAAGACAGGCAACAAAAGATGCAGGACAAATCGCAGGACTAAATGTTTTGAGAATTATAAATGAACCTACTGCTGCTGCACTTGCATATGGTTTAAACAAAAAGACTAATGAAAAAATAGCAGTGTACGATTTCGGTGGCGGAACTTTTGATATTTCAATTCTTGAAATTGGAGATTCTGTTATCGAAGTTCGTTCAACAGACGGAGACTCTCACTTGGGAGGCCGTGATATCGATAAAAAGATTGTTGATTGGATGGCAGAACAGTTTATGAAAGAAAATGGAATTGATTTGAGAAAAGATAATCTTTCACTTCAAAGACTCGATGAGGCTGCAGAAAAAGCAAAAATAGAACTTTCAACCGCGCTTGAAACAGAAATAAATATTCCATTCGTTACTTCAGACGCATCAGGTCCAAAACACTTACTTATTAAACTTTCTAGAGCAACTTTAGAAAATCTTACAAAAGAATTTGTTGATAGATCAATAATGATTGCAAAGAGAGCGCTTGACGCGTCACCATTTAAAGTTGGAGAAATAAATGAAATTATTATGGTTGGAGGACAAACAAGAATGCCTGCCATAGTATCTGCCGTAAAAGCTTTGTTTGGAAAAGAACCAAATATTTCTGTAAATCCTGATGAAGTTGTTGCACTCGGTGCAGCAGTTCAGGGAGGAATTTTGAGAGGAGATGTAAAGGATGTACTTTTACTTGATGTTATACCACTAGCTCTAGGTATCGAAACCATGGGCGGAGTCGCTACACATTTGGTAGAAAAAAACACAACAATTCCAACTACAAGAAGCCAAGTATTTTCTACGGCCGCTGACAATCAAACTTCAGTAGAAATTCACATTGTTCAAGGGGAAAGACCAATGGCGGGAGACAACAAAAGTCTTGGTAGATTTATCTTAGATGGAATACCACCAGCACCAAGAGGAATGCCACAGGTAGAGGTATCTTTTGATGTTGATGCAAACGGAATCTTGAATGTTAAAGCAAAAGATAAAACTTCAGGAAAAGAACAATCTATCAGAATTGAAGCAAGTTCTGGTTTGAAAAAAGAAGATATTGAAAGAATGAAGAAAGAGGCTGAACTTAATGCTGAGGAAGACAAAAAGAAAAAAGAAGGTGTTGAAGCAAAAAATCTTGCAGAACAATTGATCTACACTGCAGAAAAAGCTATTAAGGATAATGGAGGAAAAATCCCAACAGAAGTTGTAAAAGGAGTTGAAGATAAAATTGCCGATCTTAAAAAAGCAGTTGCGGGAACAGATTTGGAAGCGACCAAAAAAGCAACCGATGTGCTTTCATCTGAAATGCAAAAAATAGGTGAAGCAATGCAAAAAGCACAAAAAGAAGCTCCAGGACAAACCGCAGGAACTGAGGAGAAGAAGCCCGAGGATAACGTAAAGGATGCGGAGTACAAAGAGACGAAATAGTATAAGTATTTAGTATAAGTATAAAGAAAAAAGAATGAATGGGTTGGCGGGAAAAGGTCGAACCTTAAGAATTTGAAAAGGTTCGACCTTGAGGAGCCAACGAAAATAGTATTAGGAGTTAGTATGAGTATGAGGAAAATAAAACAGGAAACGGAGGTCTCACCTTGAGAATTAAAAAAGGTGAGTCCTCGGTTTACCTAACGAAAGAAAATTGAAATAGAAAGAGTATTTTTTTTGCATTGTCATTCCCGCGGAGGCGGGAATCCAGGTTGAATTTAATTAGTCTGGATTCCCGTCTTCACTGGAATGACACAATACGAGTTATGAAATCCGTATAAGAAATTGACAAAAATAAAGTAAATTAAAAATTAAATAAAAAAGTTCGGAATCCGCGTAAACGCGG
>CAINLW010000047.1 GCA_903850545.1 uncultured bacterium
ATGATAACGAGGAGGAGTCCCGAAGCTGGGGAGAAGATTTCTTCTTCTCCCCAAATAGCTGCGGGCGTTTTTCCGAACGGCTCATTTCCTAGGAAATGAGCCGTTCGGAAAAGAAACGCCTGCTCATAGGAACTTAGGCGCGAGTAGCCCTAGCGGAAATGTCCGAGGCGTATGCCGAGGATGGATTTCTTTCTTCATGTACTAAATAGATGGGAGAGGCACATTTTCTAAGTTTGTATTTTGGAGTTGTCCGCCCCAAATTCCGCAAAAACAAAAACATAATCCCGCCCGCATTCCTTCCCAGACCCTTCCTGCGGGCGAATGGGAAAGTCTCGGCAGGGCAAAACCATTTCCCAGACAAAATACTTGCCCTGCCGAGTCCTTTGTTTAAATTAATTTATCAGAGTTATGTTCAAAATAAGTTCGAGCAAAGTGTATGATTAGAGCACAGGTAGAGACATCAGAAAAAATGGTCGCTAGTGCGACTTTTTTAATTTGTGACGGAGCAAGTGCTTTGAAGCACTTGCGAGAGAGGATTTGAAAAGGTTCTTCCATATTTTTATTTGTGTAATCACACAAAAAAATGGAAAACCTCTACTGCTCCTGTAAGGAGAAAGATTCCTCTCCCGTGCACAATAAGAAAATCGGCTCTTGCCGATTTTTTTGTGCACGGGAGAGGACTTGAAAGACGGAGCGCGACGGCGCGAGTCGGGGTCGCAGAATTTTTCAGTAGAAAAATATCTGTGACCAAGCCTCGATCATTTTGCTTGCGTGAGGACTTGAAGACCTGTAATAGTTTTACGTGAGCGATAGCGAATGTAAAACAAAACAGGTGTACAGATCCTGTAAGGAGAAAGATTACTCTTCCATCCAAAAGTAAAAAACCACTAAATAGTGGTTTTTTACTTTTTATTTCTTCGTCTAAATAGCTATATCTTTTTTAACACTCACACTTACTACTAATAATTGAATATATTTCAAGCAGAACAAAAAGCATACTCAATACAAGTGGTCCAAGTAAAAATCCAATAGGTCCAAAAAAACTAATACCGCCCAGTATGGAAAGAAGAATAAGGAATGGATGAATTTTCATCCCCTTCTCGGCGATCTTTGGTCCTAAAAAATTATCAACAAGCCCAACCGCAAACACTCCCCAAACTAAAAAACCGATAGCAGAAACTATTTCTCCGTTGAAATATAAATATAAAATGGCTGGAAGAAGCACTAATGTTGTTCCGATACCTGGGACTAAGGAAGCAACCGCAGCAACAGTACCCCAAAGAAATGGATTGGGAACCCCGAAAATAAAGAATCCAACAGCAGTCAAGATTCCTTGTGCAACGGCAACTCCCAAACTACCCCTTATTACTGAGTTAATGGCCATTGCAATTTTATTAAAAATTGTTTCATCATATTTATCTTGTAATGGACTTAGAGTAACAATGGTTTCTCTAAGTTTGTGTCCATCTTTAAACAAATAATATAAAGCGATGAGAAAAATAAAAATATCAACTATTATTTTAGCTACATTTGTAAATAATGGACCGATATTTTGAATCAACCAATTTAATCCTTCTTTTAAATATTGATTTATATCAACTGAAAATTCCACTGGTGCTGGATAAAATCTTGTAAAACCTTGTAAAGAGTCATTTATCTTGCGTGAAATATCAACGGCACCGCCATTATCTATAAGTGAGGAGTAAAACTGAGTTGTCTCATGAAAAATTTGAACACTTAAAAATGACAATGGTACAATAACAATAATAAGGATAAGGGCCGTGGCGAGAATTGCCGACAAACCTTTTTTTTCTTTTGTTATCGTAAGTATCTTTTTGTGAACTGGTCCAAAAATAGTTGCAAAAACTATCGCCAAAATCAGTGCATAGATAAATGGTTTAAAAATAAAAAATGCCAGAACAAAAATACCCAATAAAAGAATTACTAAAAAATATATTTCTGATTTTTGATTTTTCATATTTACCCGAGAAAATTTTTACTGATGAAAATATTATTGTTTTATAATCTCCTACTTCTAAATTTTAACCATAGTGTGCGTTTACATACCTTGGTTTAGTAAGTACATTTTCAATAACGTCAGTAAAAACTTTAACGGGTTAATTATAGCAATTTATTAAAAATTTACCAATTGGGTTCTTTTTTAGAAAAAGGCTTCTGTATAGATATTTTTTTCTAAAATTCCATTATTACGAAGTTCTTTCCACATATCACGTGTAAAAGAAGTTGAACCACAAACATAAAACTCAGTTTTAATCTTATCATTAGCAATAGATAAAATATCGGTTGCGTTTATTCTAGAATTACTAACATTTGAATTTTTTTTCTCTTCATCTGTAATAAAATATTTTACTTTAAAATTAACATTCTTTTTTGCCAATTCGTCAAACTGTTTTTTAAAAACTAAATCATTAAAAGTTTTGACACTGTAAAATAATGTAATTTCTCGTTTTTTTTCTTTATTTGCTAAATCAAAAATCATACTTCGAAATGGAGTAATTCCTATACCACCAGCAATCATAACAAGTGGGACTTTTTCTGACTCAATATAAAAATAACCATACGGTAAAGAAGCCAGTATAGAATCACCTTTTTTTAAAGCGTTAATCTTTTTTGAAAATTCACCACTTGATTTTACAGTAATAGTAAAATTTTTTTCTGCCGGTGCGCTTGATATACTATAAGCTCTTCCTTCTGAAATATTGCTTTCAGGAAAATATACTGTTAAATATTGTCCGGCTTTATATTCAGAAATATTTAAATCTTTGCATGACAAAAAAAGAGTTGAAATATTTTCATTTTCTTTTACAACATCAATAACCTTATATGTATATTTATTTTCCTGGCTCATTTTTTTTGTAATCTATAACAGCTTCTTTTAATGCTGTATGTCCTAGAACAGAGCAATGATATTTCCGATCGGGTAAACCTCCAAGTCTATCAATAATTGCTTCAGAGGTAAGATGTTTGGCATCTTTTATGTTCATTCCCCCATTTTCTGTTACCATTACTGACATCATGGAGGTTGATGCTATTGCCGATGCACAACCAAAAGTTCGCCACTTGCAATCCGTTATTTTTTTTGTTTTTTTGTCAACTTTAATCCAAACGACTATCATGTCGCCACAGATTGGACTTCCTGAAACACCGACTCCATCAGCTTCATATCCGGATTCATCTAGCAAAATATTCCTTGGTTTAAAAAAATGATCTTTTACAATATCACTATATAGCCAATCACCCACATCGCAAGTAGTTTTTTTGATTTTTGTTTTTTTAGACATTTTAGTTTTTTTGAATTATTCGTAGCCATTCGTATCATTCGTACCATTCGTATATTCGTATGTTTATCTTAATTTTCGTATATTGTTATTTTTTAATAGTCAACGCAGACATTCCTTTAAGTTTCTTAATAATTTCTGGAAAAACAGACATAACGTACTCGATGTCTTTTTTGGATGTATACTTTCCAAGAGTAAAACGAATACTTCCGTGAATTAAATCTGTATTTTGTCCAATTGCAGATAAAACATGTGATGGCATAAGATCACGAGCTGAACAAGCCGAACCAGTACTTGCTTCTATTCCATATGAATCAAGTAGAAGAATTATCGATTCGCCTTCAATGTATGGAATCGAAAAATGAATATTATTTGGCAATCTTAATATTTTATGCCCATTGATAATTGAGTCTGGAACTTTTTGTGTCAAACTGTTAATAAAATAATCTCTAAGTTCAGTCAGTCTTTTTGATTCTTTGCTTGCATTGGCAACAACTTTTTTCAAAGCCTCTGCAAAACCAACTATATAAGCAACATTTTCGGTTCCAGCTCTTAATCCGTTTTCTTGTCCTCCACCTATAATTATAGGATCTATTTTTATATCTTCTTTTTTATAAAGCATACCTACTCCTTTTGGACCGTATATTTTTGAACCATTTAAGGTCATAAGATCGATGCCCAATTTTTTTACATCAAGTGACAACTGGCCAGGTGCCTGACACGCATCTGTATGAAATAAAGGAAAATGGTTTGAACCCCGATATTTTTTTATTGCTTCAGCTAATTCTTTAATAGGCTCAACAGTGCCAATTTCATTGTTAGCATACATTATTGAAATTAAAATAGTTTTAGGTGTAATCTTTTTTATGCATTCTTCAACGCTTACTAAACCATTATTGTCTACTGACAAAATTGTTATATCAAACCCTTCTTTTTGAAGAAGGTTAACTGACTCCATTACCGCTTTATGTTCAATTGCTGAAATAATAATGTGATTACCTCTATCTTTGTTTGCTCTGGCCACTCCTATGAGTGCTAGGTTGTCTGATTCCGTTCCAGAACCAGTAAATATAATTTCGTTTGTATTTACATTTATTATATTTGCAACATCCAGTCTTGCTTTATTTAATATATTTTTGGCAGTTCTTCCACTTTTATATAAAGATGAGGGATTCCCGTAATTAACAAAAAAACACCCCTCCATTTTTTTAAGTACTTCCTTATCTAGAGGTGTAGTTGATGCATAATCAAGGTATATTCTTTTATCTGATACCGCAGTTTTGGACATATTTTGACAATTTATTTCTAAAATTTTCAAACTCTTCATTTGAATAAGTAACTTTTTTCTGGAATTGCGGATTTAATATTTTAGTAGAAACAAATTTCTGTAAATAATAATTTTTTGCTCCTTTTATCTCTCTTCCAATTTCTTCCAAATCCTCCGGCGATAATAATGACTTAACGATGGTTGTTCTAAACTCATAATCAATTTGTGATTTCATAATAAGTTTAATACTTCTTTTTATTTTTTCTATATCTACTGGTCGAGATACTATTTTGCTATACATTGAAAGTGGTGATTTTATATCCATAGCAATATAATCAACCAGCTTTTTCTCAAGCATTTCTTTCATCATTTCTGGGTTTGTACCATTAGAATCAAGTTTAACCAAAAAACCTTTTTGTTTTATTTTTTTTATAAAAGCAACTAAATCTTTGTGAATTGTTGGTTCCCCTCCAGTAATAACCACACCATCAATCATTTTTTTTCGTTCGTCTAAAAAATCAAAAATTTCTTTTTCGGTATAAGTTATCTCAACCGTTTCATTAACAAGTTCAGGATTATGACAATAAGGACAATGAAAATTACAACCAATTGTATAGACCATACAAGCTGTTTTTCCCGGATAATCAATCAGAGTGAATCTTTCAAGTCCGCCAAAAATCATAAATTATTTAATTTTATTTTGCTCTAGATTTAACCAGTTGTGTATTCACTTTTGCTTCAAAAGTTGTTCTCATATAATACTCAGATTGTTTTCCAGCATTCCATTTACTTACAGGTCTTAGATATCCAACTATTCTTGTCCAAACTTCACACTCAGACTGACATGTTGGGCAAGCTGGATGTTCTCCGGAAATATAACCGTGCGACTGACAAATACTAAACGTAGGAGTTAGAGTAAAATAAGGTAATTTGTAATTTTCACAAATCTTTTTTATCAACTGTGGCACTGCTTCAATATTATTAATTCTTTCTCCAAGAAATAGGTGCATAACTGTTCCTCCAGTATATCTTGTTTGAAGACCGTCTTGAAGATTCATTGCTTCGACAATATCAGTCGTATAATTTACTGGTAATTGAGAAGAATTTGTATAAAATGGCTGTGCTCCATTTTTATATTCCGCTTCATTCGCAACAATAATCTCTGGGTAATTCTTCTTGTCCTTCAAAGCCAAACGATAAGAGGTTCCTTCCGCTGGTGTTGCTTCAAGATTGTATAAGTTGCCTGTTTCTTTTTGATAAGCAACAAGTCTCTCTCTCATAAAATCCAAAACTTCAGCGGCAAAAGCGTAACCCTCCTTAGAAGTTATATCTTTATTAAAAAGATTCAAAGTAACTTCGTTCATACCGATAAGACCGACAGTTGAAAAATGGTTATGCCAATATTCGCCAGTAGATAATTTAATATTTCTCAAATAAAATTTTGTATAAGGATATAGATGAGCATCAGTCAAACGTTCCAACATTTTTCTCTTGATTTCAAGACTCTCTCTGGCAATATCCATCTTCTCTGCCAGTTTCATAAAGAAAGCCTTCTTTACATGCTCATGTCCTTTTTTATCAGTATCATTATGTTTTGCTAAATATGCAATTCTTGGAAGATTTATTGTAACAACACCAACAGAACCAGTAAGTGCGTTTGCTCCAAAAAGTCCGCCTCCCTTTCTATCAAGTTTTTCAAGATCAAGTCTCAAACGACAACACATTGAGCGTGTATCTTCAGGTTTCATATCTGAATTAATAAAATTACTGAAATATGGAACTCCATATTTTGCGGTAATTTCCCAAAGGCCATTTAAGTTTGGGTTTTTCCAATCAAAATCCTTTGTAATGTTTACTGTAGGAATTGGGAATGTGAAAACGCGCCCTGCAGCATCTCCCTCCTTCATAACTTCAAAGAATGCTGTGTTAAACATATCCATTTCTTTTTGAAAATCTCCGTATTTTTCTTTTTGAGGTTTGCCTCCAATAACTACGTTTGTATTTTTAAAATTTACCGCCGGTGTCAAATCAATCGTTACATTAGAAAAAGGTGTCTGAAAACCAACTCTTGTTGGAACGTTCATGTTAAATATAAATCCCTGAATACACTGCTTTACTTCTTTTTGAGTCAACTTGTCATATCGAATAAATGGGGCGAGTAATGTATCGAAGTTTGAAAGAGCAATTGCTCCTGCAGCTTCTCCTTGCATTGTGAAAATAAAATTAACTATTTGACCCAAAGCAGTACCAAAATGTTTTGGTGCAACAGATTCTATTTTGTCTGGTGTTCCTCTAAAACCTACTGTGAGTAAATCCATAAGATCCCATCCGACACAGTAAACAGAAACTGATCCCAAATCATGAAGGTGAATATCTCCATGTTCATAAGACTCACGAATTTCTTTTGGATAAATTTTATTAAGCCAATATGTTTTACTTACTTCAGAGAAAATGTAGTTGTTCAAACCTTGAAGAGAATATCCCATATTGCTATTTTCCTTTACTTGCCAGTCAATCTTGTCTAGATAGCTATCTACGAGATCAAGCGACATTGATGTGGAAATTGCACGCATATTTGCATGCTGTTCTCTGTAAAGAATATAAGCCTTAGCTGTTTTTTTGTATTTTGATTCCAAAAGAATCTTTTCAACAAGATCCTGCACGTATTCTTCTTTAGGAATTCTAATGTCTGATTCTTTTATTATAGAAAAAACTTGGTTAGAGAATTTTTGCGAAGTATCATGATCAAATTCACTAGTTGCTTTACCCGCCTTTGTAATTGCGTTTGTAATTTTTGCCAAATCAAAAGGGACTATTCTGCCGTCTCTTTTTTCAAAGCTTCTAATCATATCTACTTTGCTTAATTTTGTTTTTACCATTTTTTTTCGCCAAACATTTCCTAATAAATTTGGACTTATTATTAATTAATAAAATTGTGGAGTAATTTTACACCTAAATTAAGAATAAAAGAATAGAAAACAAGCAAATTTATCAAAAACAAACTGAAAAAAATAATATGTAAAGCCGGGCGTCACAAAACGAAGGAAAATATAGTTGTTTTGCGATTAAAAACTATTTTTTTCATCTAACAATTTTTTATTTTTCTAATAATTAAAGAAAAAATGTCTCTTAATGGACATTTTTTCTTTTAAAATAAATTAGTAATGCTTGACAAAATTATTTTTCTCAATTTTTTGTTTTTTGAATTATAATTTTCGTTGACATTCGTTTTTATTCGTACAATTTTCGTATATTATTTTGTCCCCTACTTTTATATTATTCTTTTCAGAATATCCAGCTATAATTTCTAAAACATATTTCGCTAAATATTTTTCACCGAAAGATTTTGGATATGTGTCAGGATAAATATTTTTTTCTATTCCTACCACCTCAAAATTGTCGTTAATCCACAAAATATCAATTGGAAAATTCATATTTTTCATCCAAAAACCATGATTTCCAATATCTTCAAATACAAACATCATTCCATTGTCGTTTAAAGAAACTTTTCCAGACAAACCTAGTTCTCTTTTACAATCATTATTAGCAATATCTACTGAAATTTCATTTAGTCCGACTTTTACTTCCCCTTTTTCATATATTCCACATGTAGTTTTGTAAATTTCATCATAAGATTTTAAAATATTTTTCTGTTCATCATAAAATCTCGTGTGAATAAAAAAAGAAAACGCAAATAGCGTTGCAATAAGAATTACTGTTAATATAATTTTCTTTTTCATTTTATTAATTAAATCAATCCGATTTTTTGAAAAAATTCTTTTCCTCCGGGAATTTGTTTTACATCTGGTAGCTCTTTTTTACTAAACCATTTGACTTCAACCAAATCATCACCTAGACGTAATTTTATCTCACTTGCAAGTTTGTCTTTGATGTCAATTCTAAATCTATTAAATTCCATTTTACATAAAACTCTTTCACCATTTTCTAAAGTTTTTTCCGAAACTCCACTTCCCTTTTCTGAAATTAAAATTGGTTTATAAGTAGAAATATCAATTCCAACCTCTTCTTTAACTTCTCTTTTTAAAGCTTGTTCAAGTGTCTCTCCTTCCTCCACTCCTCCACCAGGCAAATGCCAGCAATCCGAATACACACCACCCCTTCTTGGATCTTTTGTACCCATTAATAATTTTCCATCTTTACTGAATATCAAGGCTGCTACAATTATTCTGTTTATTTTTCTCATAAATTTATATATTGAAACGATCAAACTACATTACTTAATTCCACAATCGAATTGATAATTATATCTGGGTTTGCTGTTTCTAAAATATCTTTTTCTTGAAATCCATCAGTAACTGCTATTATAGTCCCGATATCAACTTTCTTTGCCTCTTTAATATCACCGACAGTATCTGTGACAAAAATCGATTCTTTTGGATTGAGTTTGTATTTTTCAAACAATATTTGAAACTTTTTTATCTTACTTATCTCAATATCTCCACCAAGAATATCTATAAAGAATTGCGAGATACAATTTACCTTACAAAAATCTCTAATTGTCTGTGTATTTGTGCTTGAAATAATATAAAAATCAAATCTCAAACTTAAATCTTCCAAAACTTTTCTTTTTGATGAGGATAATTTTAAAGTTTGCATTTTACCAGCATATTCTTTTTGAAAATCAATTGTGGTGTCTTCAGGTTCATTAAAAACCGCTTTGTGTATGTTCGTGTTCCATTTATCTTCGTAACTATCAAAAGTTAGTGTTGGGTGCACCATTTTTGCTACAGCGAAAGATATATCGAAACTATCAACTATAACTCCATCAAAATCAAATATTATTGTTTTTTTCATTAATTATGATTGTTTAACTGGTCTTTTTATTACCAAGTCAATTTCTGGGTTGTCAGATTTTAAATTTTCGATTATTATATCTGCAACAAAATCCGGATTCATATATTCATTATATCCTTCTGGTTTTTTCTCATCAAAGAAATTTGTCTGCATCCCTCCAGGATAAATTGATATTACTTTAATATTTGTTCCTTCCACTTCTTTTTTGAGAGATTCTGTAAAACCTCGAACAGCATATTTGCTTGCACAATACGCTGAGCCACCAGACCTTCCTTCCAAAGCACTGGTAGATATGATATTTATTATTGAGCCAAAGTTTTGTTTTCTCATTTGAATAAGTGCAACTCTTGATCCATAAACTGTACCAAACAGATTTACTTCGATCAAATCATGTGCCCTTTTCCAGTCCACTTCTTCAATTGGTAAATGTGGTAACCAAATACCCGCATTGTTAATCCAAAAATCTAATTGTCCAAATTTTTTAATGACAATTTTTAATAAATTATTTAAATCATTTTCTTTTGTAACATCTGCCTTGATTCCCAATATTCCCTCTTTCTGAAAAATTTTTAATTCTTCTTCGTTTCGAGCACACACCACAACATTCACATCTTCTTTTTTAAATGAAAGTGCGAGAGCTTTTCCTAGGCCTTTTGTACCACCAGTTATTACAATTACTTTATTTTTTAGATCCATAATTTTATTTATTTTATAATATTTAATTAATAACGCCTTCAACAAACTCACAAAGTTTTTCTCCTATATTTTTCTGCCAAAAAATAGCTTGTTCTTCTGGTGTCATTTCAGAAATATATTTACCCGTTACTGGGTCAATTTGGATTGATTCTAGTGGATAACCAGAAACTATTTTTTCACTTTTTTTGCTTGTAAATATACGCGGTGTTTTAATCGTCATTTCAAAAATTTTCCCATCTGGTTGCGCAATGCAAATACCATATTCCCAATATCCTGTCGCTTTGCCTCCAAGAGATTTTATGAGAGTTATTCCGTGTTCAAGCAATTCCATATCGTTTAAAGCAATTGTTCCACCTATACGTCTAACATGAATTCCTGGCTGATTTTCTGGCGCTAAACCATCCAAATATAAAGCATTGTCCATAGAGAAAACTGTCTGACCAATAGCTTTTGAATAAGCAATCGCCTTTTTTCGCGCATTTTCTTCTGCAGTAATTCCATCTTCAATTACTTCTGGCAACAACTTCTTGTCAATCCCCTTGACATGAACACTAATAGGCGCAAGTACATCGCTTAATTGTGCTATCTTGGCTGGATTAGTTGTTCCCACTATTAATGTTTTCATATTTATATATTTAATTACAAATAATTTTTACCATTGCGGAGAGAAAGGGATTCGAACCCTTGGTGAGTTGCCCCACACACGCTTTCCAAGCGTGCCGATTAAACCACTCTCGCATCTCTCCATTTTTTATAAACAGACCCAATACGCTCATTAGAGGTTCCAAATACTGTTAAATATTTAATAATAATATTTTCTTGATACAAAGATATATCTTGTCCTCGCTTACTAATATGCGGTATAAAATTAAATTTTGCAAATATATCGGCCATCTGAAAGATTAATTCTGGAGAATAACTTGTAAAAGAAAAGCCTATATTTTTATATATCCTGCCAATTACTTTGTGCACATGAATGAATATGCAACCATCAGTGTCTACGAGTCCACGAACACATGCTTTACAATATGAAGGTTTTGCTAAGATCCACTTTGGAATCCTTAATCCGGCTTTAAGCTTATTGCCACGAACAAGACCATTTGCAACTAAAAAATCTACCACTGACATACTTGCTAGAGATATTACTAGTGTGTTTCCTGTTTTTCTTTTACGCATTACTGGTTCTATACCAAAAAGTTGTTTACACAAACTAGAAATATATAGTGCATACTTGGCGTCTTTAATTGAATTTAAAGTAATGGTTATTTGCCATGGATTATTTATTCCTCCATCACCAATCATAATTCCAAAAAATTCAGCTAGCAATACTGAGTGTTTTGGTAAAGTAACATCTTTGCGATGACTCTTTTTAGGATATTTGAGAGACAAAATATTTGACATAACGCTATTATAGCATAGTTCTAGTGCAAAATACTGTTTGAAAACTAGACCACTATGCGATTCTTACAGAATCTGTACACCTGTTCTATTTTATATTTCGCTATCGCTTATATAAAACTATCACAAATCTCGCACTTGTGTCCCTACCCAAACTCACCCTCCATTTGCAAACAGATAATATGCTACTATCAAATCTTTTTCAAACTCATAATATATAAAATAACCCGGATTGCCATGTCGCTCCGCTTCTCTCAAAGACGATCATATAGATTTATAAATAGTAAGACACAATACTGCAAAAATTATAGCGAGATATAAAATATATGTTGCAATAGTTAAAAAAAATTGATTGCCGGTGAGTAAAAATAAAAAAACAAAACTTATACCGATACATTGTAAAATCATTTTTGCTTTTCCAGATGTTTTTGCTGGAACGGTTTTTCCACGATATCTATGATAAGAAGTTGCGACAAGTATTAATTCTAAAAAAATTATAGCCAAAGCAAGAATAGGGTTTAAAAACTTAAAAACAAGAATACTACTAATGCTCCCTATAAGAAGTTTGTCGGCAAATGGATCAAAAATAATTCCCCAATCGGTTATCATATTCCTTGTTCTTGCAATTGCCCCATCAAAAGCGTCTGTTAACGCTGAGGCTATAAAAAGCCAAAACCCAATATCGTAATTTTTATTTAATAAAAAGAAAATAATAAAAGGAACCGAAATAAAACGAAGAACTGTCAGAAAATTTGGTCTAACAAAATCAGGAAATAATTTTAGAATCGTCTTGTCTAAAATTTTATCAGTAAAAGTAATTTTGGTAATATAATATGGTCTGATTTCATCAAAAGCACTCAAAGCAAAGATTTTATCTTCAACTTTATTAATTACTTTTTCTTCAATTTTTTTGAGTCTTGCTTTATGCATATAATTAAATGTTCAATATTTTAATTTGTTTCTCTAACCCATTTACTTTAAATGACGAATCATCTCCAATCTTTTTTCCCAAAATCGCCTGAGACATTGGAGACAATTCGGATATTATTGATATTTTTGTATTTGTTCCAACGGTTATACCACCAACCCCATTTGGAACAATAAAAACAAATCTGTTTTTTCCATCAACTTCGATTTCCGCTATACATCCGACTGACAAAATCCCATCTTTATGATCACAAGACGACTCACGCATAAATTTTTCCGCACTCTCCAGTTTTTCAAGGTGTTCAGTCAAATTCATCAATTGCTGACCAACTTGATGTCTTGTGGTATCAGAATGAGATACCATTGGACCAGGTGCCTCTTCTATTTCATTTTTACATCTATCAATGGATTCTTGAAGAGAATGTTTCTCTTTTTCTATTTGAATCAAAACCTCACGTAAAATGTCTGATTTATTATCCATAAATAAATATTAATATAAACATTAATAAAAATAACTCAAAATTGATAATATAAAAAAGTTTAACTTATTCAATCCGATTATAACACTTTAAATATATTATAACTGTTGATTACTAGACATCCCCATAAGAGCGCCTATTCTCTCCTCCACTGGAGGATGTGTACTAAAAAGTGATGATATTTTTTTACCTGTTCCTCCAAAAGGGTTTGAAATATATAAATGTGCCGTAGCAGTATTTGGATTCTTCATTGGAATATTTGCGTTTGATATCTTTTGAAGTGCTGAGGCAAGCCCTTCTGGATATCGTGTCAAAAGTGCACCGGAAGCATCCGCAAGAAATTCTCTTTTTCTAGAAATGGCGAGTTGAATAAGTTTGGAAATAATCGGAGAAAGTAAAATAAAGATTAAACCAATGATCATAATGAGTCCTCCGCCTTTTTCATTATCTCTTTTCCCCCCACCTAAACCCCCTCGCATAAATACGTTGGCAATTATAGAAATAAATCCAACTAGCACCACTATCACAGTCGAAAGTAAAATATCTCTATTTCCTATATGAGAAAGTTCGTGAGCTATTACTCCTTCAAGCTCAGATTTATTTAGTATTACCAGAAGTCCTGTAGTCACTGCCACGACTGCATGCTCTTTATCTCTTCCTGTAGCAAAAGCATTTGGTGAAGAATCATTAATAATATATATTTTAGGCATTGGGAGGCCAGCGGTAATAGAAAGGTTTTCAACTATATGATACAAGTCTGTATATTCATCGTGTTGTGCTTCTTTGGCTCCAGACATTGAAAGAACAATTTTGTCCGAATACCAATAACTTACTATATTCATAATCACACTAAAAATTATGGCAAAAAATAATATTCCAGGATTTTTATAATAATTACTAATAAAATATCCGAGTGCTATAATAACAGCCAAAAACATTGCCATCAAAAACCATGTCTTTTCGATATTTTTTGTTTGTTGTGTATAAAGTGTTGCCATAAATTTATGTTAATTTGTAATACTTTTCCATTGCCTCAACGTCGCTCTTCATACTTTCAAAAATTGAACCCAATTTCTGAATTATATCTTTTGCTAAGTCATACATCGAAACAATACCATCTTCATTATTTATTCTACTATTATGATAAATATATACTTTATTTTTATAAATTTCCATATTAAAATCCTTAGTTTTATTTATAAAAATTTGCATTATTTCTGGAGTGAAAATCTGTAAAACTTCAATTTCAAATTCATCTGGTGCATAAATATCAAAATACTTGTCAAAATCACCTTCCAATTTCATTTTTTTCTCATTAACAAAAATTAACGGATTGGATCCAAAGAAATTTTCTTTATTATTTAAAACAATATCAGGCAACATCATATCAAACTTAATCTCAAGAACAGAATAGTATTTTATTTTTCTATATTCTCCACTACCCTCAACTGTGCTAAAAATAAAAAATCTGGTTTCATGATTATAATATAAGCCACTCACCACTTCTGAAATTGTTGGTAGTTGTTTATTATTAAAAAGAGTGCCCTCCACGGAATTAATTTTAGCGGTCTTTTCGTAATTGAAACCTGCTCTAAAAGCAAAACATTTCATAAACTTTTCCATTAATGATCTATATATAAAAAAATACAAAACAAAAGGAAAAAAGACTGCCAAAACAAAGGAATTCGCGTCGTGGTATTTTATACCTAAAAACATAACCGGAACAAAAAAAATAATTGGTAAAACTATATACAAAAAAAGTTTTTGTTTTATAGTATTCCAAAAAGACGTCCAAACACCAACTAATTTTACTGCTTCAATTTGTTCAAATTCTATATTTGTGTTTGTATTTTTCTGAACCATGATTCGACAATTATAACAAAAAGAAGCGACTGTGTCGCTTCTTTTTTGATATATTATTTATTCTTTAAGATTTTTTCTACCATCTCAATTTCTCCCCATATTCCATCAATAATATCGTATGATTTTGCTTCTTCAAGAGTTACCCATTTATAATCTATGCTATCTGCATCAAGTTTTACTTCTCCTAATTTATATCTTGCATAATAACTCAAAACCACCACAGGTATTCCGTCTGGCCTTATAAAAGTAAGATCAAGCAAATATTGTGGTTTTTCAACTTCCAAATTAACTTCCTCTTTTATTTCCCTTCTTAAGGTATTTTCAAGGGCACCATACCACTGACCTGCAGAAGTTGTTGGTTTTGTATTTACATAATCATCCGTTTCCAAACCGCCTCCGGGTACAGTCCACTTTCCAGGAAAAGCTTTTTTGTTTAAAGCCCTTTTTGTAATTAGATATTTTCCTTGATCATCATAGATAATAGCAGTCAGAGATATTCTGTGGAGCTCTTTGTCTTTTATTTCCATAACATTATTAGTATAAATTTTCGTTACTATTTGTTAACAATTCGTACAATATTCGTATTTTGTTAGAATTTAACTTCTACTGGTTGTTTTGCAGCTGCTTCCGATTCATCAAGAGTAAATAATTCCATTTTAACGAAGTGAAATGATCTGGCAACTAAATTACTTGGGAAAGAATCTACTGCAATATTTAGGTCTCTAACATTTCCATTATAAAATCTTCTTGCTGCCTGAATTTTATTCTCAGTATCTGAAAGTTCGGTCTGCAATGACAGGAAGTTTTGGTTTGCTTTCAAATCTGGATAAGCCTCTGCAATGGCAAAAACTGATTTTAAAGCATTTGATAGCATGTTTTCTGTCTTACCTTTATCAACTATATTTTGTGCACCCATAGCTTGCGCTCTTGCTTTTGTAACATTTTCAAATGCCTCGCTCTCATGAGTAGCATAACCTTTTACTGTACTTACAAGGTTTGGAATAAGATCATATCTACGCTTTAATTGAACGTCTATATCTGACCATGCTTCTTTTGCTCTATTTATAAGAGTAACAAATTTGTTATATGATAAAACCGCCCAAAGAACCAAAACTACTAAAATAATCAACACTATATATCCAGTTGTCATGTTTTTATATACCCGAGAAAATTTTGACTGACGCATTAAACTTTTTTGTTTAATGCCAGTAAAATCTTTGATTTTACATCAGTCAAAACTTTAGCGGGTGAATTAATTATTAATCAAAAAATTTATTGCTTGCTTCGAAAACAAGTAGAGGCCTGTAAAGTAATAAGAGTAGGCTTCCAAAATATTATATCACAAAAAAAACCAAAAACCACACAAAAAACATAAACCGCCTTGATTCTTTTCATAATTTTGCTATACTAGCTCTCGTAATGACATCACTAGCCGAATCTATACCTTATATACAAATAGTTCTAGCAGCATTAATTATTGTTGCAGTTTTATTGCAACAATCAGACGCAAGCACTGGTGGCGCTTTTGGTGGTGCAGACAATTGGAATTCCGGATATCACACAAGAAGAGGTTTTGAGAAATTCATTTTTAATACAACAATAATACTTGGAATCCTATTTGTCTTGTTTTCTCTATTGGCTATTACAATAAAATAATTAATTATAGGGTTTCTATTAACGTACTAGCGTGACTGCGTATTAAATACTAATATTTTGCTATTAAATTGACATATTTTGAAATCTAACATTTAGATGAAAAAGAAAATAAAGAAAATTCTCGTAAAAAAATGGGATGTAAAGTTCTTTGAAGACCTTGCATTAATATATAAAAAATTCAGTATCTCTGAAAAGCTATTTTTCTATTTTTTGTGCTTTTTGTTTATTTTTTCAGGTTTTATATTATTGAATAAAGTTAACCAAGAAATGTCTGTTGATGTTCCGACAAATGGTGGTTATTTGAGCGAAGGAATTGTCGGTTCACCAAGGTTCGTAAATCCAGTTCTTGCAACATCAGATGTAGACAATGATCTTACTGAACTTGTATATTCTGGACTAATGAAATCCGGACCAGACAACTCTATCATTACGGATTTAGCACAAAAATACGACATATCAGATGATGGTTTAATTTACACAGTGACATTAAAAGATAATATATTTTTTCATGATGAAGAAAAAGTCACCACTGACGACGTTGAATTCACAATAAATAAAATAGAAGATAGCACAATTAAAAGTCCGAAAAGAGCCGGATTTTATGATGTAAAAGTTGAAAAAGTTGATGACATAACAATTAAATTCATTTTGAAAAAACCTTATTCTCCTTTTCTAGAAAACCTGACTATTGGAATTCTTCCAAAACATTTGTGGGATAACCTTAGCCCAGAACAGTTTCCACTTAGTCAATATAATGTTGAAGCAATAGGTTCTGGGCCATACAAAATAAGTAAAATGGAAACATTGAGTAAAAATATGTTATTGATTCCAACATATTACGAGCTTGTTGCTTTTGATAAGTATGTTCCAAAAAAACCATATATAGAAAAACTTGTCGTAAATTTTTATAAAGATGAAAAAACTTTAATAAACGCTTACAACAATAAAGACATTGAAGCAATCAATTCTATTTCACCAGAAAAAATTACTGAACTAAATAAACAAAGCGGAGCAAAAATAAACATAGCTCCCCTTCCAAGAGTTTTTGCGGTATTCTTTAATCAAAATCAAAATGAGACATTAACATACAAAGAAGTCAGACAAGCTCTAAATATGGCAGTTGATAGAAACAAAATAGTAACTGATATTTTGTCTGGATATGGCAAACCTCTTTACGGACCAATTCCCGCTAACCTTATAAAAAACGATTCCAATAATGATAGTGGTGCTAATAATATCGAATCTGCAATAAATATTTTAACAAAGGCTGGCTGGGTAAAAAGCACGACAACTGGACTTATTAGTAAAAAAATAAGCAAAACAAAAACAATTAAACTTGAAATAACAATCTCAACGTTAAATAGCGATGACCTTGTAAAATCAGCAGAATTAATAAAAAGCGATTGGGAAAAACTTGGAGCAATAGTAGAAATAAAACAATATGATTTTGGAGATTTACAACAAAACATCATAAGACCTAGAAAATTTGAAGCTCTTCTATATGGTGAAGTTGTCGGAAAAGATATGGATTTCTTTGCTTTTTGGCATTCCTCACAAAGAAATGATCCGGGACTAAATATCGCAATGTATGCAAACTCTAAAGTAGACAAACTTTTAGAAGATGCTAGAAAAACTTCCGATACATCTGTCAGAATTAGCAAATACAATGCATTCTCTGACGAAATAGAAAAAGATGTTCCAGCTGTATTTTTATATTCGCCAGAATTTATTTACATAACACCAGGCAAAATCCAAAACCTTTCTCTTTGGACAATCACACTACCGTATGAAAGATTCTTGGATATAAATAATTGGTATATTGAAACAAATAATTTATGGAAAATATTTGTAAAAAAATAAACTCCTAATTTTATATTTTAATAAAAT